>CALHXF010000189.1 GCA_938040095.1 uncultured Caulobacterales bacterium
GACGCTATTATTACCAATATTAACGTCACGTAGAACGACGTTGGCTGGATCAAGCAACTGTGCAGTCGTTGGGCCGCCGAATGCAGGGTCCTGAAGGACAGCGAATGTAAGTGAACCACCTGTTAGATCGTAGATAAACGGTGTTCCGTTTTCATTTGTAGAATTGGTCGCAACATTCGGGTTGATGAAGTTAAGCGTGGTATTGAAGCTCGGTGTAGTGGACTCAGATGTTGAGTTCGAATATTCAATCGTGGCGGAAAGGTTTCCGCGCTCAATCTCAGTACCTAGACGAATGACACGACTGTCTGTCAGACGAGAGTTTGTATCACCTGAGAAACGCAAGTTACCATCTGTACCATCAGCTTGAACAGGCACGATACCGCGTGCTGCCACGTCGATAGAACCGAGGTCCTGACCATTCAAAGACCCAAAATTGACGTTTTCAAATTCTGCAATATTTCCGACGCTTTGAGACAGGTCACCAGCACTAATGCCTGACGCTTGAATCCGCGAGCTTTCCTGACGGCGCTGCTGATCATTCGCAATGACATCAAGATAAACCTTCATGTTTTCATTTGGACGCGCTTCTAGAGAAGCAGAGAGGTTTAGTGTTTCATATTCGAAGTTATCATAATCTTGGACGAAAAACTGAGGTGCAATGTAAAGAGGAAGTGTACCGAGATTACCCCCATTGGCAAGGTCTGCGAGACTGTCGTTATCACGGTCAGCACGTGGACGGAACGCTGTTACGTCTTGCTCTGAATAAGACAAGCTCACTACGCCGCCGAATTCTTGCCCCTTAGCATTAGACCACTTTTTACCAAGTGTTCCTGACAAACGAGGTGTAATGCCGTCTGTTGAAAGGCTGCTGTCTTCGCCCTGAATTCGCACGTTTGCAAGAAGGTCATCCTCTTTCAAATCAAGTGGACGAATAGTGCGCAGGTTAATTGTACCGCCGATACCGCCTTCAACTGTCTTCGCTGTCGGCGCTTTCGTGACTTCGACGCCCGCAATCATAGCAGCAGGAACATCTTCGAAACTGATACCACTACGCCCAGAACCAGAACCAACAGTCGCAACGCCGTTAATTTCAACGCGGTTATCTGAAGTTCCTCGAATTTGAACGCCAGTACCAACACCAGCCGTACGCGTAATTTGAATACCAGGTAGGTTCTCTAGAACTTCAGCGAGGTTTTGGTCTGGAAGCTTACCGATATCTTCGGAAAGAATAACTTCCGTGAGGCTGCTTGCTTGGCGCTTCTCGTTCAGCGCATTTTGTAAGGCTTGACGGATGCCTGTCGCGATCACGACATCATCTCCAGCCTGGTTATCTTGAGCTGAAGCCGCTGTTGCGAACATCATTGTGGAGAGGCCGACGCTAAAGAGTAGCGACGCCTTGAGCGTATTTCGGATAGGTTGTGACATTATAGGTTTTCCCCTGAGATGTACTTTTTAGTTTTATTGCGAATCCGTTAGGCACCATTATGGGGGAAAGTGTCAAGCCCATTCTCCAACCAATTATTTATAATTGGTATGACCAATTCAATTTTCTATCGTCATGTTGCTAGATTGCCACACATTTCATCCACACATTGATGTTTTGAGGAAAATCCGCGTAAAATCACTCTCTAGGAAACGATTTCACGCGCTATTCAGGGCTACTATATTGCCCCTCACTCAGGTTTCTCATCAGAGGCAGTCGTTTAAACGGCTTAACGTGGACTATGCGGTAGGACACATTGGACTAGGTCGTTTTCTCAAAGACCACACCAATGACCAGGCACCTTACCCACCAAATTTCCCGGTTTGGTAAGGCCTTCCGCCTTATCCGCTCAGATGAGAGACGCTTGCCCTGCATAGGCCTGTCTGGCTTCGATAACCTGTTTCGGTATCCCATTTTCATAGATATGGCTTGGAGCCGTGAGGCTGAGGGCGGCAATAACCTCTCCCTCTAACCCAAGAATAGGGGCACCAATACAGGTCAAACCGCGCGAAATTTCCTCATCGTCAATCGCGTAACCTTGCTCTCTGACCTGCTGTAGCTCCACCTTTAGAACATCAGGCGACGTAATCGTTTGCTGGGTATGCGCCGCAAGACCAGTATTTATAACGCGGTCAACGAGCGTCGCATCGCCATAGGCGAGATGAACCTTTCCCATAGCGGTGCAGTGCAGCGGAAATGATTTCCCCACTTCGGAATGGAGACGGATGCCAAAATCTTGAGACTCGATCTTGTCAATATATATGCCTCGCTCTTCTCCGCAAATGCTGAGGGTGACAACATAGCCCAAGTCATCATGCATGGCTTTTAGAGCCGAGCGGCTATTCTGGCGTATATCAAAATTGGAGGTTACATGCGCTCCGAGCGCTGCCAATGAAAACCCGCCCTTATAAGTCTTTGTTTCAGGATCAAAGGTCAGGACGTTGAGCGCGCACAGTTCTTTTAAAAGGCGGTGCGCACTCGATCTCGGCAACCCTGAATCATTTAGGATATCTGTGAAGTTTAGGCCCTCTGCTTGGTTTGCGACGACAAGCTCGATGAGTTTAAAGGCATTTCCTATCGCTGACATCGTTTCCGCCCTTCAGATCGCAATATAACCCCGTTTTGGGATTGACAATTCTTGATAGTTTTATAAATATTCCACATAAGGAATTAAGTTCCATATGTGGAACTGTCAATAATAAAAAGATTTCAGGGAAAGACACGGAGCCACGCGCTTCTTTCCAAACCTGTACGTCGATTAAACAGAGGAAAACAGAATGAGCGCTCTCATAGAATCTTTACAAGCGAAACGGGTTGTCCCTTTGGTTCAGTCGGATGACCCAAAAACGGCCTTGAAAATTTCGGAAGCTTTGCTTGAAGGCGGCTTAGACGTTCTTGAAGTTGTTTTGCGCACAGATGCTGCATTGGATTGCCTCGAAGCGATCGCAAAAGAATTCCCACATGCCCACGTCGGCGCAGGCACAGTTATCAGTGCAGATCAGAGCCGAGAAGTCATTCGCCGTGGCGCGACATTCATCGTGTCGCCTGGACTTGATCCCGCGTCTGTCAAAGTTGCGCAAGACGCAGGACTTCCAATTCTTCCGGGAATTTCGACGGCAACAGAATTAACACAAGCTTGGAACCTCGGACTTCGTACTGTGAAGCTCTTCCCTGCCTCCCTCGTCGGTGGACCGAAAATGCTCAAAGCCTTGTCCTCCGTCTTTCGCGATGTTCAATTTATGCCAACGGGCGGCGTAAGTGCTGCGAACTTAAATGAATATCTAGCCGTACCAGCAGTCCTCGCCTGTGGCGGATCATGGCTCACGCCAAAGGCCGCGATTGACGCCGGTGACTTCGCAGCCATCACAAAATTAGCAAAAGACGCGATCGCAATCGCAAACTCATAAAGGGAAATCGTAAAATGACTGACTTTCTATCTTTCGGCGAAATCATGCTTCGCCTTCGGACAAATGGCTACGAGCGGTTTTTCCAATCCCCATCATTCGAAGCAACTTTCGGTGGCGGCGAAGCCAACGTCGCGGTTTCACTCTCAAACTATGGTTTAGATGCGGGCTTCATTTCTGCACTTCCAGACAATGACATCGGGCAAAACGCCATCAACTCCCTTCGCGCGCTTGGCGTGAATACTGAGCATGTGCGTCGTTCTGGTGACCGTGTTGGTATCTACTACCTTGAAACAGGTGCGAACCAGCGTGCCTCTAAAGTCATCTATGACCGCGCCGCTTCCTCTATCTGCGAAGCAAAAGTTGGTGATTTCGATTGGCCAACGATCTTCAAAGGCGCAAAATGGCTTCACATCACAGGTATCACCCCTGCCTTGTCACAAGGGTCTGCAGACCTCTCTCTTGAGTGCGTCAAAGAAGCCCAAAAAGCAGGCGTCACAGTTTCATGTGATTTCAACTTCCGTGGTAAGCTTTGGAAATATGGTAAGACGGCCCCAGAGGTCATGCGTGACCTCGTGAAACACGTTGATGTTGGTATCGCGAACGAAGAAGATTGTCAGAAGTCTCTGGGTATTTCTGTCGATGTTGATGTCGAAAGCGGCTCCGGTCATTTGGACCTCAGCAAATATGAAGAGCTGTCCCAGAAAGTTCTCGATATTTATCCTGGCATGTCGACGATTGCGATTACACTTCGCGCGGCTGTAAACGCCAACGTCAATGGTTGGTCGGCTTGCATGCGTGATCGTGAAAATGGGTTCTTATCCTCTAAGAAATATCAACTCACAGATATTGTTGACCGCGTTGGCGGCGGTGACAGCTTCGCCTCTGCCTTCATTGCAGGCATGAACCTGTATGAAGATCGTCAGCAAAGCCTAGAGTTCGCTGTCGCAGGCAGCGCACTGAAACATTCCGTCCTCGGTGATTTCAACCGCGTGAACCGCACAGAAGTTGAAGCCCTCATGGGCGGCGACGGATCTGGCCGCGTTCAAAGATAACTCATCGGTACAGCTTTAAGACATCAGACCCCATCGCAACGAAAGTTGCGGTGGGTTTTTCATTTTGTGGCAATCTAGAACCCTATTGCGAGTTATTCAGGTCGCAGGACTCGCTATTTATTCGGCCAAAGTTGACCAAACATTACAGCTCGGACAAACTCGCCTTTGAAGCTTTGACAACAAAAATATGGAATACCCAAGGTCTCCATTGCCCGCAAAATCCAACATTAGTTCAGTGTCTTACTTTGGGCGATTTTAGGACGCTCAGATACATCACCTAAACAGTTTAGCCCCTAGCCAACCATGCGCTTAATCGCCGTTTTGTGCTTGTCGATGAAATGATGTTTCAGAGCGCCAATGATGTGCGCTCCGAGAACTATGTAGACGAGATATTGCAGCAGATATTTATGGAACAAACCCCAAATAATATAGCTGTCACTCTCAGGTAAAAACGGCGGAATTTTGAGCGTGAAGAAATAAGAGGGATATGCGTGAAGGCTCGTCATAACATAGCCCGTCACCGGTATAGCGACCATGATGACATAGAGCAGAATGTGGACTCTATGTGCGAGCTTGCGTTCCTTGGGCTTTAGCGAGGCCTCTAATTCCGGACGTTTCGACATTCGGTTCCAGATGAGGCGCGCAACCACCAGACCAAAAATCGTCAAGCCAATGGTTTTGTGGATGACGTTATACTCAGTCCGAAACCACATATTTTCTGGAATCATCGAGGCGAAAATGCCTGTTGGAATCATGAAAATAAATAAAATAGCCGTTGTCCAATGTAAGATACGCGACACACGTCCGTATCTGCCCGTTTCATTACGCGCGCTCAGTTCAAGCTCTTCGGTTTGCTTGCGCTGACCATTGGCGATGAGCAGCAGAGCGATACCGCCCAACAGAGCGACAAGGATTTGCATCCACAGCAATGCAGGTTTGGCGAGATCCATAGGCGCTTGAATTTTAGGGTTCTCTATAACCCCTGTGCCTAAGGACCCGACGAACCAAGCGACAATCGCGAAACAAGACAGGGCCGCCAAAAATGTACCTGAAGCCCGGAATTTTGGGCGCTGGTGATTGAGTAACCAAGCTACCAAGAAAGCCGTCAAAATAATCATCACAGCGATGAGGCTTTCAAAATGTGGAAGCCAACCCTCTGGCGTCGATGGGCTTACGGGTGACGCAGCCTGCGCCGCCATAGGGAGCAACGCGATAGACAGCCCCAACGTAATGCGACGTTTGAACGCTTTTGGGATAACATTTTGGGTTATCATAGGATTGTCCGTACTTCATGCGTCAGTATTTTGGTGGTTCATTACCGCTAAAAAACGAGAGCTTTTCTTATATTCAGCTGTGAATTAATCGATCTGTGTAACCATAGTCTCGCGCGATTTTCGTACCTTTGGCATATTCAATAACCAGTCACCCGTTGGATCACGATAGCCCAACGGTAAGAGGACAACCGAGCGCAGGCCACGTTCCTTCAGGCCTAAAATCTGGTCGACTTTGCTGGGGTCAAATCCTTCCATGGGGGTACTGTCAACTTCCTGCTCAGCGGCAGCGACCATCGCAATCCCAAGTGCGATATAAGCCTGACGGGCCGCATGCGCATAATTCACTTCAGGGTCGCGCGGGACGTAACTCGCTTTCAGGTTACCATAATATTGGCCAATCATCGGTGAATCGCCACGCTTTTCAGTGTTCAGGTCGGCGACCTCATCAATGCGCGCGTCTGTGTAATTGTCCCAGGCGGCGAAGACTAAAACATGCGAGCCGTCCGTGATCTGAGCTTGATTGCTCGCAGCTATGCAGATTTCATTCCGCAGCTCTGGGTTTGTGACGACAAGAAGTTCAAAAGGCTGCGTTCCGCTGGAGGTTGGCGCCATGCGGATGGCTTCGATGATTGTGTCAACTTTTTCCTGTGGAACCACTTTTTTGGGATCCATTTTCTTGGTGGCGTAACGCCAGTTTAGTTGTTCCAGCAGGGTCTTGTGCGTCATTTCATCGTCCTATTGTTTGCACCTAAAAAATCAGGTATAGTTTAGTTACCGACTATGTATTTAAAACCCAGTTCCTTTGCAAGAAGGCACAAATATGAACCTCGGTAACAAACAAGGAACCAACATGCTCGAGACAACGAAATGCCCGACTTGCGATCGTATCAACGAGGTTTTGACGCGTGTTGGCGATCGCTGGAGCATGCTTGTGATTATCTCTCTTTCTGAATATGGGACGCGACGTTTCAATGAACTGAAACGAAGTTTAGGAATTTCTCAGCGCATGCTCAGCCTGACATTAAAAAAGTTAGAAAGAGATGGGTTGGTCAATCGGGTCTACCATCAGACAATCCCGCCTAAGGTCGAATACAGCCTGACTGAGATGGGCAATTCACTGCGGGAACCTGTAAACGCCCTAGGATCATGGGCCCTCAAAAATCTCGAAAAAATAGATGAAGCGCGTGAACAATATGATTTAGTCAGAGAAAGCTCGTAAGGTGCCCCTCTAGGGGCAGAATGTGAATAATCCGATAGCCCTGCCGAGCGGCCTTCTTTGGTCGGTTTAAGACACTCTTTAACGTTTGCTTTTGGAGAACAGCAGACATTCGCATTTACCGCAATAGAGACAGATTTAGCAGGAATGTTGGGCGAAGCCCCGGCGTAATACTTGGTCAGGTTGTCTAACGTCAGTCCACCGCATTGCAGGCTGCTAATGTTTAACGTCCAACGCGTAGAATGTCGCCTGCGCGTAATCGTCCGGCTCACCCGTCTTATCCTGAATGTAGACTCCGGCTCTAAAATAGAGATATTCTTTGTCTATTTCATATCCACTTTCACGGATATCGAGCGTCCTTTCAGCGCGCAATTGCCCGTGCTGCAAGATAGATACGGTTAAGATCGTCCCCGCCACGTCAATCCGATAGGAGAACTTTTCACCTAATGAAATACCATTTGTCGGATCACTAGCATTCGATGCGCGTGACCCAATCAGATCATAATAGTTATCCTTAATCTTCTTACCCTCGGCGCCTTGACGCTCATGTGCAAAATAGATCGACCCCTTTTCATGACCTGGGAGGCGACGATAATACAGTCGTATAGGCTCGTTTTTCCATCCATGAATTTGCCCAATTATGACGCGACCCACTTCATTGGAAACGCCCGTTGTCGTGACATGGTCAACCATAAGGGTTGCGCCTAAAGTCCCACCAACCGCGCCAGCTTTGGCCTTGGCAGCATCGGATGCCGAGGCAATCACCCAATTATTCAAGCCTGGCTTGGACGTGGAGACAGACGTATCGCCTGCCCGCAGCATCTCCCGGAGTTCGGACCGAGTGTAACTAGTATTTTTCGATGTTTTGGCACCAGAAACGGTTGCGCGAAACACCATGCCGCCATCCTGCCCCGTGTAAAAAAAGCGTTTGTCCTCAAAGCCAGCCGTCAGAGCTGCCTCATATATACTATCAGATTTTCCATTCTTATCTTCATCGACAGGGATGGAGAGATACCAGTTCGATAAATCAAAATTTTCTGAGGGCGGTAACGTTGGAGACAGACCTGTACCGCCAGATGTTTTTGACAAAACGAAATGGCTTAATTTTTGATCCTCTTGGATGCCTTTGTCCTTCAAATCAAAATCATCTAATCGCCCCGTCTTGCCATTGTAGGAGACGAATACAGTCGCGGTTGTGGATTGACCTGAGTTAAAGTTGAGGGTCGCGGCCGACCACTTTCTTTTATTTTTCAACCGGTCAAAATATAGCCGACCGTCAGCTTTGACGCCTAACAGTACTGATCCACGCAATTGGGTTGAGAGTTGGTAATGGTGGCCAGGCTCCAGAGACACGACCTGCTTAATCAGGCCCGTTTCTGCCGTGAGTTTCGCAGAATGTTCACCTGCCTTACCTTCGCCAGACAAAGCAACGGCGCCCTCCGCCCCTCCAACGTCCCAACCTTCGAAGCCAGCCTCAAAGCCTGGATTGGACATCTGCGCGAAGGCGGGACTCAAAAAAAATGCGGAAGCCAAGGCCCCCGCACTGAATTTTAAAACAAGGTTCTTCATGCCTCTAGCTAAAGAACATTCCGCCATTGATGTCGATGTTCGCGCCCGTGATATAGGCGGACTTGCCAGATGCGAGATAAACAACGAGATCTGCACAATCTTCAGACTTACCCTGACGACGCAATGGAACACTATTTTCAACATGTGTACGCACGTGATCTGGCGTGAATGTGTCATGGAACGTTGTGTCAATCATGCCTGGGCACAATGCATTGCTGCGAATACCGTCTGGGCCAAGCTCTTTTGCCATAGCGCGTGTAAATGACATAACAGCCGCTTTGGAAAGGGCATAGGCAGCAGATCCGCCGCCGCCGCCGTCACGACCCGCCAAGGACGCGAGGTTCACAAGGGAGCCGCCTCTTGGCATGTGTGGAACAACCGCCTGTGTTGCCAAGAACGTAGAGTTCATGTTTAGGCTTACAACGTGGTTTAGGAAGTCTTCGTCCATTTCAGCTAGTTTTTTACGGGCGACGAGGCCGCCAACGTTGTTGACAAGAACATGGATTTCGTTGCCAAAGGCTTCAACTGTCGCAGCAACGAGTGCATCAACATCAGCCTTTTTCGTCATGTCACCTTTTACAAGGATAGCTTCTCCGCCAACCGCTTTAATCGCAGCCAATGTTTCTTCGCCAGCGGCTTTATTGTTGCAGTAATTTACAGCAACTTTTGCACCAGCTTGGGCAAGTTGAATGGAGCAAGCACGGCCAATGTCGCGCGTACCGCCTGTGACGATTGCAATTTTTCCGGATAGATCAGTCATATTCTTTTCTTTCGATGTCTAAAAAATTAGGTTTTGATAATTTGTTTTCGAAGCTTGCGTGTGGATCAAGTTCAGTTCGTTATTCAGATTTTATGAGATGGGCAGGTCCTCGCCATTTTATGGTTCTTCCCGATGCATCTTTTGTTTCAAACTCTTCAGTCGTCTCCGCGAGCAAGAGAGTTACCTGTTTGCCCGATATAGAGAGAATCTCGATGCGCTCATACCCCGTTTCCTGTTGATGGGAAACAGAAGCTACACTGCTGTGGCTATTGACCGTAAATTCCAGTGTTGGGTTATATTCACCGTGGCTTTCAATGACAGTCACGAAGCGCGCATCGCGTGCATTATCCGCGCGTAAAATTAGTGCGGGTTCACGACGTAAGTTGAAATTGGGATCACTCGCACCTGTCTCAGCCAGAAGCACCTGAGTATTATCAGGTGTCGCGGTTGAGAGCGTATAGAACCTTTGGTCCAGCAAGAATGTTAATTGAGACAACCCATTCACAGGCACAGCTTGGCCCGTTTTCCATATATACTCATACCCGTTCTTTTTACCCAACGGTGATCGAGACTGGCTATCCGCTGAAATTTCGAAATTGGTATCAATAAGCTGACCATTATAGTGAAATGGCAAGTCATATTTGTGTGTCGTTTCGCTGTCGGCGGTGACGACATCAATGATAATCGGTCTCGAGAACGCAGCATCCGTAATGATCGCCGTCTTACGGGAAAGCTCGACCCCTGAATAAGCGTCAGATGTGCGCGCTGATGAGAGTTGTAAATCAGGTGTCGTAACAAACTGCCCCAGCTCAGGCGCAAATTTATTACCCGTTTCCGTCACACCACTGAAATGGCTCGTCTCATCAACGACCAATGTATTATGCGCAATTGTTTGTTTCGCGTAGAGATCGTTCTCGGCGAGGTAATGCCCACCATATTTGGCTTCTATATTCAAGAAACGCGCAGCGCCATAGTCGCGAATAATTTCACTTCCATTATCGTAGTAGAGCATTCCCAACTTGTCGAAATGACCGTGGCCCAAACCCTGACTTGTATGTTTCATCACAACGACTTGATCATTGGGATCATCAGACGCGCGTAAAATATCGAGCGCACCATCTTCGCCCCGTTGACCATCCAAAAGACGCATCGATCTATATTCAAAAGGCGTCGCTTTTCCTGCGGCCAAATCTTGAGACAGCTTGCGGCTCTCTGGTGTCAAAACGAATGTATCTTGTTCCTGCGCGATGGACAGCAAGCCTTTATCACCCGTGAGTTCATAGGCAATCGCTACACCGTGGAGGAGTTCATTCGTCCGAATGCCTTTGTCTTTGATCGCGTCATTTATGGGGAAAAACAAACCACCATAATTTTGTTGGATAAGCGAATAGGTCGCCTTTTTTAGAATGCCGTCACGCTTTTCGAATATCTTACGTTCTGGATTATTTTTCTGAACGGCCTGCGCAAAGATAACGAAAGGCTTGAGAGCGAACCGCTGATAATAGGGCCCTTCATTGTAATACCCATCTGGTGAGAAGAGCACATCCATTTGCTTAAGGAAGCCGGCCTCCCCCGATTTATCCAATCCCAGCAAAGCTTGTTCTACATAGTTATCATCACCGATCGCGTAACCCGTCAAGCCAACGGCAGCCGTGGCCCAAGTCCCGTGATTATGAACTTTATCGAATGTTTCAGGTGCGCCTACGGATAGAAAATCAGCCATATTACGGAGTAAGTCCGTTTCAATTTTCTCACGTTGTGCGTCAGTGAGAGCCTCTTTTACGGCATCATAACTTTGGGCAACATGCAGCAGGAACATGCTTTCATTCAGATTCTGCCAGAACATTCTCCCAGGGGATTGTTCTTTCTTAGCGGGGTGTAATCCCCAACTCGGATAGACGTCTGCATAATCGAGCATCGCTTGACCTGCGAAGTCAGCGTATTTTTTATCACCCGTTAGCTCATAAAGCTGCCCAGCATCATACATCAGCGAGAAATTCGCTTTATGTGTCTCATGCGTATATCCGCCACCTGGATCTTTCGGCACGGGAACCGTAAGCGGAGCAGACATAGCGGCATCTAATTTGATGCGGGCTTCTTTCAAGGTTTTATCAAAACCTGAACCGTCCTGCTGGCTTTTCGTTATATTTGCTGACGCATCGGACGCGGTTTGAGGCGAGCAGGCTGCAAGACCCGCAACGGCGAGCGCAAGTGTTGTCGTTCTAAACATATCTACAGTCCCCGATTACCCGAGAGAATGGCTGTGTTTTTTTCGTCGCTGTTAAGCTCACGAATGCGCGGTGCGCCTGTACCCCCAAAGTCATTATTCAGAAGCTGCGTCTTCGGCTCACCCACAGTGTGATCAATGACCAGAGGGCGGGTATCAGAAAATGTATTCTTGTCGAATTTCGTCACCTGCACGCCATGTAGAAGAAAACTTCCGCCAGTCTTGTTGCGTTTATTTGCACCGATTTCCGTAAATTTGGACCCTGTCACGGTTACATGTGGTCCGAATGTACTCTCATCCGTTCCGCCTCGATAAACAGTGGCAACTGTGCCGCCGATATTCGAGAACTCGCTATCCGTGATCGTGAGGTATTCAGCGCCGTAAATGCCATAATCATCGGTTTCGCGGTCTAGTCGCAAAACATGGCCCGTCGCGTCAGACACTTTTACACGCTCCAAAGAAATGTGGTTGGCAAAGGTGCCTTTCGCCGTAGAGATCACATCAAAGGAATGATTGACGTCGAGGTCTTCAAATACGGTGTCTGCGATTTCCAAACGATAGTTTTCCAACATCGAATAAGGGCTTGTGCGGATGACAACATTGCCCGCACTATCGGGTGTATCTGAACCAGAGATCGTCAGCCCCTCAACGCGCAAACTGCCCCCGTCTTGAATCTCAAATAGCGCGTCACGTTCATAAAGAAGTGTGGTTCCAGTAGCACCCTCAAATTTGAGCGTATTCGTGACCGTAATGACTCGGTCGGCAGTATGTGTCCCTGCCAACAACCGAATGATATCTCCGTCTTTGGCTTGAGCCACGAGCTTCGCCAGATTGCCTTCACCCGGTTTAATTTCATGAACTTTTCCAGACCCAAATTCTGTTGCAGTTCCCGCTTTCGGATAATAGGACGCGCCCGTCTCGGACGCCTGCGTTACAACGATGTCGCGAGGCGCACCGACTTGAACACCGCCAGTTGGGTAGAACAATCCATTTTCAGCACGCTCTAATTTTACATCACTTACGTCGAAAGACGTTTCGAGAGGCTTCAGGGCAACGTTACTGACGTTTCCTTTAAACGCGATACCAGACATATCATCATAGACCGTCATGCTATTGCGGCCTGCATTATGGACGATCAGGTTATCTTCCATGCGCGTATCAGATGGCGGCGCGCTGCGTTCTGAATCACTGCCCGCTCCCAGTTGGATATTATCGCTATTGATCAGCGAGTTGTTTGTGATGACGGAAGAAATCACAGGGTCATAGCGATTGATCGGACCATTTGGTACGCCATTCATGACAACCAATGCGCCGCCAAAACGAGAACCCGTTAGCCCCTCCATGTAATTATCCCGCACGGTCTGCCGTGCGTTGATGACGCGAAATCCACCTGTGTGGTCTACGCCCTCACCTAAGAAAACATTCCGTTCAATGAGACTGTCGTTCCCGTGACGTAATGTCAGTGTTCCGCGAGATTTTGAAAACGTGTTATTGCGGAATACATTTCCGCCAGATTTGGAAGATACAATTTCAACTTCCCCGTCGCAGCGGTCGAAGTAATTATTTTCAACTAGCGTTAAGCTCTCACTGCGTGAAAAATGACTTGTTCCGATGCGCAAAGTTTCGCCACCATTTGACCCCAAGATCGGACGCGGTCCGAAATAGTTATGATCAATGCGATGATTGTTCTTTCGGCTCTCTTCGGTATCCATACGAACGGCCATCGTCACGCCGCGATTACGTTTATTTACAAGCGTATTGTGATCGAACCGATTGTTTTTACCATACATCATGACCCAGAAATCACCCGACGTTCGCTCTGATGGATTATAATCGTCGATAACAACGTTATGGATGCGAGAGTTATTCGCCAGTTCCGTTTTATCCTTGCGGAAAGAAATGACTTCACGTGTCGGTGTAAATCCATCTTTGAATACAAGATTAGAAACTTCTAGCCATTCACCCGCAATCCTGAGATTAGATTGCCCTGTCAAAAAGACCTTACCTGGCGTTTCGCCCGTCAATTTAATGGGTTTTTCTTTTGTACCTTGGCCTGTGAAGAGGACTTCAAAATCTTCCCACTCACCATCCGCAAGGACAAGCGTATCACCTGCGCTCAACCCGCCAACGGCTTTCTCATATTCTTCTTGCGAGGACACCAAAACACGTTCGCCTGTCTCGGTCTGTGTCGAGGAGGTCGCTGAGTCTGCACCATCGGATGCAGCAGGTGCACAAGATGCGAGCGCGCCTGACAATATCAATACGGATGCAATAGCCGTCATTGTGACGGGTTTTAACAGGCCGTGAGCCCCTTGAAAATTTCCACGCTTATTCATGCCAAGCCTCTTTAGAGCACAGACCCGATACGTTCCTTTATAGGAGTCGGTTCCTCGAGCTCATTTAGAACAGCATAGCCCAATAAAAGCAACGCCTGTCAACCAATTAATACGACCAATTCAGACAATTGGTATATTCGGGGAGGCATGCTACTCTGTTTGTTGGGACAATGTGTAACGAGAGCGACTCTCAGAGGACTTTCGTTGCACTTCGCGTAACGCTTGCGCTTCGGACTCAACAAGAAGCGCTTCAATCATGCGTGAAAAATGCGCTCGCATCGCTATTCTTGCGGCGGAGGAATCTCTGCGTTTCAAAGCTTCAAGAATCAACCTGTGTTCATCTTCACGATCACGATGGTCCTTGTGACAGACCGTCTCATAGACCTCTTGCAATTGCGAAGCCTCTTCCCGCATCTTCCACAAACTATCGATGACAAATAATATCGCGTGATTATTCGTGGAACGCGCAATAGTGAGATGGAATTCAGCGTCAGCTTCAACAGGGCCAAGTTCATCCTCAACTTCACCGGTCATTATTTCGATAAGGCGTTCTAAACGCACTAGATCTTCGTCAGATATCATTGGAGCCGCGAGCGCCGCAGCCTCACCCTCAAAGAGGGCCCGCGCTTCGGTCAGCTCAAACGGACCGACCTTTGGCAAGCCGTAAACAGGCAAGCTGGACCGATCGAGGACATAAACCCCAGAGCCCACCTTTATCTCGACACGTCCTTGCGCCTGAAGGGCAATGCCTGCCTCCCGAATGGAAACCCGACTTACGCCAAAGCGCTTCGCTAGATCACGCTCTCCTGGAAGACGTGAACCTGGCGGAAAAACGCCTGAGTCAATCAACTCCAAAAGCTTATTGGCTACCGTATGGTAAAGTCTCTTCTCAGTCATGGCTCAACCTTAATGCCCCGTCCAAGACTGCACTATGCTGACATGGTTTGAAATGTCCATACCAATTTAGAAATGACACCGCTGTCGTCTAAAAACTGGTAGGCAAAAAAAAGACCGCCAAAAAGGCGGTCTTTTGCAATAAAGCGGCAACGAAACCGTTGCCCGCGATATCAAAATTCAGTCTAGAAACGTCCGCGCACACCAAAGAAGACACGTGGACCATATGAGTTAACCTCATACTGGTTATCTTCTACCCATTGGAATTGCTCTTTTTCAGCATCCAATAAGTTGATCGCCTCTACAGAAACGCGGAAGTTATCGTTGATTTTGTAAGATGCGCGAGCTTCCAAAACACCAACTTCTCCAATATACCTCAAGCGCGTTCCGTTCGATGTCGCTGGTTGGAAGTAATTATCACGGTACTTATAGATCGCTGAAACATCCAATCCACCGATTTGATAGTAAACCGTACCACTAAATGTATTCTCAGATAGTCCAGGCAATCCACCAGGTGCAACGATACCAGTATTTGTCTGAACAAGACTTCCGTTAACGTCACGCTCGAAAACATCACCATAAAGGCTATCTTCAAACTCAAAGTCAGAAGACGCGTAGTTATAGCTCGCTTTCACGCCAAGGCCGCTCAAATAGCCAGGAAGATAACTGAAACGATGAGAACCTGTAACTTCGAAGCCAACCAAGCCGCTACCTTCTTGCGCAACTTCCTGAAGACCACTTACAGCCCGGGTGATATCTTGGCCATCAATAACAAAGGTTTCATTTTCAGTAACGTTCTCGAACTGACCATCAAACTTTTTATAGTACGAACCGATAGCAAGTATAGAATCCCTATTTGGATACCATTCAAATCCAATATCATAGTTCCAAGACGTCAAAGGCCCAATCGCGGGACTTCCTGACGCATTAACGGACTGGATGAGATCATTACGATTTGTGATTGGCTCGCCATCGACTTCATTTTGTGTCGAAAAACTGCGGCTGAATCCCATATCGGCAGGGTCAGCCCGAGAAATCGCTTTGAACACACCGAAACGCAACAATTTGTCATCAGAGATCTCCAGAATGGCATTCGCACTTGGCAAGAAGTTTGTGTAATCGGATTTCGTGCTAACTGGAATAGCATCTCCCGCCTCAGCAATGGTAAACTCTCCACCATCTTCAGAGATTTCATAACCTTGACGAAAACTGCGAGATGTCACTTCTGTATTCACAACGCGCATACCAAAGTTACCCCTCAAGGGCAGGCTGTCAAAGGTCGTTTCATAATTTGCCATCGCGTACAGCGCGAGAGTATCCTCTTGGACGTTAGTTGTCCTAGAATTGTCGCTGGATAGCGTCGGAATATCGCCAGATATCGCACCGAGCACTCTTGAGTTACTTCCGTTAGTATCGATGGATAGTTGGTTCAGTAGTGCCGTCACTTGATTGAGAGCAGCAATTGAAGTGTCTGCGACGCACTGCGCATCAAAAACGCCCCAAGAGCTGGTGGCTCCCGTGACATTTCCGTTGGAATCCACCTGCGTTACGAGCTCATTATTCCCACGAAGGTTAGACAAGAAATCGGTCTCAGGGAATTGGCCACGACAAGCCTCGTTCGTTGCTGCGATAATATTCACAAACGGCGCAGCTTCTGCGTCAGAGGAATCGTCATCAACAATTTCAGTTCCGTTAAACGTGAACTCGCCATCATTTTCAATTTCAAATGATGTTCGGCCATTCGCGCCAGAAAAAGTATCTGACCCGCCTGGAGTGGAAATATAGTCTTGACGACCAAACCGTAAACCAGTTTGGAGGGTCGTGAACATGCCCTTGTCGACCTTATAGTCGAAATCCAAACGTCCGGACGTGAACGAATTTTCTCGCTCCAAGTCATTGTCGATTCGAACACGTAGACGATCCACATAGTTATCGTGGTCATTTACATCAAATTCTTCATCATAAAGCGTATAAAGTGGAATCCCCGACGCAGTATCAAACTGAATCGTTGGTGACTTATCTGACTGAATACGGAACTCTATAGCTTGCTCCGTG
>CALHXF010000190.1 GCA_938040095.1 uncultured Caulobacterales bacterium
ATACAGGCCACCGTGATAGGTAAAATAACCGCGTTGAAGGCTTGCGACACAATCATTACCGAGACCGGGCGGGCCCCGAAGAATGGAACGACAAGGCCAAGTAATGAGATCCCAAAAACCATAAGGCGATATTTCGGGAGGGTCATATTTCGCTCCGTCTCAGTATAGTCGCAAATCAACCAAGGCAGCATCAACACGTTCGGAAACTGAGAAGAGACACCCGCAGAGATGATCCCAACAGCAAAGAGCGTCATTGCAAGGGAACCTGCAAGCGGTTCTAAGAGCTCGATCATTTGCGACGCTCTTGATAGGCCTAATCCTTCTGCATGTAGCGTTCCGGCCGCAGCTGCCATGATAGACGCACTGATCAGGAACATGAGACTCACGGATACAATCGCATCATTGCGTTGTGTTTTTGAGTCTTTGAGAGTCCAACCTGCTTCTTTCACTAAAGTCGTCCGAATAATGAAGAGGCCCGAAAATACGGTGGTTCCGACCATAGATGCGATGACCAATAATGGCCCCGCGCCTGAGTCCGTAGCGACTTGCGGAATGCTTGGAATGAGTCCTTTGATGATGTCGAAAGGTGGCGGCATGAGGATGAAGAAATTTAATAAGAAACACGCTGACATGATGGCAACGATCACGGCGAGGCTACGTTCGAAGAATTGGGTTTTTCCATTCCAGAAGATGAAAAACACAAGCGCAGAGAATAGCGCCGCAAACCAGATCGGCGCAATACCGTCTTCAACCAAGGTCTTTGACCATTCGTAACAAATATCTGCAACAATGCCCATGACGCCCATGACGCTGCCACAGACACCAAAGGTTAAGGCCGCGATAAAGTATATACCAACTGTTGGGTGAATATGTTTCTTAAACGCTTGGAGCGCCGTTTCACCAGTCACCAATGTGTAGCGACTGTAAATATTGATCATGAAGAATGTACACAGGCACGACACGACAATGGCCCACAACAACCCCATACCATACTCAGCCCCAGCCTTTGCCATCGCTGTGACACTGCCCGTGCCTAAGTTGAAACCGAGTAAGAATATCCCGGGAAGGAAAAGCGCCAATCCCTTCGCAAATTTGTTCCTCAATGTGTCGGCCATACTATTTCCCCTGAATGCAACCGGCTTCGCGCGCGGCATATCTTGATGATGACGCATTAACGCTTGGAGGTTATCTTAATCTCTGATCTTGAATTATTGAGCAGAAAGCGCGCGAATAACGCCGCGTACTTCGGCTAAACCCTTCATGCGCCCGATGGTGGAATACCCCGGGTTCACTTTTTTGCCTATATCATCCATCATTTGAAACCCGTGATCGGGCCGAATGAAAATATCCTGCCCATCTCGCCCGTCCTGCGCCCGTCGAGTTTCTTCACTGAGCAATTCTTTGATAACAGCGACCATATCAATATCACTATCAAGATGGCTCGCTTCAAAGAAAGAGCGCTGCTCATCGGGATCACGACTGACACCGCGCAGATGAGAGAAATGAATACGGGGTCCAAATTGCTTGGCCATAGCGGGAAGATCATTATCGGGACGACTGCTATAGGTTCCCACACACAACGTGATCCCATTAGAGGGACTAGGCTGTGCGGCGAATAGGATATCAAGATCATCAGCCGTGCAAATTATGCGCGGCAGTCCCAACATATCCCTTGGTGGATCATCAGGATGAATGGCAAGTTTAACACCATGTGCTTCGGCACGGGGCAAGACAGTCTCCAGGAATGAAAACAAGTTTGCACGTAGGGTGTCACTGTCCACATTTTTGTATTTCGCGAGCATGGTGCGGAAATCGTCCAGACCATAGCTATCCGTCATTTTACCGGGTAATCCAGCAATGATATTATTCGTGAGCTCTGTCTTTTCCGCATCAGACATGCCGTCGAAAATTTGTTTCGCTTCATTTATCTCGACGTCCGTATATTCTGCCGCCGCGTCCTCACGTTTAAGAATAAAGAGATCGAAAGCTGCAAATTTTTTCTGGTCGAACCGCAGTGCATAAGCGCCACTTGGGAGCTTGTAACTCAGATCGGTGCGGGTCCAGTCGATCACGGGCATAAAGTTATAGCAGATCGTTTTAATCCCGCATGCGGCGAGATTTTCCATGGACTGGGCCCAAGCCTCTATGTATTTTTCATGCCCCGGACGAGCCAGTTTAATATCTTCATGAACAGGGATGCTTTCGACAACGGTCCAGTGCAGAGGCGAATGCCCAGCGTTATCATCTTCAATCAGGGCTTTGTGCGCTTGGATGGCATCAAGCGGCCAAACTTCGCCAGCGGGTATGGCGTGCAAAGCGCTAACAATATCTGTTGCGCCCGTTTGACGTATATCCGTGATCGTCACTGGATCTTCTGGTCCAAACCATCTCCAAGATTCACGCATAGCTGGCTTCCCAATCAAACTGTTTATGATTGCGGGATGTGTTCTAAGCTATGCTGAAATGCAAACGAAAATGGGGATTAGACATCAGGCCCAACTTTCGATTTGAGAAGGCTTCATCCAACAGGCATGGAAGCCAACAGGAATAGCATGAGGCATTTTCACACGGGCAAGCGGACCAGCGCTAATATCCAGAGCGTCAAAAACTTGAAGCTCTTGCTCACGTAATTTATCATTCCACATAAAGGTAATGACATAGCCATGATCTTCGCTTTGCGGGTTATCAGCAGGCGCAAACCAAGGCTCACTATACCAGCAATCCGCCGCGCCATCTGAATAATTGCCAAGGCTCTCACCTGTATCCGTATTAAACTTGCGAATACCGGTCCAATGTAAGGTCTTTGGATTGTGGTCAACGAGATAAGCGTATTGGCTGTAAACACCTGTTCGTGTTGTATTATAACTCGGGAACTCACAGTTCAAATCTGAGTTGAGGCATTCCTCAGAAGACTCCCCTGTTTTCACATTCATGCGATAACGCCAAAGGCGGGCATTCATACCGAGCTTGGCAATCATTTTAGCCGTACGGACCTCGTCAATCGTTCCGTCTTCATTTTTGGTTGGCATAAAACGACACGCCACCATGACGACTTCATCCCCCTCATCCCAACAATTAATAACATGGTACAAGAAGCAAGGTGAGAATTCGAACCACTTAATTTCCTCTGCTTTTCCGTAACGCGGGATGACCCCAAAACGAGATTTCATAGAGGCATTAAATCGAATTTTATGACGCCCCGCTGCCAAGGCTGCTTCATCATGATAGACAGGTAGGTCATGTAAAACAGAGTATTTTCTGGACACGCCCATATCATGCGGAAGACGTCCTCCAGGGAGTTCTATCGGAACGTGATGTACGAGTTTGCCGTGCTTATCAACAACACCATACGCCATATGTGGCGCGTGATCGAAATAATCGAAGAACATCATGTCTCCGGTTTCTTCATCCACTTTGGGATGAGCCGAGACCCCTTGGCCCGGGGCGTTGGAATAATCCACGATATCCAGCGTCTCCAAAGTAATCGGATCAAGGAGACAAGGTTTACCAGCTAAATACCATGTGGCGACAGCTTTACCCGCATGTCCGATCACATCGGTATTGGCTGAATCAACCATCGGCATATCATCGCGTCCTTTGAGGCTCGACATAATGCCCCAATGACTTTCTTCACCCTTGGCATCATTTTCAAGCCAGCCTTCGGTACGCACCCATTTATTGCGGTAGGTTAGTTTTCCATCCTGAAAATGCGCAGCATGGATCATGCCGTCACCGTCAAAGGGATGATAAGCACCCTTTGGTTTAAACCTTGGGTTTGGACCATTGCGCAGATAAACACCGTTCAAATCGGCAGGGATTTTACCTTCAACTGGCAGGTCGGTTAAAACCTCTTCTTGCAGAACTGGTGCGAAAGGTCCCGTCAGCATGGGGCCATGCTCATGCCCAAAGGGCGCATCCTGCAACAGGGCATCGAATGGTGTAAATGGTGCGTTCATTGCGGTCTCCAGTCTAGCTCAAATCGACGACATAAAAGTAGGTATGTTTACGCAAGTAACTGCTACCCAATTTAGCTCAATTTTGCAAGCTTCGTCACATATGTCACTTTCATAAACGTACTAACCCTTGCCCTAACTAAGCACGAGAGTTAGGATATTCGTAAATGGAGACCTTCAATGGGTAAGAGAATTTATATTCTTGGCGGTGCGCAGACCGACTTTTCTGAAAATTGGAGCCGGTTAAATAAGTCGCTATTTGATCTTTTTTCGACAGCTGTGCTGTCGGGATTAGAGGACGCTAATCTTGACCCCAAAGACATCGATGTCGGCCATGTCGGAAACTTCGTCGCTGAACTGTTTACAGGTCAAGGCATGTTAGGCGGCTATTTTGGTCATGTGCATCCTGATTTTTCGGGCATACCCACCTCTCGACACGAAGGCGCTTGCGCGTCAGGTTCACTTGCGATCCTTGCCGCCATGAGGGACATCGAAAGCGGACATTACGAGACAGCCTGTGTTGTGGGCGTTGAACTTATGCGGAATATTCCTGGCAGTATGGCCGCAAAAAACCTTGGAGCGGCAGCGTGGGTAGGACGCGAAGCACAGGGTGCGAAATATCTCTGGCCCGCCATGTTCTCGGACCTATGTGATGTATATGATGAGCGCTTTGGGCTCGACTATCAACATCTTGCGGAAATTTCGAAGATCAACTTTGCCAATGGCAAAAACAATCCTGACGCTCAAACGCGAAAATGGAACTTCTCAGAAATGAGCTTCACGCAAGACAATGAAGCCAATCCCATCATTGAAGGATGGATGCGTCGCCAAGATTGCGGACAGGTGACAGATGGCGCAGCCGTGGTCATTCTTGCGTCTGAAAAATATGCTGCGGAATATGCGGAAACCCGCAATTTAAAACTAGACGACATTCCCTATATTAAAGGCTGGGGTCATACGACTGCGCCGATGTTAATGCAGACAAAAATGCAAGAGAGCAAAGATGGGGGCTACGTTTTTCCTTGGACCCGCAAAGCCATAACGGATGCTTATATACGCGCAGGATTGCCGGGTCCCGAAGCCCTTGACGTAATTGAAACCCATGATTGTTTTTCAATTACGGAATATATGGCCATTGAACATTTCGGACTCACAGCCCCAGGCGAGGCTTGGAAAGCAATCGAAGCTGAACGTATCGGTATGACCGGCGATATTCCAATAAATCCCTCGGGTGGGTTGATCGGACTGGGTCACCCTGTTGGCGCAACTGGCGTTCGTATGATGCTGGATGCGGCACGCCAAACCGCAGGGCGCGCAGGTGATATGCAGGTTGAGAATGCGAAAACCGTTGGGACCTTTAATGTCGGCGGGTCTGGCACGACCAATGTATCCTTCATGATCGGCGTATAGCTTTTCGTTTCTTTCGTCCGCGATATAAGTGTAGCCTCACATATGGCCTCGCCCAAATATATCAGAACCTGCTCGATTTGGAGAGCGCTCGAGATCGTGGGCGACAAACCGAGTCTACTTTTGCTCGAAAGTTACTGGCTGGGTACGCGACGGTTTAGCGTCTTTCAAAAACAAACAGGGCTTCTGAAAACGGTTGTGAGCGATCGGTTGAGAAAGCTTGTTGACGCAAGCTGTTTTGAAAAAGCCCTCTATTCTGAGCGTCCCAAACGATTTGAATATCGTGGGACAGAAAAACTCCATGACCTCTATCCCATCGCGCTATCTATGCTGCATTGGGAGCAAAAGTGGGGTGTCCATGACGATAAAATTCAAATCTCTCTTGTGCACGAAACTTGCGGAAATCCGACTGATCCGCATGCAGTTTGCAAAAACTGTAATAAGGAAATTGATCCGCGAGACGTCTCTTGGTCAGAAGGCCTTGGCGTTGGCTTGATGCCTGCGGAGTATAGTCGAAGACGCCGAAAAAGCACATCGAGCAATACAATCACGACACCTCTCTTTGATGAAATTATCGACGTGATCGGGGATCGTTGGTCGACACTTATCATCCGGTCGGTCTTTACGAATCTAAATAACTATCAGGACATTTGCGACGATACAGCGATGGCAACAAATATCTTGGCCGAGCGATTGGCGTGCTTATGTAAAACGGGGTTTTTGGAAAAGAGAGACGTAACCTATCGACTGACGGAAAAGGGACGCGACGTGTATCCTATTTTGCTCACGCTAATGGAGTGGGGAGACAAATGGTATGCCAACCCAAAAGGCCCGCCTTTGCTGTTGAACCATACGTCCTGCCGCCACCCTTTGCAGAGCATATTGGTTTGCTCCCATTGCAAGGGGGCCGTTACGAAAGACCACATAAAATTCGAATTCACAACGCGCCCAAAAGTCAGTGATACTTCGGAGCTAAATGAGCGCTAGGCCGCAATAATATTATTCGCTATCAAAACGGATTCAACGTGTAGCCTTGCTGCTGAAGGATAGCATGAGCGGTCATAGCGGAGAGCGCCATTTCTACACCTGGTAAGAGGTCCTCATTTTTGACACCGTAATAGGCGGCGGACTGCCCACATAAAATCACGCGTACACCCTGCTCCGTGAGAGCCTTAATCGCCGCTTCATTTACATTTGGCGCACCCTCATATTTCTCGCCGTAATAAGACGCCGACGTTAAATCAAATGACGCTTTTCCATGGACGATAACGGCCAATTTAATGCGTTCTTGTTTCACGCCAGCGCCAACATGCATATTCATAAAACGCGCAGCCGTATTCAAAGTCTTATTTATGTCTCCAACCTCGGCAGGCGTGGCCGTATCGAAAGCGATCGCGAATTTCGCGCGCTTAGGGATAACAAAGTCTGTCTCAACAGCCGCGGTTTGACCCATATTTTCAAACACAGGGCCTTTCGAAAAAACGGTCTCATCCGCTTGAGCGGGGGCCGCCAAGCTCAATGTCAAACAGGCCAAAACTGTACCCAGAGGAAAATGATTTTTCATGCCGAAGATCCTTTTAATCTCAGCTTAAATAACGCTGAATATCTTTCGTTCGTTAGGTCTGTGTAAGAGGACAGTCCAAGTTTGATCAAGGGCTATGTTCAAAATGCGACCTCTCGCGCATTGCGTCGCGCAAGAATTACTCATACCGTAAATTCAATTGATGGTCAAAATGACCACAAAGATTGGGGAATCTTATGTCGAATGCTTTGAAAGCCAGCTTGCTTGCCACAGCCTGCGCCGTCTTGGTCGCCTGCTCAAATGGAGCAACCGATAATTCAACCTCTGAAACGATTGGTGTGACAGACGCAGCTCTTTCCGCAGCAGTCTCTAACCCAGAGACCTGGTTGACCTATGGCGGCGATTACAAAGAACAACGTCACTCAAGATTATCAGGCATCACAAAAGACAATATCGCCGACATGGGTGTTGCATGGACCTATGACCTCTCAACGGGACGCGGTGTAGAAAGCACGCCGATCATTCATGATGGCATTATGTATGTCACAGGGGCGTGGTCCATCGTTCACGCGTTAGATGCAAAAACAGGCGAAGAAATCTGGACTTATGACCCTGAAGTTTCGGGTGAAGACGCAGTCAAAGGCTGTTGCGACGTCGTCAATCGGGGTGTCGCGATCTATGATGGCAAAGTCTATCTAGGAGTTTTCGACGGACGTCTTGAAGCGCTGGACGCCAAAACAGGCGATGTGGTCTGGTCAAAAGTCACAGTCGATCAATCCCTGCCGTACACCATCACAATGGCACCACGTATCGTGAAGGGCAAAGTCATCATTGGTAACTCTGGCGGTGAGCTGGGCGTTCGCGGTTACGTCAGCGCCTATGACGCCAAGACGGGCGATATGGATTGGCGCTTCTACACAGTTCCAAACCCGAAAAAGGAGGCTGATGGTGCGGCGTCTGACCCTATCATGGCCGAGCTTGTGAATGACACATGGGGTGACACGGGGGGCTGGGTGACAGATGGCGGCGGTGGCACCGCGTGGGACTCGATTGTCTTTGATGAAGAGAATGACCAAATTCTCGTCGGCGTTGGCAACGGATCTCCATGGAATGCCAAAGTGCGTGACCCCCAGAGTAAAGGCGACAATTTATTTCTCTCCTCCATTCTTGCGCTAGACGCGGACACAGGCACCTATAAATGGCATTTCCAAACGACCCCGCGCGACCAGTGGGATTTCACGGCTACGCAGTCGATCATCCTAGCTGACCTTCCTCTCGGCGAAAATGGCGCAGACCTCCGCGTTGTCATGCAAGCCCCCAAGAACGGGTTCTTTTATGTTTTGGATGCCGCAACGGGTGAATATATTTCGGGTAATAATTTCGTTCCGATGAATTGGGCCACAGGCTTGGACGAAAATGGCCGCCCAATCGAAGCGGCAAATGCGCGGCAGACAGACGGCGAACCGATCCCGATTTTCCCTGGGCCACTCGGCGCGCATAATTGGCACCCAATGGCTTACTCACCGAAAGAACAACTCGCCTATATTCCAGCGCAGATGATCCCGCAGCTTTATCAAGATATGCAAGAAGAACCCGATCCTGACGCCTATTGGAACATCGGATATAATTTATCAGCGGGCCTTCCGACGGAATACCCTGCTGGCACACTCGATTTCTTCCGTGGCATGAACCAAGGCTGGCTCGTCGCATGGGACCCAATCAAACAAGAAGCCCGTTGGACGGTGAAACAAGACGGCCCTTGGAACGGCGGCGTGCTATCGCTGGATACGGGCATCGTTTTGCAAGGCCAACGCGAGGGTGCATTGGCCGCCTATGACGCCGCAAATGGTGACAAACTTTGGTCAACGAATGTCAAAGCCGGTGCCTTATCTGGCATGAGCACATACGAAATTGATGGGGAACAATATATGACCATCACAACGGGTTGGGGCTCTGCTTATGCCTTGTCGGCATCTTATGGTTATACCTCACCTGTCCCACCACAAGTCGGGCGCGTCGTCACATTTAAAGTCGGTGGAACTGATACAATTCCAGACGCAATGGAAGTGGCCATCGAACCCACACCCAAAAGCGATAACTTCGGCACATCAGCGCAAGTCAAAGCGGGTCTCGAAAACTACTCAACAAACTGCCTCGTGTGTCACGGCCCATTTGCGGTGAGCGCAGGCGTTTTGCCAGACCTACGATGGTCCTACGCCACAGCGGACAAAAACGAGTGGACGGATATTCTTGTCAATGGCGCGTTATCGGAAAACGGCATGGTGTCGTTCAAAGAACAACTTTCCCCTGACGCAATGGAATCCATTCGCGCCTATGTGATGGCTCAAGGTCATATGGCCGTGTCGAATGGCGAAGCGGGCGGCCCCGCAGGGAACTAGCGACGAACAGACCCGCGTATGATTTCGGTGACTTGATCTAAATATGCGCGGGTATCTTCGTCTTTTACGACATCTGTCACGGCCTGATATGTCAGGTCGGTTAAGCGGCGAATATCACCTTGACTAAAGTCGGTGGTCACGCAGGAGAACTCGAACCGCTCGGGCTCTATCATCCACATATCTAACGATGGACGCATGTCCACATGATGCAAGATGGGGTTAATAACAGATAAGGTCTTAGCCGCTTTAAACTGCTTTTTTACGTCCTTTTCCGCGCGTTTGATTTGAGTCGCGATGTCCATATTGGTCGCTTTCTCACTGACGAATTTTAGGCCGTATTTTGAAACCATCAAGCCAATTGATGGTACAAGCGCTTTCGCAGCCAAGGTAGCGCCCGCCAGTGGATTGATAAATGCGACCAGTCCTCCAACCAGCAGAACGCCATTGAAAACTTTGCCGTCCACATTGTCGATTTCATTTATTAAATTATCCAGATTTGCGCTAATAAAATTCTCTGAGGTCGCATCCGTCTCAGCCCTTTGGCGTGCATCTTTGATAACGATGTGTTCCAACATGGGTAAAGCCGCCTCACTTGGGAGATGCAAAACTCGACGTTTCGTCAAATCATTGATCGGCGGCACACCCTCTGGCAAGCACCGCAGAACATAGAGCGCGTAACCTTCATCAGAAGCATCGTCTGGAATGAGGAAGTAGTGTTTCTCATCAAATTGTCCGTGATCATATA
>CALHXF010000191.1 GCA_938040095.1 uncultured Caulobacterales bacterium
CCGTCGACTTCTTTGACAACATTTACTGCGCCGCCATCAATTGCGATGGAGTTCGCGGCTGACCCGATAGGCCAATCCAGAAGCGCTGCGAGCATGCCGCCCGTTGCGCCGTAATCATTGTCGATGGCTTGCTTGCCCATAACAATAAGTTCTGCGCCTTCGACGTCTGCGACGGCTTTCAAGATTTTCGCAATCGCGAGCGGCTCGAGGTCTTCGTCGGTTTGGACGTGAACGCCGCGGTCCATACCCATGGCGAGGCCCGTACGGATTGTTTCCTGCGCTAGTGCAGGGCCTACAGAGACGACGATAGTCTCTGTAGCTGTGCCCGCTTCTTGCAAGCGCACGGCTTCTTCGATGGCGATTTCATCGAACGGGTTCATGCTCATTTTGACATTGGACAAATCAACGCCAGATTGGTCGGGTTTGACCCGTGCCTTAACGTTATAATCAAGCACACGCTTGACGGGGACGAGGACTTTCATGGAAGGCTCCGTGAGGGTTTAAATTCGTTGGGCTTCATATGCGCGACCCGACCCAAAGTTTCAAGGGAGCGCAGGCGGCCAATCCGCGCAGGGCGGGGCTATGAAAATGTATGGCTCGGGCGGGGTTTGGAACAAGGTGGCGCTTTGCCGCGACCCAGAGCAATAGACGGAATGTGGCCATGAGGCCCGCCGCAGCTCGACTCAATGGCGTGAACCAACCCAGCGTTGCGCAGAGGGGCGTGATCCCGCATTGTAACCAGCGGACCAAATGCATCTGTCAGGTCACGGTTAACTCATGCGTAATCTATCCTGGCGTTACCGCAGCCTAAGGCGTGTCATTCTCTTGACTCGCGGAGAACCCAAGCGTTGCAGGGTCTACATCTGCGCCTTTGCCCGTCACGAGCGGTGCAAGCGGGAAGGGTGCGGGTGGGTTGGCTTCAATCGTGAGGGTCCCACCATTTTTGACGAAATCAGCAAAGGCTTCAACTGTCTCAGAATAAACTTCAGCTTGGACTTCGTTTTCGGCAGCCAGGGCCGCGCCAAAAACCATCATCCCTAACCCGCGCTTGATATTTGCCTCCGATTGACCTGTCATTTCACTCGCAAGCTTTAGCCCGCGCGCGACGATAGATTGATCTTCCATCGTAAAGCGCAGGGAGCGGAGTTTCAGCGGTTCGTAGAGCCCGGTAATTTCTGCTTGGGAATTCGTACCTTCTGACGCTTTCAGGCTTTCGACCATTTTCGCAAGGCCCTCGGCTTCATATTCGAAATTCAGTTTGAGAGCGTCTTTGATTTCCAACAGACCATCTGAGACGGCGACGCTGTCATCGCCTTTGTCCATGCGGGTCACGGAACTGCCAGACATCTGGATCGTTTCGAAGTCCAATGACTTAAGAATGCCATAGGCTTGTTTGAAGTCACGATTTTCCTCCAAAGCAGGTTTGAGCGAAAGTGTCATGGGATTGAACGTTTGACGGGTCGTGATGACATCACCTTTCTCGTCGGTCTTGCCTTCAATACCATTGAAATCGATTGTGAAACCCTGCGCGTCAATGTCGAGGTCCCCAATGATAAGCTCATCATAGGGTTTTGCACCTGTGTTCAAACTACTGATCGCTTGGCTGAAAACGTCTGTAGGAGACAGGTTTCGGTTGGCGATAAATGTTTCACCGATGTCCAAATTCCGAGCGCCCATACCTTTAAAGTCGATCGTCATATCTTGCGCGCCGTCTTTGCCTTGCGCTGTGAGTTTCAATTCTTCCATCATCAGGTCGGCTGTGCCGCGTTCATCTGCACGACGATTTTCGCCCCATGCGAGCGCGGAAAGTGTGGCCGTCATTTCTTCGGTCGTGATGTCTACACCCGTCAGTGAAATTGCGCCGAAACCAACCGCGCCTAAAGCGTTGCGACTGGACCCTAACATCCCCGATACCAAGGCTTTGGCCCCATCAGTTGTTGGCTCCGCGACACTCAAAGTTTCAAAAGTGACGGTCGTTTTATCATCGATGAGGCTCACATTTTTGAAATCAACGCGCGCAAAATAGGGTGCGTCATCGCCCATTTCTGGACAGTGGAATGTCACGCGTTTGGCCTTAAATGACTCTGTATCCGATTTTGTCATCGCGAGATCGGAATAGACCACACGGCCTTCGTCGAAATTTCGACCTGAGAATGTGAGATCATTCGTGCCTGTTTCACCCAAACCCAAACCGGCCAATGCGCCCAGCGCTTCCATCTCATCGGCTTCGCAGGCGTCGGTTTCGAAATATTTCCCAAAGACGGACGTATCGGCACGGCTGAGGTTCAAGGCTTCTATACCGGCTGACTTCAGCGCACCTTGGCCCTTGTCTGCGGGCTTACACGCCCCCACACTAATAAGGACGAATCCAGCGACCGAGAGTTTCAAAAGGGATGAGAGCTGACGCGACATGAGTGGTTTCCTGAAATCTATACTTGGTGGTGACGATAACATGCGAACCCGCCCGAGCAAGGCAGATTTCCCGTTGCGCGATGCCGCAGACCCGCGTGTGCTGTTTGTGCACTCGGACCGAGCAAAGCGCATCTCCGTGAAAGTGAAAGCTGGCGCGCGCGAAGTTCATGTCGTTGTTCCGGGCGTGAATGCGTTTCCTAAGGCGCGTCAATTTGCGATGCAGCAGCGCGATTGGATTGATGTGCAGCTTGAAGCGCTGCCCGCTCCGCAGCCCTTTGTGCCTGGGGGTGACATCCTTTTTCAGGGTCAGAATTTTCGACTGGTCAATCCAGTGGGGAGAGGCCGCGCGCGCGTTGACCGTGTGGGGCAGAGGATTGTTGTCCCAAGCCTCGATCTTGAAAGCTTCGCTGGCCGCGTCCGTCGTTTTTTAATCCGAGAGGCACGAGCCGAATTGGAAGCTGCGAGCCATCATTATGCCGAAAAATTAGAGAGGCGCGTTGGCAAAGTCTCTGTGCGTGACACAGATAGTCGCTGGGGGAGTTGTATCACCCGTCAGGGAGAAGGGCATATTTCCTACTCTTGGCGTTTGATCTGTGCCCCGCCAGAAGTGTTGGAATATGTCGCCGCGCATGAATGCGCCCATATGATTGAAGCCAATCATAGCGCCGCCTTTTGGGCTGTCTGCGATCGCATCTTTGATGATGTGAAGGGGGCGAAACGGTGGCTCAATAAGAATGGCCCTGTTCTTCATGCCGTTGGCGCAGAGTTTTAACTGCGCCTGCCGTGAGATTCTGCTGAGAATAAATGTGTCTTCCGCAGCCCACATACTGCGGAAGACACAATGTCGGTATTATTGGAGGCCGACAAATCGGACACTTAATAAGGGGCGATGTCCGATTGCGGTCGACATAGACCTCTAACATGAACTGAAAATGAATGACCACTCAATCTTAAATTTTAGAAAATATGTTTAATCTTAAAGCGACTTGTGATCAAGGAAGACGTGTTTCTAAGCGGTCCAGAAGATTTTTGAGCTGTGCATCTTTGCGCGCCCACTCAGGTTGCGTAGAAACAGGTAGTTTTGCGGGAGGGGCATCCGCGAGTTGAACCTGCATTGTGTCTGCAAAAACCATCGCAGGGATGCTGCCGCCCGTAACATTTGTCATGGGGGTATTTTTATCATCCCCAACCCAAACGGCGGTGACGTGGTCTGGGGCATAGCCAACAAACCAAGCGTCCCGAAAATCATTTGTCGTGCCTGTTTTACCTGCAATCATATGACCCTCAACACGCGCGCGACGGCCAGTGCCGCGTTCAACGGCGTCGATCATCATGTAATTCATATCCGCCAATTCAGTCGGGGTGAGGACGATTGCGCCCTTTGGTGCGGCCCGATCATATAGCGGTGTGCCGTCAGCGGTGGAGATTGACAAAATGCCATAGGATTGGCGCTGCGTGCCCCAATTCGCAAAAGGTAAGTAGCTCTCTGCAACGGCAAGCGGCGTTTGGCCCTGTGCGCCGAGCGCGAGAGAGCGGAAAGGTTTGAGGTTTGTCAGGCCCATTTGTGTTGCGGTAGCAACGACGTTCTCTCGGCCAATTTCCTCACCCAAGGAGACAGCGACCGTGTTGAGTGATTTTGCCAAGGCCGTGTGGAGCGTCACCGTTCCCATATGTTTCTCGGTGAAGTTTTCTGGGGTCCAGCCGTCAATCGTGATTGGAGCGTCAATCGTTGTGTTCCACGGTGACTTTCCTGCGCGCAAGGCTGTGAGATACACGAAAGGTTTGAAGGCAGACCCTGGCTGTCGCACAGCTTGTGTGACGCGGTTGAACTGGCTTTCACCGTAATCGCGGCCACCGACGAGCGCCAAAACACCGCCTGTACCGTCCAAACTAATGACCGCACCTTGTGATGCGCCACGTTCGGGACTGAGGTGGGTGATCAAAGCCGTCTGCGCCGCCGTTTGTGCGTCAATGTCGAGGGTTGTTTGCACGATAATGTCTTGCGTCGGAACACCGATGCGTGCTTCCAGGTCGTCCCAAATCCAATCGACGAAATATTGCGCGCCTTCCGTGTCTTTGGGGCTGTGAATGTCTATCGGGTCCGCTTTGGCGGCCTCGACAATGCCGACATCTAGCAAGCCTTGAGCGTCCATCGAATTTAAGATGACATGTTGTCGTTTTACCGCGCCTTCTAAATCCGCGACGGGGTTCAACCGGGAAGGCGCGCGGAGAAGCCCAGATAACATCGCAGCCTCTGCCAATGTCAAATCTGACGCGGGTTTATCGAAATATCGTAGGCTGGCATTTTCCAAGCCCCATGACCCACTGCCGAAATAAACGCGAGAGAGATACATCTCAAGCAGTTCATCCTTGGTGAAGTCGCGCTCCATCCAAACTGAAAGCATCATTTCTTGGGCTTTACGCGAGAGTTTTTTATCCGGCGTGAGGAAGATATTTTTCGTCAATTGTTGGGTCAGGGTGGACCCGCCCTGCACGTAGCGTTTGGCGCGAATATTCTGCCACATCGCACGGGTCAGGGCGCGCGGGTCTATGCCGATGTGATTGCGAAAACGCTCATCTTCCGTGGCCAGAAACGTCATGGGAATGTGGAAGGGTAAGGTGTCCAAATCAACGGGTCGCTCGACCGTTGCGCCGCGGACTAAAACATCCTGTCCATTGCGGTCGACGATTTGAACCGAGACCGGGCGATTGCGTTCCCAGAGTTTCTTTGGATCAGGTAAATTTTGAGCCGAGATTGCAAAACTGCCAAGAACGCCCATGCCCAATAAATAAGCACAGCTTAGACCTGCAATGATCAGACGAGGGAAGACCGTTTCGACCAGAGATTTACGAGAGAGGCGCATGAACGCAGACATAGGCCGTATGCGATTAACGGCGTGTTAATCATATCTGTGAGAGCTGCAGAGATTGGATTAAGTTTTGACATGAAAAAGCCGCGCTCCGATGTGACGAAGGGCGGCTCATAATTTTAAACTGACCCTAAGGTCAGTCGTCTATAAAGATCAATCGCGACCGAAGAGGTTCATCAAAATTTGGAACATGTTGATGAATGCCAATAGCAAGGAAGCTGCACCAAAAGCCTGCATTTTACCTTGCATCGACACATCATTCGCATAGGCGTAATAGACGCGTTTCAAGTGCTGTGTTTCCCAAGCTGTGATGACTGCGATCGCAGCGAGTGCTACGATGTTGATGATCATACCGAATGTGCCACCTGCGAAAACGCTAAGGGCTGGGACGAACATACCTACGAGACCAATGAGCACATAGCCCATGAATGCAGCGAAGGCGTATTTGACAACGGCACTCAGATCGAACTTCGTTGTGTAACCAAACAGCGACAAGGCACCAAACATAGCAACGGTCATGAAGAAGATCTTCGCGACGATGGTCGGATCATATGCAAAAGCATAAGCTGACATCAGTACACCCATAAATGCGGCGAAGCCGAACAAGAAGGCCATAACGCCGCCTTGCGACATCGACGGCAGCTTCTTACCCACTGCGCCAAATCCGAATACAATAATAACGAAAGATGCAATCGCGGTAATCGGGTTATAGATCAGTGACATTGGAATCATACCACCCGCGATAGCTTGACCCGTGAAAAACGCGACAGTGGCTGTAACTGCCATCGCCATCGCCATATAGCGGTACGTGCCTAGCAGGAATGTGCGTAGACCCATATCGGTGTTTACGCCGCCTGCGACATTGGTTGAATCGAATTGGTTCATGACATCTCCTTGAATATCTCATTTCCCCGTTGCAGGGGACTTTCCCCTTATATAGTGCGCGATATAGATTAATACAAATAGCCACTGGCTATATTTCATTTTTTTGGAGCGACGTCATGGATATGCGTAAACTTGGTCGAACGAATATTGATGTCACCTCTGTGTGTCTTGGGACGATGACTTGGGGCAAGCAAAACACCGAAGTAGAGGCACATGAGCAGCTAGACTATGCTTTAGAGCGCGGAATCAACTTTATTGATGTTGCTGAAATGTATCCCGTTCCGGGCGAAGCCGAGACACAAGGCCGCACCGAGACTTACATTGGAAATTGGATCGAAGCGCGCAAGAATCGCGATAAGTATATTCTGGCGACGAAAGTCACAGGTCGATCAGGTATGACATGGACCCGTGATGGCGATGTCCCAATGACACGTCACACACCCGCGCAAATCGATGAAGCCGTTGAGAAATCCCTCAAGCGGCTAAAGACAGATTACATCGATCTGTATCAACTTCACTGGCCTGATCGCGCGATCCCGGGTTTTGGGTTTCACTCTTATCAAGATTATGATGAATCCGAAATGGTGCCTTTTGAGGACATTCTTGGCGCGTTGCACCGCCATGTCGAGAAGGGCAACATTCGCCATATTGGCCTGTCCAATGAAACTGCGTGGGCAACGATGAAGTTCCTGCAGCTTGCCGATCAAAAAGGCTGGCCACGCATGGCCTCTAACCAATGTGTGTATTCATTGGTCGCGCGTCGTTTTGATTATGAGCGCGCGGAAATTGCGATGCGAGAAGATGTGGGCTTGCTGGCTTACTCACCGCTCGCGATGGGCCTGTTGACAGGTAAGTATGACGGTGGAGATAAGCCTGAGGACTCACGTTGGGCAAAGTTCCCGACATTTCTTGGGCGTTATGATATCTCGCATGAGGCTGTCCGAGATTGCAATGACACGGCGCGACGTCTCGGCCTGACACCAACCCAATTTGCGTTGAAATTCGTGGAGTCGCGTCAGTTCGTGACCTCAAATATTATCGGTGCAACGTCGATGGCACAGCTCAAGGAGAACATAGATGCGCATGAAATCGACTGGACGAAAGACATGGAAAAGGAAGCCGCGCGCATCCACAAAACTCACCGTTCACCTGCTGCCTAGGGTCGCGTGAAACTCTTCGCAGCCATATTTCTCCCCAATAAAATCGCGGGTGATGTCATCCGCGAACAAAAGGGCGTGTCTGGCGCGCGTTGGGTCAGCGAAGACCGCCTGCATATCACGCTGGGGTTCTTTGGGGATGTTGACCCCGACCACGTCGAGCTACTGGATCATGAAATAGGCACCCTGCGGATGGGTAGTTTCGAACTGGAACTTGCAGGGGGCGGCCATTTTGGGAAGACGGAACCCCACGCGATTTGGGCTGGCGTAAAACCCCACCCCGCGTTGGACCGCCTGCATGCCTATTGTCGACACGCCGCACGTCGCGCAGAGGTTCAAATGGACAGTCGTAAATATATGCCACATGTGACGATGGCCTATATGAAACCAAGATCCCCGCTTGATCGGATTATAAGTTTTGAACAACGTATGGCCGATTTTGAAACGCGCCCATTTCTCGTGGACCGGTTCACCCTTGTTTCAAGCCATCCCAAAAAGCGAGGTCCGAACCTGTACAAAGAAGAGGCTGGCTATCCGTTGTTAGGTGAGGGCGTTGTGCCTTAGGCCCGATCTATTTGGGATTTGAGCTCGGAAGTCTGATCTGCCGTCGGCGTTGAGGAGCCGTTGCGTTGCGCATCTAATCTATCAACAAAGCCATGATTGACGTCCCGATGTTCGCATTCATCGGCGCGCACCGCTATGACGACATCACGTAGACGGGAATCTTGAGGAAGGTTCCAATAGTCAATTGCGATCTGCGGTGCAGGGATGTTTTCCAATCGCCCTGCGTCTATTTCCTTTAGATATTCCGTATAGCTATAGACGGCTTCTTCCTCGAAATATCCTACAATGCGATGCGCGGTTCTGGGGGCAAACAGATAGAGCAGGAAATAGAAGTTAAAGAAAATGCCTTGGGTGAGAAGAATGATAAATCGTTCCAACCAATTTGGCTGCGCGATTTCGATAAATGTCATCAAATGCATGCGCTCATTTTCGGCCTCATCCAGCAATGTGCGAATCCAACCTTCGTCGTCACGCATGCTGCGGAGAGATTTCAGATGCAGCGCCATGCCGCCCACCATGCCGGGAACACCCGCCACAGTTTCTAGAACAACCGCACGATGACCATAGCGTTTCCGGAATAACGTATCGGCGAAAAACCTCAGTAGCTTTGTAAAGCGAAAGGCAACATGGTCGGAAATGCTTGCGGGGGGAACATGTATATCTAATTCAAACACTGCAGGGTCATGTGCATTTGGGTTCACAGATGTAGCGGTTCCATTCGCGGCTTTGCCATTTTGCTTCTTTGACACAATGCTCTCCTGCATATCCTCTTGTGCGATAGATATAGTGTGCAGGAACGAATAGCGTAGCCGCATTTTTGCAAGGCCGATTTGCAAAATCGAAAAGTATTACAGGGACTGGTCACGCTCGGTGCACTTGGCGTGAAAGTGATAAAATCTTGCATTGTTATCGGAGCGTAACTGTCCATAATGCAGGGAAATATGGAGATTTTGCGTGATTAAAACTATTCTTTTATCCTCTGCCGCCCTGAGCGTGGCTCTATTGAGTGCCTGTTCGCCGAAATCTGGTAAGACTGAAACCCCTGCGACTGTCGAGACGCAGAGCGCACCCAGCTCAGTTAACCAAGCCGCCATTAATGTCATCAACGCAGAGTGGACGGGTCCATATGGTGGGGTTCCGCCGTGGGATGCCATAGACCCAAAAGTTCTGAACGCGGCGCTCGACCAAGCGATGGTTGCTGCTCAGGCGGATATTGACCAAATCGCCGACATGAAAGCAATGCCAACATTTGACACGGTCATTCTCGCGATGGAACGAAGTGGAGCCGTTTTAGATCGTGCAAGCACGCTTTACGGTGTCCACGCGAGCAACCTGTCCACACCAGTCATGCAAGCGATCCAATCGGAAATGTCTCCGAAGTTTTCAGCCTTTTACGATGGTATTACGCAGAACGATAAGTTGTTCAGCAAAATCAAGGCCGTCCATGAAAATATGGATGCAGAAGGATTGAATGCTGTTCAACGTCGTTTAGTCGAAGACCAATACCGCAGCTTTGTTCGCCAAGGTGCCAACCTTTCCGATGGTGACAAAGAGATACTCTCAACGATTAATTCACGCTTGGCGGGACTAAGCACGAAGTTCGGTCAAAACGTTCAAAATGACGAAGAGAATTATCCGACTATTATGAATAAAACGGACCTCGCGGGCCTACCTGATTGGCTCGTGTCTTCTATGGCGAATGCGGCAAAAGGCTTGGGCGAAGATGGAAAATGGGCCGTGACGAATACACGATCTTCGATGGACCCTTTCCTGACATATTCTACCAATCGTGCGCTGCGTGAAACCGTTTGGAATAAATATTATGGTCGCGGCGACAACGGTGGTGAGTTTGACAACAATGCGATTATCACTGAAATTTTGCAGCTGCGGTATCAGCGCGCTCAACTTTTGGGGTATGAGTCCCACGCCCATTGGGCCTTAGAGACACGCATGGCGAAGACGCCGCAAAATGCAATCGACCTCATGGAAGCTGTGTGGCCCGCCGCGATTGCGCGGGCTACTGAAGAAGTTGCGGATATGCAGGCCGTCGCAAATAGTGAAGGCGCAGACATTGACATCGCGCCGTGGGATTATCGTTTCTACGCAGAGAAAGTGCGGAAGGAAAAATACGACCTCGATTTCAATCTGGTGAAACCTTATCTGCAAATGGAAAAATTGCGCGAAGGTATGTTCTATGCCGCCAAGCGATTATATAATTTCGATTTTGAACAAGTCACAGATGTTCCTGTGTTCCATGAAGATGTCCGCGTTTGGAAAGTCACCAATGGCAATGACCTAGTGGGGCTTTGGTATTTTGATCCCTATGCCCGCAAAGGCAAACGCTCTGGGGCGTGGATGAATGCTTACCGTAACCAACATCGTATGGATAATCAGGATATTAAAGTGATTGTCTCGAACAACTCTAATTTCGTTAAACCTGCCCCTGGCGAACCTGTTTTGATCAGTTGGGATGATGCCAGTACCATGTTTCATGAATTTGGCCATGCGCTCCACGGCTTAAATTCTAACGTGACGTATCCGAGCCAGTCTGGAACATCCGTTGCGCGAGATTACGTGGAATTTCCGTCGCAGTTAAATGAACATTGGTTGGAGACGCCTGAAGTCTTGAATACTTACGCCGTTCATTACGAAACAGGAAAACCTATTCCTGCTGATTTATTGGCGAAAATGCGGAAGGCCGCGACCTTCAATCAAGGTTTCAGCACTGTGGAATATCTCGGTAGCGCGCTCATAGATATGAAATTGCACATGGCGGGTGGTGATCCAATTGATCCTGATGCATTCGAACGTGACACACTGGCGGAACTTGGCATGCCGCCACAAATTGTGATGCGTCATCGCACACCGCATTTTGGACATGTCTTCTCGGGCGGGTATAGCGCGGGATATTACAGTTATATGTGGTCTGATACCTTGACTGCGGATGCCGCCGAAGCCTTTGAAGAAGCGGGAAGCTTCTACGATCAAGCGACAGCGAAATCACTTTATGATAATATCATGAGTGTTGGTGATACGGTTGACCCAGCAGATGGGTTCCGCGCTTTCCGAGGACGTGATGTCTCTATCGCACCCTTGATGCGCAAACGAGGTTTCCCCGTTCCTGAAGAAAAATAAATCTAAACATCAGCGGGGCTTGGCTTAAATGACCAAGCCCCGCTGATGTTCCTAGCTTAGCGCGACACCCAAGTCCGTAAGATCGCGTTTAATTCGCGCGCCGTATTCACTGTCCAGGAGTGTTGGAATGCGTTTCTGATCGACATCATAATTCATTGATTTCAGCACTTGTTTCAATTGTGGTGCCCAGACATTCGGGTCCATGAATTTTGAGGGATGCGCGCGGTACTTGGCTGACATTTCCGCAATGACGCAGGGATCTACCGCATGACTAAATCTGGCAAATCCATCAAATGTAAAGCCTTCGTCGACATGTCGGTCACTGAGACGAATGAGTTCTGCTACCATGTTATGTAAGACTGACGTCGCTTCTAAACTGGGCGTTATAAAACTCAAATTTACCCCATAGGTCTGCGTGAAGTCTTCGCAACTCGTGAGTGGACCCAAAGTTATCGCATATGCGCCACTCGCCAGTTTCAGAGATTCTAGGAGGCGGAATTCCACGCCCTGAAACCTTACTGACTTCAAGGTTTCGGAACCGTCTATGGTGTCAGGTGGATTACCTTGAAGACCCATCAACTCATTTGAGAGATGCACCATAAGGGGCAGGTCATGATGGCAGTTAAAAGGTGTCGTGAAGCGGCCCTGTGAGATCAAAGAAAATTGTTCCCGTATTTCATGCTCACGGGCTTTCTTGAGGGCTAGAAATACGGTTTGGATGATTTCTGATGTTGGAAGATGCGGTTCCACACGCCAGCGCCGTCCAAAAACGATCTTCTCATGTTTGACAGATTTATAATTATCAGGCCCAACAATGCCAACTTGGACGAAAATGCCGCTGTCATCTTGACTAACGAAGACGGGGTATCGGCGTGAATATGCAATCTGTGCCACGATGTCTTCGACGGTTTCCAGCGTGTGGTGAAACTCGAGATAATGTTGCGGGATGCATTGATTGCCCGATTGTGTCTGCACTAGAGGCGCATGTTCAACGGGGTGTTCGCCCGACCGCAAGGGTAAATATGTCGTCATCAATGTTTTCACTGAACTCTACTTAAGTTGGTTACAGTGAAAATACGGCTCAGTTAGGAAGATGGATGAACTTAGATGACGATTACCTGACTAAGGTTAAAGTTATGCGGTTTCTTCTAGGCGGATACTCTAAAAATCTGTTTCCCTCAGCAATATACCCATCGTCAAATTCCATACAGTACGAGCTGCACTTCTCGGCTCGGCTTCAATGCGTGCGACCCCGCGTTCCTCTCGCAAAACCTGTTCACCAAGAAGAGGGCCCGACACCCGAAACACTGGAATATCTGCTATTGCATGACCTTGTTCATCCTCGGTTACGGCAATGGGGCCACCTCCGATAACGGTCAGAATGGGTTCGGTTACATATATGTCTGTCGTCGGTGCAAGTTTATCAATTTTTCCGTCCCGTTTGGGGCGCCCCGCTTGATCACTAATAAAAACGAAAGCGTTTCCACTGACGAGGCGGGCGGCATGTTTCTCGGATGGAAGGGCAATGAGTTCAACATTACTTGGATCAGAAACCCGTAGCAGCGCTGAAGCCATCTGTACTTGAGTGCCAGGGGTCAAACTATCTGCCAAATCTGAAATGACACCATTGTGTGGTGCGCGCAGGGTCAGGCGTTCTAATTCTCGCGTTACAGAGTCAAAAGCTTCGCGTTTTTGTTCTAATTCATCACGTAAAATGTCCGAAGATTGACGATCCTGTAGAGAGGCCGCGCGTTGGTCCCAGCGTGTCTCTGCAATATTTAAATCCAACGCCGCGAGAACCTTCGCGTGATCCAATGCGGGTGACGAAAGTTGCATCAAGACATCGCCCTCTTCGACAAATTGTCCATTTAGAATGGTCATCGCCTCAATGTGCGCTGATATAGGCGGGAATAATTTGGTATCATTGGCAGGACGAATGAGCGCGGGAGCGCTGATCGTGGAGGGCCACGGCACAACGAACGCTAGGAGGGCCAAGGTCGACAGGGCGAGTGTTGCGCGACCCCGATTATGAGATAAAATAGACATGCGTTGGCTCCACCAATGTTTGATTTCACGCCACATGGGAACGGCGATGAACATGGCAATTTCGACAGTGAACAACACAATACCGATTGCCTTCGGGAAGATGTGATGGACGAGGATGGCAATCCCCAAGAAAAGAAAAAAACGATAAATCCATGTCGACCACGCGTAGACCGTCATTCCCAGGATTGCTTTCCGAGGGTAGGATTCAGGCAAGCCCTCATCCAAACCGAATAATGTATTGCGCATGACCCAGCGTCCGACTTCAAAGCCTCGCTTTTGTAAGTTCTCGACGCCAAGAAGGTCACTGATGAGATAGTACCCATCGAAACGCATCCAGGGGTTCAAGTTCACGAAAAGGCTCATCGCCCAACTTGTTGTCGCTGCGAAAAACACAATAGATCTGAAAATGCCATCAGGCAAAAACGCCCATAAAAATAGAGACAGTGCCGCGATGCACAACTCAACTGTAATACCTGCGCCATTGATTAACGTTCGGGAACGGCGTTCCTCCACGCGCCACGCATCGGTCGTGTCTGTATAAAGGATCGGAAACATTACGAGGAAGGCAAGGCCAATAACAGGCACGCGCGCCCCAAAATGTCGGGCCGCATAGGCGTGACCTAATTCATGCAGAATTTTTAGAACGAAGAGACTAATTCCGTAAAATGCAAAGCCTTGAGGCGTGAAAAAATAGAGAAATGTTGATGTGAACGTTTCCCATTGTCGTAATGAAAAATAGAGGCCGATGAGTCCGATGCAAAAGATCGTTTTGAAAACGGCGGGACGCAAAAATTTCGAGATGGACGGCCCCGTTTGATCAAGAAAGGACTGTGGATTCCAAAGAGGAATTCTAAAGAATAGATATTTATGTATTAGCTGTTCATGCCAGGGTTTTCGCATTGCAGCTTCATGGGTCGCCAAACGCTCCGCGTCTTGGGTTCCCTTTTGATCAAGCAATTTTTCTGCCAATAAAAACTCTGTTAGTTCTTCTAGTTCTTCGTTGCTAAAATTGAGGTTGGGGTCTGTTTGATTCAGAAGCTCTATAAAATCTTTGGGCGAAATCGTTGCCCAACGAGAGAGCGCGGTGAAAGCAACATGGCCGATGGCATGGAACCGTCCCCTTACGGGATCATGCAATAACCACCGATCTCGTAACTTGTCGCGTTCAAGACGTAATTCTTGCCGCAAAGGTGGAAGCGGTGGAGCTTGTTCCTTTGCTGCGAGTTGCATGGATCAAAGGCCCGTCATTTGACGGATGAGCGTGAGCGGGCGGCGAATGAGAAAATATGCAAGTGGGGCTTTCTCGCCATATATTTTCGCAACGCCACGGGCCCCAATTCGCGGAATGTCGCCCTCTGTCAGGGCTGCATGTGCATTAAAGGCCATACCGCCCTCTGGCATGGTGGACGCGCGATAACTAGCTCGCGTGAGTTTTGCTTCTAAGGGCGTTACAGGGTCCGTATCGAGGAACATCCGCACACGCGCACCCTCACGCAACGCCTCGCCATGGGCGAGGGGGGCATGGAGACGTAAGAGCACGCGTGTGGGTTCAGCAATTCGAAGAATTGCTTCACCATTGCTCACGGGCCGCCCAGTCAGCTCGGAGACATCTGAGAAAAGCGCCAACCCATCACGGGGCGCGCGTAAAACGGTTTTATCAAGGCGTTCGCGGGCATAATCACGACGGGCTTTCGCTAGGTCTGCCTCCGCCTCGGCAACAGCAAGTTCTCGCTTTGCGTCGGCATTAACAAATGCGCGCAGTCCCGCCATGCGATGCCTGACGGCGGAGAGTTGGAGCTCTTTATCGGCCAGTATAAGTTCGTTCCGCAACGTCACATCATCTAGCTGGACGAGGGCATCGCCCGCCTTGACCTGCGCGTTAGGGGCCACCAACATATTCTTTATGACCCCATCAAATTCAGCCGATAATATATAAGGCGAGTCCGCTACGACTTCTGCTGGGGCCAGCGTTGTCATCGGAATTGGGATCATGCCAATCAGAGCTAACGCCGCAACTGAGCCATAGAAAATATTACGTTTTCCCGGGGCCATGCGTGCACGTTTTGCACCGCGTCTTGCGGCATGAACGAGACCGTAAATCTCGCCTAGTCGCGCCATAATAGGCACATAGGTCGGTGAAGGTGGTGTTCCGAAGGCAAATAACAGTCCGCCCGCTTTTGAATTTGGCGAGAAGGGCGCGTAATGGGCGTGAATGAAAGGGTAATTAATTAAATCATCTTCTCGGTTTGACTCAAATTTCCAATCACTGACCGTGTCGAGAGTGCCTTTGCGGGCACGCGTTTTTAGATCGTCCTTTAACCATTGTCCAAAAGGCGTATGGCGTTCCATCTGCTCCTGCCCCGTCACAGCCAGAATTTTAACGTTGGAACCCTTGCGGGAAATCCAGAAAATGTGACCACATTCGAGCATATCTCTCGGTCTATTTACCGCTTGGTGTTGAAGCGAAAGAACATCCTGCGCTGCGATGGCTTCCCCCTCTAAACGTATCAAGGTTTCTAGGACGGAGGGACGCGCACGTTTGGCTTGCGGTGGTGTGACGGATCTTAACTTGACGAGTTCAGCCATGAATCAGGGGCCCACAAATTCTGCAATACCGCTCATACCTGGACGGCCTGAGTGTTTTCCTGTGAGCTGGGCTGTTATCTCGATTGTTTGACTGACGGGGTCGACCACGGCGGAGAGACGTTGAACACGCGCACCCACAGACTCGCCTGTTTCATCGACTTTAAATGTAAACTTCGCCCCGGCTTTAACCCAACCGACCCACTCTGAAGGCGCAATGACGGAAATCTCTGTCGTCCCTGCGCGATTGATTGAGTAAAGGGGCTGACCAGCCTGGGCGCTTTCATAAGCATCAACATGACGTGCGGTGATAAACCCAGGAAAAGGAGCTGAGACGACACAATCTTTGATCGCAATTTTCAGTGAAGAGACTTCCGCTGCGATTTGATCTCGTTCTGACTTTGCAATTGAAACGTCTAATTCACCGGCGGCTCCCATTTGGAAGAGCTCAGCCTGATTTTCATATTTTAAAGACTGCGTGATATGCGCGGCTTCTTTAGAATTTAATTCCGCCTTTTGTCGGGCACAATCAAATTTGGCTAATACTGCGCCTCGCTTGACATACTGCCCCATTTTAAATGGCGTTGATGTTAGTCGACCCGTCATCCCCGCAGCAATGTCGGCGGATTGTCCTGCGACCAGGACGCCTCGCGCAGAGAGCATTTGAACTGCGTCACTTGAAATATCTTCGACCGCCTTACCAGCTGTCTCTAATGCAAGAGCGGGGGAAGAAAATAAGGTCATTGCGAGGACTGGAAGCGTGTTTCGAATGAGGCGAGACATAAGTGAACCTAAAAATGTAATACACCTAAAGATTGCATGTAAGGCCTTAATTTGATATTAAAATACAATTATAAGTCTTCGACTTTTTGATGCGTCTATTTAGGCGATAGGAAATATATACTTGAAAAACAGTTAATTGCCGATTTCAAATTCTTGAAGAGATTTAAACTTTCTCAAAACACAATTTATAAGGGCATTTTAATCTTTAATTCAGTCTTTCTCCCATATTGCAATCAATAGTAGTATATTGGAGAACTTGATGCGAAACTTACTTTTAGGAACAGCCCTGGGCTCGGCTGTGCTTTTAGCGGGGTGCTCAGCTAGTGTTACGCGGGTAACGGATGCCGAAACGGCCAGTTTTGCACAGACTTCGCGTAGTGAAATTACGGCGCGTCAGACACCTGTAACTCAATCTATCTCATTATATGAAGCGATGGCGCGAGCACTCAAACACAATCTCGATCATCGGGTTACGATGATGGAGGCAGACCTTGCGCAAGCGGATTATGATTTATCTCGATGGGATATGTTGCCAAAAATTGTTGCGAATGGACAGTATTTTGGACGTTCGAATGAAGCTGGGTCTTCGTCGCTTTCTCTTCTCTCTGGCCGTGAATCTCTCGAACCTTCTACATCGCAAGAACGTGACATCTACACGGGTGATCTAACCGCTAGTTGGAACATTCTCGATTTTGGATTGTCAAAAATTCGCGCCGAACAACTTGGAAATGAGGCTCTCATTCAAGAGGAACGTCGTCGCAAAGCAATCATCCAAATCATGGAAGATGTTCATCGGTCATATTATCGGGCTGTGTCCGCCGAACGTTTGGCAAGTCGCCTGAGAGCCCTTGAGGGTGACGTAAGCAGCGCCTTCCAAACCTCGCGCCAACAGTTTGCGCTTCGTCGTACGGCCCCTATGCCAGCTTTGTCCTATCAGCGGGAATTAAATGATATTCAAGGCCAAGCGCAGCGCCTTACACGCGATATGCAAATGGCGAAGCTGGAGTTAGCGGCTTTGATGGGGCTTTCGCCGGATCAGAAGTATTATTTACAGGTCCCTGAGAAAATGCCTAGGCCGGGTAAGATCGTCATGAGCTATGAAGATATGATTGACCAAGCTCTCCAAAATCGCCCCGAGATACGCGAAAGTGTTTACGCTCAAAGAATAGGCGAAAAAGAAATCAAGAAGGCGACGTTGGAAGCCCTCCCGTCGCTTGAAGGGTTTGTTGGATTGAATGCATCTTCAAATGACTTCCTTTTCAACAATGATTGGGCTGGATATGGCGCTCGGGCAAGTTGGAACCTCTTGAAGGTTTTCTCGACTGGAAAACGTAAGAAAAAGGCGAAGGCGCGCGTCGCACTCGAACGAGAACGTGGTCTTGCGACAGCTATGGCAGTCATGACCCAAGTCGGGGTTGCCCGCACAAGGTATGAAGGTCTGACCAGTGAATATCAAACAGCGAGCAATGGCGCGATGGTCCAGAGCGATATTTTGGGTCAGGTTGAATCATTAGCTAAGGCGTCAGCCGCATCCAAACAAACGCTTATTCGTGAACGCATGAATTCTATTTTATCAGAAGCCCGTCGTGACGCTGTTATGGCGGAAATGGCAGAGGCATCTGCGCATATGTATTCTGCGTTGGGTTATGATCCATACGCAACAGGCATAGATGGCACTGAAGATCTAGAGACGATTGCTGCCAATCTTAAAGTTCTGTGGACCGAGCGTGCGAGCGCCCCAGGTCCATAAACCTAACTGGCTATCGGACGTCGTTCCGAAAGTTCCGGTCCCATCGCGTGATGGTAATGACCGGCGCGTTTCGAAATTCCTCCAAACGCCAAACCAAACCCCTGCTGCGCTCGCAAATCCCAGTTTCTAGCGCAGCATCCGGCCCGGTGTGCACATGAGCTTCCAAACCCTCTCATTGTGCACACCGGGCCGCACCCCGCCAATGCTGAATCTAATGGAAGAGTTGACCATGTCAGATAAAATCAAAAACCCCCTCACTAACAAGCTAAAAAACAGCACATCCAGACTGGGTCTTCGGGCCCTAGAACCGCGTATTCTTTTGGATGCAGCGGGATTTGTCACGGGTGCAGATGTTGCGATGGATGCCTTTGATACGCGGAATGTAGCGGAAGACATGTCAATCTTATTCGATAATGGTTCCACGGCCCTTGCGCCTCGCGGCGAAGTCGCACCTGTCGATACACTCTTGTCAGCATTGAGTGAAGCAGACGCAGACAAGTCGATTGACCCTCGCCCGATGGACGATGGTGGCAAGGATTACGGGGCAATATCAACGAACGTCGCCGCTGTTGATGATGGCACAGATTATGATCAGATAAATGCTGCGGTTCCACCAAATGAAGGCGTCGGGATTGTCTTCATCGATCAATCCCTTGAGGGATGGGAGACACTAGCTGCAAATATTCCTGATGGATTTGAAACCGTCTTGATTCCCGCCGATGCAGATGGTCTTCAAATCATTCGTGATACATTGGAAGGCCGTGATGACGTCGCAGTCGTTCACATTCTATCACATGGTGAGCCGAATGAACTAACATTAGGGAACACTGTCATAACGGCTGATTCCCTACGCGGAGAGCACGCTGATGACTTTGCAGCCTTGGCCGCATCTCTAACTGAAGGTGCAGATATTCTCATCTATGGCTGCGACTTTGGACAGGACAGCGAAACGCTTTCTCTCATTGCAGCTTTGACAGGCGCAGATATTGCGGCGTCTTCCAATGATACGGGCGCCGAATCCTTGGGTGGTGATTGGAACTTAGAAGTTCAAATTGGCGATATTGAAGCCGAGAGCCTTTCCATTGAGACCTATGGATATTTACTTGATCGTACGGTTTTAAATCAAACAGGCGGTGTTGCAGCTGACGGATCAGACGGATTGTTGATCTTTGTCGCGGCCAATGGACAGTTGCAGGTTCAATTCAGAGGTGAATCTCAATTCTATTACCCCGATCTAACAGATGATGATGCGATTTTATTTAACGGTATATATTTGGCTGTTGATAGCACTGTTGTCGGGGGTGGCACAGATAGCAATTTTGGTGATCCTTATTCAGGGCCTGCCAATGGACCAGGTATTGCTTCCACAGATGTTTTGTTTGTTGAGAACGGACAGACCGTTACGGGGACCGGAACGGGTGTAGACCCCTATATTGTTACGACGAGCTTGTTCTATGACGTAGGCGGGAGCGCTGGTGTTTATGACCCTGCAACCGATTTTGAAGTCGTTATTACGACGACTTATATCGCGCCCAATCCGTATTTCACGCAAAGCGTAACAATTACGCCGCCCTCAACAAACACAGATACAATTAAATTCTATCACGCGATCGATACGTTTTTAAATATCAATGTTCCAGCAGGTACAAATCCCGATGCAGGCCCTGGTTTTACATTAGATCAAACCCCTGGGAATCCGTCCGTCGTTGGCGTGGCTCGGGACTCTAATGGTAACGGGTCTATAGATGCCTTCACGGCTTTTGCAGAGCAGCAGGGCGGGGAAGAATTCGATCAGTTTTATTCGGCACAATATAACGGTGCAAACCTTTATGGGGGTTCACCAGGTGTCGGAATTAACGATGGTGGGGATATCGTTAACACTGTCGATGCCAACCCAAATACCGATAATGGCTTGGGCATACAATTCAACTTGGATGACCCCGGGACTGCACAAACCTTTACATATCACATTGCTTTTCGCGGTGAGGCCACGATTGATTTGGATGGTGACGATTCATCAGGCGCGATAGGAAATGCATATAATTCAAACTATATAATTGGGTCTGGCGATACGATTGCAATTGCGGATGTGGATGTCTCGATACAAAATGTCGTAGGAGACATTGATGAACTCCGCGTTGTTTTAACTAATCCAGAGACAGGTGATAGCCTGACGGTGGATGCCGCAAACCTTCCCGCTAATATTGGCGTTCAGTCCCAAACCGCGACTGAAATCATATTAGAAACTACGGGCGGATTCGCTTTATCCGAAGCGCAATTTGATTTGGCCATACAAACGCTTGGCTTTACGACAACCAGTGAAGTTGCCAGTAATCGATTGATTAATTATACGGTCACGAATGAGCTCGGTGAAGCTGGCTCCGCCTCTGCAGGGTCTATTGCGGTGAATACTCGACCAACATCAACAGGCGGGGCCGTTAGTTTTGTGGAAGACGCTACGCACACCTTTGCTGCCGCTAATTTCAACTACACCGATGCTGATAGTGATGGCTTCGCCTCTGTTCGAATTGATACACAGACTTTGCCCGCTGGAAGCGCGCTTGAGCTGAACGGCACTGACGTGACGGATGGACAGGTGATTGCCGTTGCAGATATTCCAAACCTTGTCTTTACGCCGAGTACAAACCAAAGCGGCGCAAATTACGCTAGCTTCACTTATAGCGTGAATGATGGCTTGGCGTTCTCTGCTGCTGCGTCGACAATGACAATTAACGGCACATCGGTGAATGATGCGCCAACACCAACTGTGGACCCGTTGTCAAATGGTACAGTTGTGGAAGTTGGAAGTGGTGATACGTCCACGCCTACTCTCATTGTTACACCTGCAAGCTCGGCGTTTTCAGCGGCTTTGATAGAAGCAGATGTTTTGACCCGTTTGGGAGCAGGTGAAACGGCAGCTGATCTAGGATTGATTTCTGTTGCCGATTTGTTGGCGCAATTAGATGTTTCAGATTTTGAACAAGTTGATTTCGGTATCGGAATTATTTCTGCCAATGAGAGCCAAGGTGTCTGGCAGTATTTGCGCACGGATGTAGTTGATCACGAGTGGACAGATTTCCAGCTGGGTGATTCCGAAAATACGGATGCAACCCCTGTACCCGACGGCGAAGCTCTCTTGATGGATGCAAATGCTGTATTACGATTTGTCGCGAACGCCGGATTTGAGGGGAACGCACAACTTGATTTCCGAGTTTGGGACGGCTCTTTTGGAACCGCGTCAAACCCACCTTCCACAGTTCCAGATGATTCTGGGGGCATGGCTCCGTTCGACGCTTCTTCTTTATCTGCTTCTGTTTTTGCAGTGTCCATTGCAGCAGATACGGACGGCGACGGTGTCATTAATGCTGACGATATTGATGATGATAATGACGGAATTTTAGACGTCGAAGAGGGATATGTCGAACCACCGGCAGCACCCGGAACCTATGGCGAGGACGTGGATTCTACATTTGACGTTACTTCTGCTGGGACAATGACACCCCAGGCTCTTTTGAATGTCCTCTTCGGAACAGACGTGTCTTCCTATGTTGATAATGTTTCCGTCGTCGGCGCAGGCGCAACAAACGCAGACTCGCAAATTGGAGTTTTCACAGACCTTGATCAAGTGACTGATACATCTGGGAATCCCAATGCGGTTAGCACATTTTCGACCGGTGTCGTATTTAGTTCTGGTTACCTAGATGAACTTACGACCTCAAACACATCAGATGGTATCGGACCTGGAACCGCTGGCCTTGGTAACATTGACGCCGATTTCGGAGCAAATAATGTCGACGTCGCGTCTCTGGAATTTGAGATTACACTTGATGAGCCCCAAACTTTCACGGGCACTTTTATATTTGGGTCAGATGAATATTTGGAATATGTGGGGTCTGGCTTCTTCGATGCCGCAAGAGTTTTCGTAAATGGGGTGAATGTTGCTCTGGCCGGGGATGGTTCAGAGCTTTCCATTGACGCAATCAACACAACTAATAACTCGGCTCAGTATGTAGACAATCCGTTTGGGAGCCCGACGACAAACTTTGAAGCCGACGGATTTACTGTGGAATTGACGTTCTCAGTGACACTAAATGCAGGTTTAAATACGATTAAACTTGGCGTTGCGGACATTCTTGATCAGCAGTTGAGTTCCTGGATGTTTTTCCAAAGTGGGTCTTTCAGTATTGCTGGAGTTGGAGAGTCTTTAGATAGCGATGGTGACGGTATCGCAAATTATATTGATATCGATTCTGATGATGATGGCATCACTGATAATGTCGAAGCACAAACAACAGAAGGTTATATTGCGCCATCTGGTAGTGGCTTGCTTATGGGCGACGCCGATGGCGACGGCCTTGATGATGTTTATGACGCAACGCCAAATGGAACGGTCGATGGCGCTGGATCTCTGGGTTTAACACCAGAAGACACAGATGGTTTGGGTGGGGCAGATTTCATTGATCCTGACTCCGATAACGATGGAATACTTGACGTGGCTGAACGCGGTGATGGCGGTCCGACAGTTTACACGGCTGGCGACAGCGATGGCGATGGTCTCGCAGATGTCTTTGAAGGCGTGGACGTCAATGACGGCTATGATGTCAATGACGAAAATGTGTCGACGCCTGATGGCGCAACGGTTTCGAATATATCTGAATATGACCTTTCCGCTGATCCAGATCTTGCGGCTGATCTTTCCAACGTCGACGGCATAAACAGGAATCTAACTTTCCGCGATCAATTAGATACTGATAATGACGGCGTTGCGAATATACGTGACGTTGATAACGACAATGATGGCGTTTTGGACGTGATTGAAGGTACGATCTTAGATTCTGATAACGACGGAATTCTTAATTACCTCGATATCGATACCGATAACGACGGTATTACTGACAATATCGAAGCTCAAACCACGGCAGGTTACATCGCACCATCGGGAACCGGAATGGCCATGGTTGACGCCAATAGTGACGGTCTTGACGATAATTATGATAACCGCAGCGTCAATGGTGTTCTTGGAGCGGGTGAAGTCGCTGCGATGTCCGCAGATGCAGTTGTTGATCCTGTAAATTCTGATGCAGGTGCAGCCACGCCAGATCTATTGCCTGATTACTTGGACACAGACTCCGATAATGATGGTTCAAATGACACAGCTGAAGCTGGGCTTGGAACAACGCCTGCTACGGGCCTTTCAAATGCCACGACGGATGCTGATGGCGACGGCTTGTTTGATGTGTTTGAAACACAGCTGACAGGTGATGCATCGGACGGCTTTAACGTCAATGAAGGTGTTTCACCGCTAGACGGAACACTCCCTGACGCAGGCGGAGATGCCTCCGTCGGCACCGCAACACCGCTGGTCAACGATTTAGATTATCGTGACCCTAATGATGCGCCGATTGCTGAAAATGATACGGCTGGTGGCACAGAAAGTGCGACAACTTCTCTCAACGTTTTTGCAAATAACGGCGTCGCCATGGACAGTGATCCTGATGGCGACGCGATCACTGTCACGCGGGTTCTGACGGGCAATAATGTGACGCCACTGGCGTCCGCTGCGAACGGCACAGGTGTAGGCTCCGCAGTTGCGGGCTCCACAGGTGGCTTGTTTACAGTCAATCCCAATGGCTCTGCGAGTTTTGACACCAATGGTGAGTTTGAAGACCTCGCCGTCGGCGAAACTCGCGTCACAGAAATCGTCTATCAAATTGACGATGGTGCAGGCGGCACAGACACGGCGACAGTTACCTATACTGTAACGGGCGAAAATGATCCTATCACACCAGTGATCCCAGGTGATCCAAACCCACCTGCTGATCCACTGAATTATATTCCTGCGCAAACGGGTGTGGATTCTACCGCGACAACGTCGTTGAATTTGACGCCATATTTCTCTGACGCAGATACCAATGATACAGTGGTCCTAAGTATTGCATCTGCCGATCTTCCAGCAGGTCTTACATTTAACGCGGCGACAGGTGTTATTTCTGGCACGCTAGATGCGGATGCGTCCCAAGGTGGCGTAAACGGCGTCCACACAATCGCAGTCATGGCCACTGACGGCAATGGCTCGACCATTACAACAAATGTTACCTACACGATCACGAACCCAGCCCCTATTGCTGCGAATGATGCCGTTACTGGCACAGAGGCAGAGACGGCAGATAGCTTTGATGTCTTTGCCATTAATGGCGCAACAATTGACAGCGACCCTGACGGTGACGCCTTAGGCGTAATTCGTGTGATGCCGGGCAATGATGTGGCCGCGCTTAGCACTGTTTTGGATGGGGCGAATGTTGGTCTGCCCGTTGCAGGTTCAACAGGCGGTATCTTTACGATCCTTCCAAACGGAACGGCAACCTTTGATGCCAATGGCGAGTTCGAAGACCTCGGTGTCGGCGAGACCCGCATTACCGAAGTTGTCTATCAAATTAGCGATGGCGAAGGCGGTATCGATACGGCCGTTGTGACTTACACTGTCACAGGCGTGAATGATGCCCCTGATGCGATGAACGATCCATTGGTTGCGACGGAAGACGCGGCTATTACGTCGAATGTGATCACGTCCAATGATAGTGATCCAGATGGAGACGCACTTGTTGTGTCACTTGTGAA
>CALHXF010000192.1 GCA_938040095.1 uncultured Caulobacterales bacterium
TTTACGCATGATTATAGGGCAGAGCATGATTGGTTCGATACTCACAAAATTACACACCCGCCGCGCTGCGCCGCTGATCACGTTGCTCGTCTCGGGTGGATTGCTGGTTGGTGCGTGGACGTTTCAATATGGCTTTGGCTATGCGCCCTGCCAGATGTGTTACTGGCAGCGTCACGCGCACAAAGCGGTGCTGGCGGTGGCGGCGATGTGGTTGATCTTGCGCGCAATTGGGGTGAAGGCCGAAGCCATTCTGAAATGGGTGCTGGTGGCGGCCCTCCTCGTGAGCTTTTTCTACGCGGCGTGGCACACGGGCGTGGAATACGGTATTTTCGAAGCGCCTCCGACCTGCCTCGGCGGAGATTTGCGGACACTGGCCGTTGACGGGAATGATCCGCTGGCCTTCCTCGACAAGAATATCCGTCCCCCTGCCTGTTCCGAAGCCGTCTGGCACTTCCTCGGCCTGTCGATGGCGGGATGGAACGCTATGATCTCCCTGATAAGTGCGGGCTGGATCGCCACATCTAAGGTGAAATGATGACCAAAAAGACGAACCCAAGAATTGCTGAGATGTTGCGTGTTGACCATGCAGGTGAATATGGCGCGGTTGCGATTTACCGCGGGCAGCAAGCCGTCTTTCGCCGTCAAGCCGCCACCCAGCCCATGGCGGCGCAACTGGCCGAGATGGAAGCCGAAGAGCAGAAACACCTCGATGCCTTCGATAAGCTGCTGATTGAACGCAATGTCCGACCAACCGCCATGACACCGATCTGGAATGTCGCGGGCTATGGCCTTGGCGTTGTGACTGCGTTGATGGGTGAAAAAGCGGCTCATGCTTGCACCGAAGCCGTCGAAACAGTGATTGAGGAACATTACGCGGAACAGGCGGAAGCCTGCGCGGAAGAAGAACCCGAACTCGCCGCGACCTTCCTCGAATTCCGCGAAGACGAACTCCACCACCGCGAAACAGCCATCGCAGGCGGCGCTCAAGACGCCCCAGCCTACCGCCTACTCAGCGGCGTAATCGAAGCGGGATGTCGTGTGGCGATCGCGGTGACAGCGAAGATTTAGTCTTCAAGGTTTTAAAAAACTAATCGAATCTCTTGGCGCGCCGAGACGCTCTAACTGAAACGTGCTGTCGTCACTTTTATAAAATTTGTAGTCTAGCCCCCGACAAATTTTGTAGGGATGGTAGCAATAGCTCAGTTTTTCTGAATCATAATACTCAAAAACTAAATCTGGTTGAGACATTGCCGCCCGTATGATCGGCATATGCTCTTTTTTGAAATAGGCTTCCTGCTGTTCAAAAATGAACCGAAGAATTGTATGGTCTACGTTCATCCCACCCTCCAATGTCGAGCGGTCCATGGCGTCCAACTTTTCACGCAGAGACGACGCCGTAGCAGCCTCATCAATAAAAACTCTAAGAGCACGGTCAGTTTCTGGGAAATCCCGCAAAGAATAAGAAACGCTTCTAATTTGCGGCATGTGCGCCTGAACCGCATCCTGAAATCGACCAAGATCAGACCATATTTTTTTCAAATCGCCTTTGCATGCGTCTTCTTCGCTCTGATCAAATGCGGGATTGTCACCAACCCAAAACCGTAAGACTTGCGTTTCACGCCATCGATCATGAAAGGACTGCGCCGTTAGCACTTGCGGACAGTTTAAAGGATCACCTTTCCCGACAATCCTTGGCGTTCTATGCGACGTCATCCAGCTGACGTCCACGGGGTTAGGGTCAGAGACGTCAGCTTCAATCGCGGGAACCTTAACCACCGCTTCATTTTGCGTTTCGGTCCCAACCTGACATCCACCCGATATAAATAAGAGCAAGACGCAGACGGTTTTAATAGATGTCGTTCGTGTTCTCATCATATCTGACTATATGAACCCTTCATCTATTTGTCGACGACAGACGGCCCAATCCTCACTCACCATACCTAAGGTAACATCCCCAATTTATCTTGGTGTTTTTATCTATGTTGATAAGCTGCCGTCATGAGCCACCGCATTGTCACATCTGAAACGATTACATCTGACCTGTCGGGGCGGTATAAATCTACGGCGGGGTCACAGGGAAAACTCGATCCTGCCCTCATTGATTCTGTCATGGAAGCGGTGACTCGCGACGGATATATTATCCTAGAAAACCTTTTTTCGCCCGAGGAAATGGACACTTTGAAAGCCGATGTAGAGCCACGTTTTAAACATGACACGGGACGTAATAATTTCGAAGGGTTGGCGACCCAACGTCTTTACACGATGATGGCAGAAACGGACATTGCCAACCCAATAGTGGAGCATGCCCTAATATTGGGTTTGCTGGATCGTATTTTTGAACCCAATTATTTATTGTCACAATTACAAGTGATCAATATTCACCCTAATGAAGCCGCGCAGCCACTGCATTATGATGACGGTTTTTATCCTTGGCCCAGACCACGGCGCGCATTGGGCGCGGCAACCATCATTGCCGTTGATGATTTCACCGAAGAAAATGGCGCAACAGTCCTCATCCCGCAATCACACCTGTGGGGCGACCGCATGCCGACGCCAGATGACAAAGCAAAGCGCATCAAGGCTGTGATGCCCAAGGGGTCTGTTTTGTTTTTCCTTGGAACACTCTGGCATGGGGGCGGCAACAACCAATCCGATAGTCCACGCATGTGTTTAACCGCACAATATTGCGCACCCTTTTGCCGAACCCAGGAAAATTTCTCGCTCTCGATTCCAACAACACGTGTTAAAACTTTTTCTGAAAACATCCAACGTTTGCTTGGTTACTCTATCCATCCCCCCTTTATGGGCATGGTCGAAGGCAAACACCCCCGCCGCCTGTTGGACGATAAATGAATCATAGAAAGTAAATTTCCTTTTGGCGGAAGGCGCGCTCTGCTCTACAGATTGCCCTCGTACATTGGGGAGACATGTAATGTTACGTAATTTAGGACTCAGTTTTAGTCTTTTAGCTCTCGTCGCCTGCGACGCCTCGCAACAGGTGACAGACCCGCATATCGCATTCGACAAAGCTATCGTTGATGTTGCCCTCTCTGAACTCGTCTCTGACGGCGCCGTCACAGGCGTTTCCGCTCTCATTTATCAGGGGGGTGAGGAAGTTTACTTCGGTGCATTTGGACAAGCCGACGCGGAATCAAAAACCCCTTTCCGTCGCGATACGTTAGCGGCGATTTATTCCATGACCAAGCCGATCACGGGGGTGACGTTGATGTCACTCTATGAAGAAGACTTGTTTGATCTGGACGCTCCGCTGAAAACATACCTACCTGAATATGCAAACGTACAAGTTTATGCGGGACAAGCTGAAGATGGCAGTCTCATTCTGGAAGCCCCTGATCGCCCCATCAAGGTTATCGATATTTTCCGCCATACATCCTGTTTTGGCTATGGCTGGGGCGACGACCCCGTTTCAGAAATGATGAACACTGCGGATGTTTTGAACCCGTCGAAACCTCTATCGCAATTTAGCGAGGAACTCGCAGAGATACCTTTATATTGCCAACCCGGAAGCGAATGGAGCTATAGCGTATCCGTCGATGTGCAAGCACGATTGGCTGAGACTCTAACGGGTCAACCCTATAAAGACCTGGTGACAGATCGTGTGCTGGGTCCGTTGGGCATGAAAGAGACAAGCTATTTCGTAGCACCTATCGAAAAACCGCGTATCGCGGCGCATTACACCCTAGATGAAGAAGGCAGGTTAACGCGAATCGCGGATTCCGAAATTTATAGCTTTGCCACCGAAGAGCCTGTGCTGACGAGTGGAGGGTCTGGGCTGATCTCTACATTGGATGATTACATGCGCTTTGCCTTGATGCTTCAAAATGAAGGCCGTTTCGCAGACGTTCAAATACTAAAACCTGAAACCATCGCGCTCATGGCAAAAGATCATCTACCCTCCGGGATAACCAAGCGATCCTTTCTGCCGTCAAAAGGCCAAATGGGTTTTGGCCTAAACTTTGCCGTACGAACAGCTCCACCCCTAAATGAAAAAGAACCCTTTGGCGTGACAGGTGAGTTTTTCTGGGATGGCGCGGCCAGTACGATGTTCTGGGTTGATCCAACGACTGATCTCACCGCTGTTTTCTTTATTCAGGTACAACCATTTGACGGGGCCTCCCAAGCCAAATTTCGCCGCGCGGTCTATGATGCGTTAGGAGATGCGCCTAAAAATGAGTAAGGTTCAGCGGACGCGTTTACCATAGGAAGCTAACTTTCTAGCAAACACCACAGCCATCCGCCTCTGCGCCCTCACCTGCTCCCGCAATCCCAAACTCAATACAGGCATGCAGGTTTTGTTGACGTCGACGATGTAAATTTTGCCACTATGTTTATCGCGCATCACGTCGACCGCGCCGAAATCGAGACCTATTTTTTTGCAGAATGAAATAATTAAATCGATCTCTTCTATCGAGAAAACTTCGTCTGCGGATTTGACATCCAGGCTGAGGTAATGCGTGCCGAAACGATCATTCAACGGTTTGCGTTTGTGATAGACCAAGGCGATTTCACCGAGGACATAGGCGACGCGCAGGTCCTCTGCCGTATTTCCGTTAAATGTGCTATCGATGAGGCGTTGATAAGTTTGGTCAACGTCGACCTCATCTGGCGCAATGGGGAAGTCCATAACCGCCCCATCATGCGTGCCGTTGCTATTTGATTTACGGATGGCACGCCCTTCATACGTCGTGGGATCAATGCGCAATGCATAGCCAAAGACAGCTTCGAAAACATCCGCAACGTGGTCCTTCGAAATATCATCAATATGATGATTAAGCAGTACGGTGTCTGACCCTTCTGCGAAATTTTTATCATATTCGGAAAATGTTTTATCTTCGAAAATAAATGTATAATCGGCGGTAGAAATATCATCTGTGATTTTAAATCCCGCCAATTGCGCGACCTGCCAGATATTATACCACGGCCCTGGTGTTTGCGGATAAAAGGCGAGTGTGCCCTTGGGTTTTGGGCGCGAGAAGATGTGTTTTATTTGACGGGCTTTGAAATAGGCAAATATTTTCAAGACGGAAACGGCGCTATGTCGGAAGGCTTTGTCGATCGCAATCACCGCCCCCGTCGAGGCGATATGCAGGTGGCGGTCTTTGAAACGTATTCCGCTGAAATATTTGAAAAACCGAGTCATACGCGGGCCACTTAGTTCAAACTCCTACACACTCGAAAGTCAATTTATCGTCAGATCGCTTCCGTCTTTTTCAGCTGATCTCTGGCGGCCCAATAGACTTTCAAATCTGCTTTCACCTCTGGAGCCATGATATAGAGTCCGATGAGATTTGGGATCGCCATAACAAAGATCAGTGCATCTGCGAAATCCAAAATGGCTTCGAGTTGAACCGCAGCCCCAATGACAATGAAGATACAAAATATAAAACTAAAGACACGCTCTTTGTTTTTGCTTTCACCGAAAATATAGGTCCAAGCCTTTGTTCCGTAATAAGCCCATGCCAGCATGGTCGAAAAAGCAAACATGATAGCGGCAAAGGAGAGCGGCAGCGGCGACCAAGGGATTGAATTTTCAAACGCCGAAGAGGTCAGCTCGATACCGACAACGCCGCCGCCCATTAAATACTCCGTCGGGAAGGCCGTCAGAAGAACGAGGCCCGTTAGGGTGCAAATTACCACAGTGTCGATGAAAGGCTCCAACAGGGAGACAAAACCCTCGGTCAATGGCTCTTCCGTTTTCACGGCAGAATGCGCAATGGCTGCGGACCCGATACCCGCTTCGTTAGAAAAGGCTGCGCGTTGGAAGCCAATGATCATGATGCCCAAGACGCCGCCCGTGACGCCTTTCATTGTGAAGGCGCCCACAAAAATAGCGGCAATGGCTCCAGGTACACGCGCGCCATTCATGGCGATCACAATGACTGCACCCACAATATAGAGCAGGATCATAAATGGCACGAGGCGGACGGTGACCTTCGCAATCGATTTAATCCCGCCAATCACAATTGCGCCAACAATAATCGCGAGGACTAAACCAACGAGCCAGCCTTTGCCAGCCAACGCGCCCGTCTCCCCGCCTGTGACCTGCAAGAGCTGAACATAGGCTTGATTGGATTGGAACATATTGCCAATCCCCAAACAGCCGATTACGATACTGATTGCGTAGAACATGCCCAAGAATTTGCCGAAACCCGTCATGCCACGTTTTGCCAAGCCATGTTTCAAATAATACATCGGCCCGCCAGAAACACTGCCGTCTGCATTGGTTTGTCGATATTTGACACCCAGCGTACATTCGACAAATTTCGTCGTCATCCCGATGAGGCCCGCGACGATTAGCCAAAAAATTGCACCCGGTCCCCCCGCGGAAACTGTGATGGCGACACCTGCGATATTACCAATTCCAACTGTTCCAGACACGGCCGCCGTCAGGGCTTGGAAATGTGAAATTTCGCCGTCATGTAGTGGGTCTGAAAACTTCCCACTGACAATATCAATCGCATGTTTGAACCCACGCACATTAATAAACCCAAGATAGCCCGTAAAAAAGATAGCGCCGAAAATAAGCCAGCACACGATCAGCGGTACATCTGCCGTTCCAATGCGAACGGAATAGAAAATAAAGGCCGCCAACTTATCCGTGACGGGCTGGACCGTCGCATTAATGGTCTCGTCAATCCCAGCCGCAGACGCCGCAGTCGACATAAATATAGCAATCGAGAGACACAGGCTCCGCAGACCCATTGAGATCGTTTTGAGACTCCTCAGGCTGTCAAAAAATGATGCGATGAAAGTGGAGGGTCGCTGTCCGTGGCGGATCATCTTTTACCTTAAAGTCGTATTGACGTCGTTGCATATTCAAACTGCGAATATGCTCGCAAGCTACACGTCTGAGATCATATGACCATGCGGAGTTATGTTTTTTAACCCGAAAGCGTGAGGATTACATCATCGATGCGACTTCGTCCGCATGCCCCTCTAAGGCTTTCGCACCTTCTGCCGTGAGACCATAGACGCCTCGGTCAACTTTTTCGAACCAGCCGTAATGGTTAGACGCCATGCAATTCCGCGCTTTATCGAATCCTGCCATTTTCGCGACATAGGCGGCTTTGCAGGCCCCTTCATCATGGAGGACCTTGGCGCAGCGCAGCGCCCCTTGGCGGTAAGACGTCATCATCCCAACTGATGTCATGCCGCCCTTATTCGGATCCCCGTGGCGATTTTCGAATTCAGAGAGGAGTTTGGTCTTACGGGCTTTGATCTTGCGCGGTGTGAAAGCGGCAGGATCGCAATGCACCGTGATGGCCCCGTCCGAGAGACGTACCGTTATCAATCCAATACCCAAACGACGGCAGAGCATTTTATTGCGTCGTATCGCAACCAGTGCCGCTTTGCCTGTCTTGCGCGGAACGGCGATATAGACCTGATCCGTCATAGATTGACGATTGATGGCCTGATGAAACAGCGAGAGCGTAAAGCCCGTTTTCAACTCAATGATGACGGGTTCGAGTGCACCTTTCGCGTGCGGGTCTGCGCCAGAACGGATCGCCACCATATCCGCCGCACCGACTTCGCCTTTAACCTCATACCCCAACGCCACGAAATGCGCTTTGACGGGGCCGTAGAGGTCTGTTTCTTTGACCGAGGTTTTTAATGCCGCTTTTTTTACGGAAGATTTTTTGGCGGCTTTGGCGATCGGATTAGGTCCTAGATGCGGAGGTAACCACACTGGCTTAGAGCCTTCACAACTCTGCGTCATCAATTCAGTTGGGTTAGGTTCAGCTAAGATATTATATGACAAGGTACGGGTGAAGTTTAATCGAGGTCGAACATCTGCCTCAACCCGAACTGAAAGATATAAAAATGGATTTTAAGAAACTCGCTATGAATATGGTCGCTCAGAAATTGGGTGGCGACAGCGATGCAATCAGTGGCGTCATGGACGGCTTGCTGGGCGGCGGCGACAAAATGGACATCGGCAGCCTCGTCGGTAGCTTCAAAGAAAAAGGCCTCGGCGATGTGGCCTCTTCTTGGTTGGGTGATGGCGAAAATGCGCCTGTTTCAGTCGATCAACTCAAAGACGTTCTTGGCGGCGAGCAAGTCGCAGCCGCGGCAGCAAAGCTCGGCACGGACGAAGGTTCATTGCTGGAAAGCCTCACAAGCGCGCTTCCACAGCTCGTTGACAAAGCCAGCAGTGGTGGAAACCTTCTAGAATCTGTTGGCGGCCTCGGTGGTTTGGCTGGCATGGCGAAGAAATTATTCTAAGCCTCCACACATATTGAATGCAAAGGCGTGCCCCAACCGGTGCGCCTTTTTTTGTTCCCAAATTTCACAATTACAATTTTTCCGACAGTCGTCTTCTCAAATTTGAGCTTGTCCAGCCTGTCCTTGCGCCCCTAAGGTCATCCTGCGAGAGCCGCCAGATAAGGCTGCCTTGCCATGTTAGGGGAATACTATGCACAGAACACATTTAATGGGCGCTGCCACACTCGCGCTTACCCTTGTATTTGGCCTAACAGGTTGCTCGGCTGACACCGCTGATGTTGAAAGCAAACCTTCAGATTTCGCCCAACGTTTCCAAGACATGTTATTGGACGCAAAAGCCGGGGACGTCATCGTCATCCCCGCGGGCACACATAATTTTCAACGCAGTCTCAGCTTGAACATAGACGGCGTGACCTTGCGAGGGGCTGGCATGGATCAATCCATTCTCTCCTTCAAAGGTCAAATCGCAGGCGCAGAAGGCCTTCTCGTGACGGCCAGTGATTTCACGATTGAAGACCTTGCGATTGAAGATTCGGTCGGAGATGCGCTGAAAGTGAATGAAGGCAATAATATCACCATCCGAAATGTGCGAACAGAATGGACAAATGGACCCGATACAAAAAATGGCGCCTATGGCATTTATCCCGTTCAAACGACGAATGTCTTGATGGAAGGTAACGTCGCGATCGGCGCGTCTGACGCGGGTATCTATGTTGGGCAATCTAAGAACGTCATCGTCCGCAATAATCGGGCCGAATATAATGTTGCGGGCATCGAGATTGAAAACACGATCGACGCCGATGTGTACGACAATGTAGCCATAAATAACACAGGTGGCATCCTCGTTTTCAATATGCCTGCTCTCAGTCAAGAAGGGCACACAACCCGTATTTTCAATAATAATATCACCGAAAATAATACGAAGAATTTTGGTCACAAAGGCACACCCGTCGCGAGTGTCCCCGCGGGATCAGGCATTGTTATTAACTCGAATGATAATGTTGAAATTTTTGGCAATGAAATAAAGGACAACCGAACCGCAAATATCATCATTTCCAGTGTCTATTCGACCAACTATTCGGAAGACAACACGGTTGAGGGTTACGACGCCTATCCCGAGTCGATCTACATTCATGATAATGTATTTTCAGGTGGCGGAGATCGACCTGATGGTCTGGACCTAAAGGCGTTGAAAGTTGCGCTTTATGGCCTGAAAGGCCGTTTCCCAGACGTCCTCTGGGATGGATTTGAGGACACAGGTAAATATGTCGACGGTAAAATGCCTGCCAAATTGCGTATCTGCTTGGACAATGGCGACGCAACCATGATGAATGCGGACGGGCCTGGAGGGTATAAAAATCCAGTCGCCAAGGTTGAAGGCGTAAACTGTACCTTACCACGATTGGCAGCCGTCTCAATTCCGGGTGTGGAATGATCAAGCGCCTGCTTCTATTTTGCGCTACCTTAGGCTTGATATCTTGTTCCTCAAAAACAGACATCGCGCCCGTTTTTCACGCAAATGAGAATCCCGACACGCTCAGCGCTTGGGGGCTTCTTCATATAGACAGGGGTCAGATAGAATTATCCGACCGTGTCTTACCTTATGACCTGAACACGCCTCTATTTTCCGACTATGCGCATAAATTACGAACCGTTTGGATGCCTGATGGCACGACGGCGAATTACCAAGCCCGCGAGACGTTCGATTTCCCTGTCGGCACGATTATCAGTAAAACATTCTACTACCCCAAAGGAACCGACGGTCGCGTTCTAAAGTCGCCTGATACTACCCAAGCCCGCCTCAAGTCGGGATTTAATTTGGATGATGTCCGATTGGTAGAAACGCGTCTGCTTGTCCATCGCGAGACAGGCTGGGCGGCCCTACCCTATGTTTGGAATGCGGACCAATCAGAGGCCACGTTGAAACGCGCAGGTGATTTACAAATTCTCACGCTGGACGCGGGTGAGACAACAAAGGACTTTGCTTATGTTGTCCCAAATTCCAACCAATGCGCGGGCTGTCATGCAACCAACGCCACAACAAAAGAGATACACCCTATTGGGCCACGTGCGCGTCATCTGAACCGTACATTTAACTATGCGGATGGTGAGGCCGGGCAATTGACGAAATGGAAAGCTGTTGGCTATCTTCAGGATGTGCCAAAAACAGCCCCCAAGAGTGCAACTTGGAAAGATATTTCGGCGTCACTTGATGAACGTGCTCGCGCTTATCTCGATATAAATTGCGCCCATTGCCATAACCCCGTTGGGCCTGCGGACACGTCAGGTTTAAATCTAGAACCCAATGCAAGCGCCGTAGCCTTGGGGCGATGCAAACTGCCGATCGCTGCAGGACAAGGCACTGGCAATCGTTTGTTTGATATTGTTCCGGGCAAACCCGAAGACTCTATTTTGACCTATCGCCTTGCTTCGACGGACCCTGCTGCGATGATGCCAGAACTTGGTCGTAGCCTCGCGCACACCGAAGGTGTGGCCCTGATCGAAGCTTGGATTGCTGAAATGGACGGCGACTGTAGTTAATTAAGCAACGGCAGGGATTGAAACCCGCGCGGCTTACCCACAAATAGAGACAGATGTCTGTTACCCCTACATTCACACCCGCCTTTTCTTTGGCTGATATGGATCTGCGCGCGCGCGATATTTTCCGCGATGTGGTCGAAGGTTATCTTGAATCTGGGTTACCCGTTGGCTCCAAAACTTTGGCGCTGTCTGAGGGTCGATCCCTATCGCCCGCAACTATTCGCTCCGTACTGGCGGAATTGTCACGATATGGCCTGTTGACCAGCGCTCACGCCAGCGCAGGACGTGTACCAACCCAAGCGGGGTTGCGGCTGTTCGTCGATGGCTTGCTCGAAATCGGAGACATTGGGAAAACGGAACGTAATACCGTCGAGGCAAAACTGGCCGCCGCAGGACAAGACCCTGACGCCCTGATGCGGAATGCTTCAGCCATGTTAGCAGGATTGACGGGCGGCGCAGGTTTGGTGCTGGCCCCGCTCTCAGGCGCTCAAGAACGCGCATTGCGCCATGTCGAATTTGTGAACTTAGATTCCAATCAAGCCTTAGTCGTTTTGGTCTATGAAGACGGCGCCGTGGAAAACCGTATCATGGCGCGTCCCGCAGGGGTCCTCCCCAGCAGCTTGGAGCGTGCAGGAAACTTTCTATCCGCCCGCTTAAAAGGCCGCCGCCTGTCGGAGGCACGCGAAGACGTGTTGGCGGAAATCGCAGCTGGCGAAGCGCAGATCGATGCGGCCGCCGCAACCCTGATCAAAAAGGGCCTCGCGCAATGGTCATCATCGGGTTCAACGGCGGGTGCCTCATCCGAATATCGACAAAGACGCAATTTGATTGTCCGTGGACAGTCCCACTTACTTGACAATTTGGAAGCCCGAACCGATGTGGAGCGCATACTTCAATTATTTGACGATTTGGAACGTCAGGAAGAGTTGATCGACCTGATGGACCGAACCGAGGATGCAGATGGCGTGAAGATTTTTATCGGCTCAGAGAATCCTTTGTTCTCTTTGTCGGGTTCGTCTGTTGTGATTGCACCTTACCGTGATCAACAGTCGAATATTTTAGGAGCTTTGGGCGTGATTGGCCCAACACGATTAAACTATGCGCGCGTAATTCCGATGATGGATTATACGGCGCAATTGCTGGGTCGCCTGCTTCACCGCTAGGCTAGCTTGGTATAGAGAACGGCAAAAGAAAAGAGACACCCATGACAATGGCTGACAACACACCTGCTGATAAAGACGAGTGGGACGATTTGATGGGCGAAATTGAGTCCGAAAAATCCGCATCGAAACGCCGCGCAGCCGTTCAAGCGGCGGCAGATGACATCCTAAAAGCTGATAAACAAGCCAATAAAGATACGCCAGAAAACGTAAGCGACATAGATGCAGATGCGCCGGACGCTGGCGCAGCCGCGATTGCTCGTATTGGGGAACTCGAACTAGAGCTCGCCACGCTCAAGGATCAAGCCCTGCGCGCGATGGCTGAAGCTGAAAACGTCAAACGTCGCTCCGAAAAAGAAGTCAACGCAGCGCGTATCTTTGGGATCGAACGCTTTGCCAATGACGTCCTCTCTGTGCATGACAACCTCGCTGGCGCTCTGCGGAGCTTGGAAGGCACGGATAAATCCACATTGGGCGACAACGCAAAGAACCTCGTCGAAGGTATCGAGCTGACAGAGAAAAACCTCATGGCCGTTTTGGCACGTCACGGCGTGACAGCCGTTCCGGGTGTCGGCACAAAATTCGATCCAAATGTCCATCAAGCCGTAGCGAACCTTCCGTCTGATGAAGACAAAGGCAACGTGGCCACAGTCATGCAAAATGGCTTCAAAATCGGCGAACGAACATTGCGCGCCGCGATGGTCGCCGTGAGCACGGGTAAGGCTTCTTAAGATTCCTGAACTCCCCGAAGTTGAAACCGTTCGGCGTGGACTTGCGCCTGTCATGGAAGGTGCAGTTTTTGAACGCGTCACGCTGAACCGTCCTGATCTTCGTTTCCCCTTTGCCCCAAATTTCGTTGAGCGTATTCAGGGTCAACGCCTTGTGAACCTGACTCGTCGTGCGAAATTCTTGCAGGCTGAATTATCCTCTGGCGAGACGCTCTATATGCATCTCGGCATGAGCGGACGCTTCATTATTGAAGGCGATTCTAAACTCACCAATTTCACCCATGAACACGCTGCTAACCCCAAACACCATCATGTTGTCTTTCAGATGGATCACCCTGTTCAGGGGGGCGCGACAATCACATTTAACGACCCGCGTCGTTTTGGGTTTATGGAGCTGGTCGGCTTAGGTGAACCCTACCGCCTCGACCATATCGGACCAGAGCCTCTAGGGAACAGCTTTAGCGGACCCGTCTTGCGCGAAGCCCTGAAAGGGAAAAAATCTAAGATCAAAGCGGCCCTGCTCGATCAACGTGTCGTGGCCGGCCTCGGGAATATATATGTCTGCGAAGCGCTTTACCGCACAGGCATAAGCCCACGTCGTGCAGCAGGGCGGTTGAAGGTCGCAGAAACCGACGCGCTCGCGGGACATATTAAAGATGTACTCAGTGCCGCGATTGAAGCGGGTGGAAGCTCGCTGAAAGATTTTTCCAATACGGACGGCAAGCTTGGCTATTTCCAGCACAGCTTTGACGTCTATGGCCGCGAGGGCGATCCCTGCAAGGGATGCGAGGCCCCGATTCGAAGGATTGTACAGAGCGGACGGAGTTCGTTTTTCTGCGGGGTGTGTCAGGGGTGAAGGCATCTAACGCTCGTCTCTTCATCGCATTTTCGGATGACCCCACGCGGACCTTAGTTCTCCGTCGTGGACCCGCCAAACACATCGCCACGTTTAATTGGGACAGAACGACGGATACGTTTACACTTGGCCAATGGCTAAAGGGACGGATTTACGAGCATAGGCTCGACGTTTCACCCGACGGAAAGCACTGGATTTATTTGGCTTTGCAAGGCGGGTTTAGAACGCACACCGTGGTGGCAAGATCACCCTTCATGAAAGCAATAGATTTCCACCCTTGGAGCGGAACATGGGGAGGAGGCGGCAAATTTCTGTCTTCAAGATCTTATATGCTCGCCGGAAATTTATCAGGTCAAAATCGAAGGGTATCAGGTCAATTCAAGATCGTTGAAAACAATACAATAGCTGCACTGGGGCTCTTTAGCCGCCTTCGGAGGCAAGGCTGGGACTATATGTTGAATGGTGATTTCACGCGTAAGGCAGATAACGGTTGGGTACTTCGAAAACATGTTGGAAATGGTAGAAAATATGGACGAAGCGGTGAATCAGAATGGCATACCCTGGTTCACAAAAACCTTGGCATAAGCCTAAAACGTCCAAGTTGGGAATGGGCTGATGTAGATCAAAACGGTATTCTTTTCGCGGAAGGTGGGAAGTTAATGCGGGCAGAACTTTCTCGCGATGCGGATAAACCTTACAAAGAGGCGCTGGTTCATGATTTCAATACCTATGTCTTCGAACAAATCCGTGCGCCGTATTGAACATTAACGCAACTTAACCTCCCGATTGCGCTCTCCTCCCCCACGCGCTATGCGGCCCGCTACACAATTGCCTGATACATAAAGCGAGCCCTCCTCCAATGGCCTATGATAATATTGAAGTTACCCGCGATGGCGCGGTCGCGACGATCCAACTGGACCGTCCCAAAGCCCTCAACGCGTTAAACGTCGCCATGATGGGCGAATTGGCAACAGCCCTATCCAAACTTGAGGCAGAGGACGCCATTGGTTGCGTGATCCTAACGGGCCACGACAAAGCCTTTGCCGCGGGTGCAGACATCAAAGAGATGATGGAGGACGAATATCTCAACCTCTTTAAAAATGATCGTTTCGAAGAATTCCATATGGCCACAGAGCGTTTTCGCAAACCCATCATCGCGGCCGTGTCTGGCTATGCGTTGGGCGGCGGGTGTGAGCTGGCGATGATGTGTGACTTTATCATTGCCTCCGACACAGCGAAATTCGGGCAGCCTGAGATCAATCTGGGCGTTATGCCTGGGATGGGTGGAACACAACGCCTACTGCGGGCTGTTGGTAAGTCTAAAGCCATGGACCTCTGCTTGACAGGGCGCATGATGGACGCCGAAGAGGCCGAGCGCGCAGGACTTGTCTCGCGTATTGTGCCGCTGGATAAGTTGATGGAGACAGCGAAAGAGGCCGCGGCCAAAATCGCGAGCCAGAGCCAACCCATTGCGATGATGACCAAAGAAACCATCAATGCTGGGTTTGAAATGGGCCTCGCGCAAGGTATCCGCCTCGAACGCCGCACCTTCATGTCCATGTTCACCACACATGATCAGAAAGAAGGCATGGCCGCCTTTGCCGAGAAGCGGAAGCCGCATTTCAAAAACCGCTAATCTGGCGACTGGGTCACGCCGCTGAACTGTCTAGGTCACAGCCTATTGACGGACCGGATAAGCCCCTATATATGCCCAGCAGATTTTGACACAGCCCGCGTCACCGCGCGGGCTTTGTGTATTGACAGATACGCCCCTAGATGGGCTGACCGACTAGAAAGAGACACACATGGCAAATACGTCCTCCGCCAAGAAAAACGTTCGCAAAATGGCTCGTAAAACAGCTGTAAACAAAGCTCGTCGTTCATCCGTACGAACTTTCCTTCGTCGCGTCGAAGAAGCGATCACAGCTGGCGATAAGACAGCCGCAACAGCCGCCCTTAAGCAAGCTGAGCCTGCTTTGATGCGCGCTGTCACAAAAGGCGTGTTCCACAAGAACACAGCAAGCCGCAAAATTTCGCGTTTGAACAAGCGTGTTAAAGCGATTGCTTAGTCCATACGTCCTAGAGACATATGAGATTTGAATAGACCGGCCCAAGGGCCGGTTTTTTTATGTCTAGATTTTGGTATCAGCACAAATGCTTGAACCTTGCGTGATGGCGTGAAGCCATGATTGCGTATGGGCACTCATGCAAAGCCACCCGACACGCAACATCTCCAGTCTCACCACTTTAAGGCTGGCAACGGCTCCGGTCATTTAACGCCCAGACCACAGACTCATTAGACTTAATACAACCTTAGCCGATCAATCAGAGACAGAATACGACCAAGCCTAGAGTCAAGAAATTTTCCATTCATTTTGCTGAATTTATTTTCATAAGAAAAACGGTTGCGATTCAATGCTCTTTTTGAGTCAAGAATTGAATCGGCCCCGAATCAAATTTTATCACATTGACGCTGTGAAAATGGACTGGTTAATAAGGGTCAGAGGTTGAGACTGCGGGGGCGGGGATCATCACTGAGGGGACGTCCCGATATGAACAGCAGGGCGCTGTGATCATATCAGGATACCAAATATATTTAGGGTTTCAAAGGCTTGAGCTGATTTTCAAGCCGCAGGTTTCGTGCGGCTTAAAATTCAGCGACGCTACTAAGGGTTTTGACATGGGCAGAGTTGCAGAAAATATGACAACAGCAAAAGCACCCGATCTCTATACTGGCGAGCCCCCGCTACAGTCTGCCCATAATACGTGGAAACTCGTCAAGACAGATTTGGCCTATGCCTTGGGCCCAAATGTCCATCGCTCTTGGACGGGACGCCTTCACATAACACAGGCTGATGAGAGCGTTGTCACCCTCTCCGCGCCCACTCGGTTCATCGCCTCAAAAATCGAAACACAATTCGCAGATACAGTTCGTCGTCTGTGGGACAAGCATGATCAAGTTGACCCACCGCGTCGTCTCGCATTTGCCGCGAACCCCTCTGCCGTCCGCCCAACAGCCGCCATAGCAGGACGCAAAGCCGTACCCGGGCGTGCAGCGCAAGCACCTATTGCCAGCGGTCAAGCCGCAGCGCCTGTCACCGCAGCCACAGACCCAGCCGCAAAAGCTAGTGAAAGCCCTAAAGATCGCTTCACATTCGACAACTTCGTCGTTGGCGCGTCAAATGAGTTGGCGATGGCCGTTGCCCGTCAGGTCGCTAGCCAATGCGGCACAGGCCGTGCGCCGCAATATAATCCGATCGTTATTCATGGCTCTAATGGCATGGGTAAAACCCACCTTCTCTACGCGATTGAGACCACCATTCGGGAAACTAATCCTGAAAAACGTATGCGTTTCATCTCCGCCGAAGATTTTGTCTCAACCTTTGTTGCCAGTGTTCGCGGTCAAGGCCGTGAAGGCATTGCCGCCTTTAAGGCGAGCTTGCGCGATGTAGACCTCCTCGTGATTGATGATGCCCACTTCATTGCCGACAAACCAGGTAGCCAAGAAGAATTACTCCACACACTCGTCAGCCTTGTCGACAGTGGCAAACAAATCCTCATCGCTGCAGATCGTCACCCAGATAAGATCGAGAAAGCCTCAGAACGCTTGAAGAGCTACATGTCCTCAGGATTGGTCTGCAAGATAGGCGCAGCTGACTATGAGCTACGCCTGCGTATCCTAGACCGCCTCATCGCGCGCCGTCGTGCAGGTGGACATCTCGATCTCGCGATCCCGCAAAATGCCCGTGATCATTTGGCGGCCCGCATGAATGCGACGCCACGTGACCTCGAAGGCGCCTTCAACCAGATCGTCGCGCAAAGTGAATTTCTCGGCACCTCAATCACGCTGGAAAGCGTGCAAGAGACCCTCTCAGATTCACGTTACATGATGGGGCAACGTCTCACTGTGGATCGTATCCAACGCGCTGTCTGCGAAGTCTTCTCTGTGACACCAACCGATATGGTCAGCAAACGTCGCGCCCGTATCATTGCGCGTCCCCGCCAAGTGGCCATGTATCTCTGTAAGAAACTTACGAAACGCTCCTTGCCTGATATTGGACGGCGCTTTGGCGGACGCGATCACACCACGGTCATGCATGCCGTCAAACGCATCGACGCCCTGCGCGCCGAAGATCCAAGTTTTAACGCACAAATCGAAGCCGTTGAGACATTATTGAAGGCATAGGGCGAAGGGCTAGAACTTGGGAGCCAAAAGGCTCACCCTCACCCGTCCCAATCCATCCAGACGCAACGCGTCTTATCCAATGCCCCGACCGCCAAATCATCGGTCGGAGTTTCCGTAAATATTTCGCGCCATTTGATCGAATTTAGCCATGAGATCACGGAACGGGTTTGGACCGAAACTGACACGGGAAACGCCGAGGTCAGATATATAGCCGACATCTAAATCTGTACCTGAAGCCATAATATTGACGGGCACAGCGACCGCCTCACAAATACGCCTAATCGCATCTGGATCAGTCAGTCCTGGGATGAAGAACCCGCTGGCCCCAGACTCCGCATAGGCTTGCCCACGCTCTATCGCCGCCTCGACACGCGACACATGGTGACCTGGATCTGATTGTAAGAATATGTCCGTGCGCGCATTGATGAACATCGGTATCTCAACGCGCTCTGCCGTCTTTACCAAAGTCACGATACGCGCCTGTTGATCTTCGATTGGCATCAAACCTGATCCATCCAAAATCTGATCTTCGAAATTCACACCGACAACACCCGCCGCGATCACTTGAGCAAAAGTGTTTGTCAACGTCGCAAGGTCATCCGCATACCCACATTCGAAATCCAAGCTGACAGGCAAACCACTTTGCGCCACGATATCCGTCACAGTTGTGATGACACGCGGGAGCGGAATGATTTCACCGTCCGCGAACCCTTGCGCGGCTGCCAAACTCCAACTGCCTGTCGCCGCCGCAGTTGCACCCGCATTTTCAACGCTTTTCGCACTCGCAGCGTCCCAAATATTATAAAGAACTAGCGGGTTTGCCGCGCTGTGTAACGCATGAAATTGCGTCGCTTTTTTGAGTTGGGACATTCAGATGGCTCCATGTTTTCCCGCAAAACGGGTTCAGGACACCCTGCAGATTTTCAATAGTCCCATCGCCGAAATTCAGGCGTCACCAAAAATAAGTTTATTTTTCACGTTTCAGATAAAATATACTCGGATATGAATCCGTTTTGATATGATAGCACTCCCAGCCTTGGAGACACCAATTATTTAGGAGCACTTAGCTTTTCTGACGGATCGCATCACCGGTCATGCCTTGGCCACCCTCAACAATTTTATACTCCCATTTCTCAGACATTTTAGTTCCTCATTTAGATATAGGTCACACTTGTCGTTTTTCTTAGAAAATCAAGGCCGCAGCTAAATTTGCATGACGCTTCATTTTTTGGGGTGGGCGATTTCATTCTAATCCGCTATGTGGGAATCATGTTTGAGACCGCCATATTCATTAGCGCCTTTACGACGCTCTTCGTTATTATTGATCCTCCAGGGTGCGCGCCTATTTTTGCGACCCTGACCAAAGGCACGAGTCGTAAACATCAGAAAACAATGGCGTTCAAATCCGTCGGTATCGCGGCCTTTATTCTCATTGGCTTCGCGTTTGTCGGGGAATGGCTCTTTGGGAAACTCGGTATCAGTCTGGATGCCCTTCGTATTGCGGGTGGCATTATGTTGTTCATCATCGGCCTAAATATGGTGTTTGAGAAACGCACAGAGAAGCGAGAAGATCGCGCGGAAGAAGCACTCGAAGAAAATGAAGATCCGGAAGATATTTCTGTCTTCCCAATGGGTATCCCAATGATCGCGGGCCCAGGGACAATGGCGACGTTGTTGATCATGATGAAAAGCCTGCCTGAGGGTGTCTCAAATCAGATGGGGCAGATCGCAATTATTGCCGCCCTCATTTCAGTCCTAATCATTACCCTGATTACCTTCTTAGTGGCAGGCCCACTTATGAAGCTGATGGGTAAAAGCTTCACCGATGTTCTGACCCGTGTTTTGGGTGTGCTGCTGGCAACCCTCGCGGCTCAATTTATCATTGATGGTGTTAGAGGCGCGTTGTTTTAGGCTTAAAACGTCATTTTTGACGAATTCAAGGCAATCTAGAGGTTTTCTAGAGGAACCCTACAAGCATCACCCATCATAATCATCTAGGACAACATCTAAGAGCTAAGCTCTTTATTAGATGTGGGCGCAGTTTCGGGCGTTGTCTTTAGTGGAAAGATAACGCCCAATTCGCCTATGCGCCAATTTACTACGTTACAGCCTTGCAGCGTATCCTCTATTTGACCTATTGATTGCGGACGGATCGGATTTGCCGATCTATTTCACCGCACTGGTCCAATGATTTACGTTTTCGAAAATTTCGAATTGGATATCCGCAAGCAACAACTGCAGGGAGACAGTCAAGACATCCGCGTGGAACCCCAAGTCTTTGATCTGCTTTGCCTACTTATCCAAAATCACGATCGATTAGTCTCCAAGGACGAGATTATTGACACAGTTTGGAACGGCCGCGCCATTTCAGATACGGCCGTCTCTAGCCGCATCAGCGCAGCGCGAGCCGCTTTAAATGATGATGGAAAACAACAGCGTCTGATCAAGACTGTTCACAATAAGGGTTTAAGATTTATCGGGGAGCCCATCGTAAAAGACGAACAAAGTTCACAACGTCCAAAACCCTCACCCATCTTGGAGGGTCAACCGCGTATCATCGTCATGCCGTTTCGAGCCCGTCCTGATAATGAGATGGAGCTCTTCACAGCTGACGCCCTCGTCGACGAAATATCCGCCCTTCTGACCTCCGTAGAAAGCCTCACAATTATTCCGCGATATGCGGCCGGTCTCAGCTTACCCATAGAGACGGACCCCATCGCCTTCGCTCAAGACCTAGGGGCGCAATATGTTGTGACGGGCCATGTTAGACGGGAAAACCAGCGCCTGCGGGTTAGGGTTATTCTGACGGATCTCTCCGATCTCAAAACCCTTTGGTCGGAAAAGTTCGATGGCACGATGGAAGATATTTTCGCGATTGAAGACAAAGTCTGCACCGCAGTCATTGGGGCACTGGGTGGAAAAATTGCCCACATAGGCGCCTTACGCGCGGCACGGTCAAAACCAGACAGTTTGCAGGCTTGGGAGCTAACACGGCTTGCTTTATCCACGGCCTTAGATTGGCGCCCCATAACGATGGAAGCCAGCGTTAAGGCCTGTCGTCGGGCACTGGAACTCGACCCAAATTACGCCCATGCACATGCTTATCTCGCCTTCTTTCTAGCCTGGCAAATCGCACAAGGCTGGGCAGAAGACCCAGAGAAAAACCGAAGAGACGCCCAACATCATGTGGAATTGGCCCGACGCCTGACCCGACATGACGCCGAAGTCTTGTCCGCGATTGGGGACACCTATCGAACATTAGGTGACCCAAAAAGGGCTGTCGAATTTTATGAAAGCTGCATTGCCGCGAAACCAGACGCGTTCCTCGCCTGGCCCGTCGCCCTCCCCATCATAGGTATCGCTTATGCGCAAATTGGCAGGGACGCAGACGCTCGCGCTTATGTCGCAGCCTTCGAAGATAAATTTCCCGGGGACGATATGGGGCGTATTTGGTCGCGTATCGCCCTAGGTTACATTGAACTCTGTTCGAGGAATTATGACCGCGTGATTGAACTCCATGCCAATCCGCCCTCAGAATATAATGCCATATGTCGGATAATCGCTCTGCTCGCGACGGAGCAACGCGACCTCGCGCAAGCGGAATGGCAAAGCTTAGCGACGGCAAACCCGAAACTCTCACATGCGCATTATGTCACGCATTTCAAAACCTATCCGATAGATAAAACTTTGGGTGAAGATTTTTCTGATTATTTGGGCACGCTATTTAATTAGACTTTCGGACATACGAAAATGCTCACCGCCTCCATTGAAACTTTTGTTTCACTATGGATCACAGCCAAAGGCTTGATTGTTAGGACTGCCCGCGTGGTTGGCTTCCGCGATGGAAGGACCAAGGGTGTTTTCTAAATGTGTTTTACGCAAAGGCCTCATTGATTTGGTTGCTAACCCAAATCAACTGCCACGCGGCAATGGTTTTTGAAGAAGCGGCCAGTCATAAACCCCGCAGTTGGCACACTTGGAACCAGCGGTCGGCTCTCACTCCTAAAGTCCCGGCACCTTTGGATGTCTCACCACCCAACGCTCAGACCCACCGTCCTCCGAACCAGTCATTGCAATTTGTCGAAGACAAAATGCATAGTGTGTATTTTGCTTTCAGCAAATTACACCAGGTGAGCTCCTACCTGTCCCATGTCCGAAAGAACCTGTCCAACATAGCATAGGTTCGGCGAGCGAGGATGCATCTCCTAAATTTTTCTCCAACCCATTGAAGTAAAAGAAGAGCTCGAATCGTTAAACGGGGACGGAGTTGGAAATTATAGCCTCGCTACCCGCCAACCCGGTGCTCTTTCACACTGGGACGTCACTAATCCCAAATCTTGTCCAGCCCCACGACCAACAAGCCCAAGCAAATTGTCCATGACGCGCAGGCCAGAAAATCAAAGGTCGTATATTTTGTGCGCGCCATCCCGCTAACGCCTGTCACTAAGGGGACAATACTGCGAATGGGTGTCAAAAACCGTCCAATAAAGATTGCAAACACACCATATTTAGCAATGCTTTGCTCCGCTTTATTTAGCGCTTTCGCGCGTTTCATCGCGAATGAAGTATGATGAAACTTAGGTCCCATAAACCGCCCGATATAAAATCCGCTATGGTCACTTAGCAATGCACCCAAAAAGGCGAGGGGTAACATCTGTTGCAGCGTGGCAATCTGCTCCACATATAAAAATGTGCAAACCGACAATAATATTGCGCCCGATATAAATAAGCCAATGCCGACAAAGGCTTCAAGGAAAGCAAATAGAGGCACAACAAGCAGCGCATATTGCTGATGTTCGCGCAACCATTGCGTAATCGTGTCTTCGATGACAAATACCTTTTCGTCTGAATATTAGGCGGCCCAAAATGAAGCGGGCCAATTAAAGTCTCCAATACCTTATGTCTGCGTTGGAGGCAAAGCGGACATTAGATTTAACTCGAAGACCAAATTGTATTGACGCTCACCCCTTCAAACGACATTGATTTAAAATTATGAATCTAATAACTTAAAGCTCATATTCATGAAACTGACTGTCATGGAAAATTCCTTTAATTCCTATGGTGTGAGCGTAGCTTTCAAACCTATAGAGGCTCTGATCTCTTTGGAAGTTGTGGATTTTGGTGCCGCGCTATCTGCTATCATATTGACGCTTCAATTTAGTTGTGAACGACCGTTCGACCAACAAAATGTGAACAGATCTCTTCGTTCATCATATGATAAATTCATTGATTATACAGCTAAGCCCAAACGAATCTTTAGGCGTAAAAAAGCAGAACTAGAAATTTGTACTAAAGCTAGTTTCGTAAGTAGTGAAGACTTTTTTCCTAAGTCCCAAGCTCAGTATAGAAAACGAAATGAAACTTATTTTAAGGATTGGAATTTGGAGGTCTTGGAAATTCTAAAAACTGAACTGATTGCTTCGAAGGATAAATTTAAAAAGACCGATGACTTTGATTTCAAGGCCTGTTTGATATGGCTAGAATCTTTGCGGCAAAAATTACCTGAAACTAAAGATCATGCTGACAATCTAATCGAAACCTATAAGAAACAGCGTTTGCTAGAATATTCAAAACAATCAGAGTGGGAAGGACTTGGAATAGACTGGTCTGATTATCATTTATCAGCCCGTGATGTCGTTCCGCTCGCAGAACTTTGGAGTATCACAAACGAATTTGCGCCGAATGGAAACGATACAGGCGCAGATGTTTTACATTTTTTCGAAACGAATGAAGAGAAAATCCGTAAGTCAAAAGACGAAGGAAGAGCCATTTTTGAGAAAGAGTGGAAACACATGTGGGGAGAAAGAACTCCGCAAGCGAATGGAAATTATGATGACCTTGCTTTGAATGACTATCGAAAGTTCACTCTCGGGTTTGCCTATGGTTTTTTAAAATACCTCGGTCTTTGTCCTGAGTGGCTTAAAACTGAAACCTATAAACATATAAAAAAATACGAGGAGTTCGCAGAACGCGAGTATTCTACATGGGAACATCTAGATGAGCTGAAGGCTATGAACCTAATCACAGCTTCCTGTTTGGAAAAGGCTCCATCTTAGTTTCGAAGCTATAAAATTCCTGACTTTCTAACGTCTGCAATGGGGGTCATCGTGACTTAAGTTCTGAGAATTTTCGGACGTCAACACCCTCACGTCGACCCCAAAAAACAACGCCCCCACCCATAAAAAAAGCCGCCTCCCGAGGGAGACGGCTTTCGTAATTTTCGATCTGAAAAGATCTACTCTTCAGCAGGTGTTTCTTCAGCGGCAGCTTCTGGAGCAGCTTCTTCTTTCGGTGCATTTTTCGCATCTTCGATGGCTTGCTTGGCCGCTGCGTCTGCAGCTTTCTTGGCTTCTGCTGCGGCTTCTTTGGCTTCTGCTTCTGCAGCTGCGCGGGCTTCGGCTTTTTCTTTACGCTCTTCGATACGCTCTAGGGCTTTTTCGCCTGGCTTACCTTTTTCTGGGTTATTGCCCGCTTTCCATTCCCACATGCCAGCCGCACCGAGGAAACGTGCAACGCGCTCTGTTGGGCGTGCGCCTTTGTTCAACCAAGCTTGAACCTTTTCAACGTCCAACTGAACGCGCATTTCGTGGTCTTTTGGAAGCATTGGGTTATAGGCACCGACTTGCTCGATGAAGCGACCATCGCGGGGTGCGCGAACATCAGCCGCAACGATACGGTAGTAAGGACGTTTTTTTGCACCGTGACGGGCGAGACGAAGTTTAACAGCCATGAGAGTTTTCCTTTGGTTGGCAGTTCTAAAATTAGATTATTTCTTTTTTCCGAAAGGCGATCCCAAACCGGGAAGCCCTCCTCCACCAAGACCGGGTAGCTTTGCGCCGCCTAATCCGGGTAATTTCGGTAGTCCGGGCATACCGCCCATTTGTTTCTTTAGCGCTTCGAGTTGCGCAGGGTCCATTTTAGAGGGATCAGGTATGCCGCCACCAAGACCACCCATGCTGGCTTTGGAACCAGGCATCATACCGCCCATGCC
>CALHXF010000193.1 GCA_938040095.1 uncultured Caulobacterales bacterium
TACGATTGTACGGCGTCGTGCCGCCGATCACATCAAAGATGCCGTTCGGGCCAGACAGGTGATCGCGGACCTTCCAGAGCCCGCAGCGACCAAGGGACCCGAGACCGCTTTATCGTTGCGGCAAGCTTTGTCCCATTTGCCTGAAACGGATCAGCTCATGCTGAGCTTATTTTATGTGGAAGGCTTGCGCGGCACAGAAATCGCGGCGGCGCTCGGCCTCCCGCTTGGGACCGTCAAATCCCGACTATCAACGGCGCGGCGGAAATTGAAAACACACTACGAAAACTTGAATGGAGAAACCAAATGAGTGACTTTGATACAGAAATGAAAGCCATATTGAGCGAGGCCGATGCATCATTTGATGGGGACACAATTGATGAGACGGGGTATTATAAAACGGTCTTGGGAAGCTTTCGCGGTCAAGGCAGTGGCATGCGCGTGATGGCCTGGGGCGGCATTCTAATTTTCGGGACGATTTTAATTGTCTCTATTTGGCAAATGTTCGTCGCGGATACGTTACGGATGCAGATCATTTGGGGCGTATTTGCGATCCTTACGAACTCGGCACAAATCGCACTCAAGATTTGGTTTAATATGCAACTTGATCGCCGCGCCCTGTCACGGGAAATTAGGCGATTACAACTGGTCGTCGCGAGCCGAGGCTAAGTCTCTTGTTATTTGACCAATAGCAGATGCAAGGCTTCCAAGAATCGTGATCTGTCGCGCTGCGAAAATGGGGCAGGTCCACCGAGGTTAGGTTGCTCTGCACCCGCGCGGAGGTCGGCCATAATCGCGCGGACCGCGATCTGACTACCGATTGTGTCCATTGTCATCAGCTTCCCGTTAGAGCCTAAAACGCGACCGCCTGATTTTAACACGCGTTCGGCCAGTAGGATGTCGGAGGTAATGACAATGGATTTTTCGTCGGCGGCTTCGGCGATGTAATCATCTGCAGCGTCAAAACTATCATCGACCAAACGAAAGGTGAAGCCTGGTTCCTTGGGAACACGGATATATTGGTTGGCAACGACGGTGACGGGCGCGTTATGTCGCCGGGCCACACGATATGTTTCGTCCCGAACGGGGCAGGCATCAGCGTCGATATAGATGTGATAATTCATTGGGAGTTCATACCCTGCCACTGGTCATCACGGCAAGAGACAGATAGGGCGAGATATGAGCTCAACCGTCCAAGACGAAGACCGTTTCGCGGCCTTCCGCCATAACGCCTTTCAACGGTATTTCTGGGCGCGGTTTATCACGTCATCCGCGACGCAAATTGTCTCCGTCGCAGTAGGTTGGCAACTCTGGGAGCAAACCAAAAATGCGCTGTTCCTTGGCTTAATCGGCTTGGTGCAATTCCTGCCGGCTTTACTCCTCGTTTTGATCACGGGATTAGCCTCTGATCGTTTAGGGCGACGGCGCATGATGGCCTCAGCGACGATATTGGAAATGCTCTGCGCGATTACGATCTTCTACCTCGCCGCCTCAGGAAATTTCTCACCGTGGTTCGTCCTCAGCGCTTTGACGGTCTTCGGGGTAGCGCGAGCATTTTACACACCTGCGTCCAGTTCGTTGGTGGTCAATGTCGTTCCGAAACAAGACTTCGCCAATGCGATTGGTTGGGTCACCTTAACGTGGCAATTGGCGATGATTGTTGGTCCAGCTATTGGTGGCTTGTTGGTTTGGGTTTCTGGACCTGTGGCTTATGGGACTGCTGCTGTAATGTTTGTGATCTCGACGGGATTGATCTTGAGTATTCCCAAACCCAATCAAGACATGGAAACCGACCCGACAAGTTGGTCCACGATCTTGGGTGGATTTAGATATATACTCAAAGAGAAGGTGGTTTTGGGCGCGATCTCACTCGATATGTTCGCGGTTCTTCTGGGCGGTGCCGTGGCATTGTTGCCGATATACGCGAGTGATATCCTACATGTGGGATCAATCGGTATGGGCCTGTTGCGTGCGGCGCCTGGAATTGGAGCCGTTGCAATGATTGGTGTCTTGATCCGCTTTCCCGTCCGCGACCATGCGGGTACCATTTTGCTCATCAGTGTCGCGGGTTTCGGCGCAGCAACCGCTGTTTTTGGCGTGTCCAAATTGGCGTGGCTGTCGATTGTAGCGCTTATTCTCGTGGGGGGCTTTGATATGATCAGCGTCTATATTCGCGAAATCCTATTGCAGCTCTGGACGCCAGATCGTGTTCGCGGACGAGTCAATGCCGTGAATTCAATCTTTCTCGGGGCGAGCAATGAATTGGGTGAATTTCGTGCTGGTACAATGGCCGCTATTTATGGTGCGGTATTTACCGTCACGGCGGGTGGCGTCGCCGCCGTCGGGGTTGCCGCGCTATGGCGGGTTATCTTCCCAAAGATGAGCCAGACACGAAAATTAGAAGCGCCTGATTTAGAGAAAAACTTAGGACAGGATTGAGTTTACCCATTGTGGCACAAGTTGGGTCGCGGGACCGTGTCTGGCCTCATCGAATGCAGCGCTGCCTTGTGAAGCTTCAAGGTTTAACTCCAATGTTTGCGCGTCAAAAGTTCTCGCCAAATGGACAAAGCCTGCGGCGGGGTAGACTGCCCCTGATGTGCCGATGGACACGAACAAATCGCAGCTTTGAACGGCGGCTTCTAAGCGGCGCATTTGATAGGGCATTTCGCCGAACCACACGATGTCGGGACGAGGACCACCTGCGGTTCGGCAAGCTGGGCAGGGCGTTGTCGGCGAGAGGTCACTGCGTTGTTCCCAACGATGATCACAGGCCGTGCAAAACGCTGAAAGTAATTCGCCGTGCATGTGAATGACGTCCGTCGACCCACCACGTTCATGTAGATCATCCACATTCTGTGTGACGAGTGTCAGCTGGCCTTGAAACGCATCTTGAAGCCGCCCGAGTGCAATATGCGCCGCGTTCGGTTCCACTGTGGAAAGTGCGGCGCGACGTAAGTTGTAAAAACGGTGAACCAATTCTGGATCTTTCGCGAAGCCCTCAGGCGTTGCGACTTGTTCGATGGGATGGTTCTCCCACACGCCGCCCGCGTCACGGAAGGTATCAATGCCGCTTTCGGCGGAAATGCCTGCGCCCGTAAGGATGACAATGTGGGATGGATCGGTCATGAGAGCGTTATGACATCTGTTCTCTTCGTTTGCCTAGGCAATATCTGCCGCTCCCCGACAGCGGAGGCCGTTTTCCGCGCCCGATCAAAAGGCGAGGGTATTCGGATTGATAGTGCTGGAACAGGCGCATGGCATGCGGGCGAGGGGCCTGACCTTCGCAGTCGCGCTGAAGGCGAAAGTCGTGGTTACAGTTTTTCGGGACAGGCCGCGCGCAAAGTACGCGTTCAGGACTTTTACGAATTCGACTATGTGTTGGCGATGGACGCGTCCAATCTCTCTGATCTGAAGGCTATTCGTCCACATGACGGGAGTGCACAGCTTTCGCTTTTCCTACCTGATGGTGAAGACGTTCCAGATCCTTATTATGGCGGATCAGATGGGTTTAAGGACGTGGTTGACCTCATCGAAGTGGCCGCTGATCATTGGCTTGCGAAGATGTGCGCGCAGAATTGAGTTAAAAAGCGCAGTGGACAGCCCCGCATCAAAGGCTTAATCCGCGCCCTAAGAATTGTGCGCTCATTGTGGCACGCAGACGACTGTTCACGAAGGACACATGCATCATGGCTGCAAAACTCGGTCTCGTTACCGTATTCGGCGCATCAGGATTTCTGGGACGTTACGTTGTTCGTGCGCTTACTGCGCGGGGTTGGCGTGTGCGTGCAGCCGTCCGCAATCCACACACGGCGCATGAACTCAAAGTTATCGGCGACGTGGGCCAAGTGCAATTGATGCAAGCCAATCTGCGCTTCCCAAACTCTGTTGCGCGCGCCGTTGAAGGTTCTGACGCGGTGATCAATTTGGTTGGCGTGTTATTCGAAGCGGGTCGTCAGACATTTGAATCTCTCCACGTGAACGGGTCCGATGTCATTGGTGATGCTTGCGCGGTTGCTGGTATCAGGAACGTCGCTAGTGTTTCCGCGATTGGTGCAGATGCGAACAGCGAAAGCGATTACGCGCGGACAAAAGGCGAAGGCGAATCCGTGTTGCGGGAACATGTGCCAAGTGCCGACATTCTACGGCCTTCGATTTTGTTTGGACCCGAAGATGAGTTTTTCAACCGCTTTGCTGGTCTGACCAGTTTTGCACCTGCTTTGCCCTTGATAGGTGGCGGAAAAACAAAGTTCCAACCTGTCTATGTTGAAGATGTCGCCAATGCGGTTGCGATATCCGTGACACGCGGAACGTCGGGCGAGACTTATGAGCTTGGTGGGCCAAATACCTATACATTCAAAGCTCTGCTTCAGTTTATTTTGACCACAATCGACAAGAAACGTATTCTTGCACCCGTGCCGTGGTTCGCTGCAAATATGATGGGCTTCGGTGGCGAAGTTTCTGGCGCGCTACCGTTCGTCAAACCGTTCCTAACGCGGGATCAAGTTGCGAATTTGAAAGTTGATAACGTCGTGTCTGATACAGCGAAGGGCTTCGAAGCCTTTGATATTCGCCCTGAGACGATTGAAGCTATTGTCCCGAGCTATCTGTCCAAATATCGTAAATATGGACAATTCCATGAAAAGCGCCAAGTCGTCGACGACGCCGCTTAGTTTAAAAATTATCCTCATCACGGGTGGCGCGGGTGCAGGCAAAACGACCTATGGCCGTAAGCGCTGTGCGGAGATAACGGCCCTTCGGTTTTCCATTGATGATTGGATGACCGGCCTGTTTTGGATGGACGCGACATCTGGTGATGGGACCTATGACTGGGCGATGGAAGGCATTGGCCGTGCCGAAATATTGATCCGTCAAAATGCTGAACAAGCATTGAGCTTGGGTGTTCCCGTCGTTCTCGATTTGGGGGTCACAAAAGTCGACCACCGCGCCAGTTTTCTGGCTTGGGCCAAAGGTCTCGAAATTCCCTGCGAACTCCATTGGGTTGATGTGCCGACTGAAACGCGCTGGTCACGTGTTCAGGGTCGAGATGACACTCGAGGCGAAACATTTGCGAAGATGGTTCCGCCGGTTATGTTCGATTTTATGGAAAATCAGTGGGAAGCCCCGCTATCCGACGTTTGAGTGGATGACGAAATGGTGATCATCAAGGGATAACCCGCCCCCTTGGAGATTTTCGGCTCAACTGTTAGGTTTCCCGTAAATCATCGGGAGAGAGATTATGCGTAAACTTCTTACAGTCACAGCCGCCGCCTTTATTTTTGCCGCCTGCACGAGCGACGACATGGCGACCAAATCATCCAGCGCAGATGCTGGATCGGCGACGACCTATAAAATGGCCAAAGTGGACACAGCGAAATTAACTGATGTCTTGGCGACGCAATCAGATGAAGCCAAATCTCGTTTTGACGCGCGCAACCCCGCCGAAACGTTGGAGTTTTTCGGAATTGCGCCAGGCATGGCGGTCGGCGAAGCCCTTCCAGGTGGCGGCTGGTACTCTAAAATTTTGGCACCATACTTAGGCGAAGACGGACAGCTCGTCGGCATTGATTACGCTCTGGAAACTTGGACAGAGTTTAGCTTTGCCAATGAGGCCTTCATTGAGAATAAGAAAAAGTGGCCGACGGAATTTGTTGAAAAGTCTAAAGAATGGTCACCCGTGGATGGACCGAAAATTTCAGCGACGACTTTTGGTGACACATCAGGCGCGATGAACGGTCAGCTAGACGCGGTTCTCTATGTTCGCGCCATGCACAACCTCTCGCGTTTTCAGGCTGAGGGGCAATATATGACCCAAGCTCTTAAAATGACCCATGATGTTCTCAAGCCAGGTGGCGTTGTCGGTGTGGTGCAACATCGTGCGCCTGCGGATGCAACGGATGAATGGGCCATCGGAAGTGCTGGATATTTGAAGCAAGCGAATGTGATCGCAGCTTTTGAGGCCGCCGGCTTTGAATTTGTCAAATCATCTGAAATCAATGCGAACCCAAAAGATATGCCATCAGGCGATGATGTTGTCTGGCGCTTGCCTCCGTCCTTGCGTGGCGCGGGTGATGACAAGGCTTTGGAAGCCGAACGCGCCGCTATCGGTGAATCTGATCGCATGACATTGCTGTTTAAGAAGATCTAGGGTTCCTAAGGTCTGCGAAACGTCTCGCTGTGATTTAGGAATATATCCCTTGATTATTTTCAATGTTCCGCTTATGTTCCAACTATAGAACAGAGAACGGAACGGTGAAATGGCAACACGAACCCAGATAAAACCAGCAACGAAACAGGCTTCTACAAAGCATTTTTTGAATGTGGCTTATAAAGATCGTGACCTAGCGAAGAAGCTAGGCGCAAAATGGGACCCGTCCGTAAGACGATGGTATTGTCTGACAGGCTCTCCGCTCTCAAAAATTTTCAGCTGGCGGAAAGCTGCCAATACGGTCAACGCCGAAGTCGCAGCGGCCAGTCAGGCCGCTGTGGCGATGAATGAAAACTTCGACATGTTTCAGGCCGTTGGGTAAACCCTACCTCTGAGTTTGCGTCGCAGTTTTGTTGAGGTGGCGACGATACCGCGCCACTTATTTATGTGAATCTATTGAAAGTCTGAGGCATTTGTCTCAGGCTTTTTTTATGTCTTCGTCGCTCTACCCAGCCTCTGATCCAGATATCGTTCCGCCCGGCGCGCAATCTCGTTTGGAGGAATTGAATGCGCGTCATGACGTTGAGGCTGCGAGCCTTGCGCGTTTAGAGGGGCTTGCCACTCTGATGGATGCGCAATTCAATATTCCATTTTTGCCTATTCCCATTGGCCTCGACACGTTGGTGGGTCTAATCCCAGGCATTGGCGATACCATTAGTATGGGCGTGTCAGGTTTCATTATTGCGGGGGCGGGGCGTCTTGATGTGCCGAGGTCGAAGCTTGGGTCGATGTGCGGTAACATGCTGATTGATTGGATCATCGGCCTTGTTCCGATTATTGGCGACCTGTTTGATATTGGCTGGCGGGGGAATATGCGAAATGTACGGATCGCGCGTGAACATATCGAGGTGAGGTGGGAGACCGAACGTGCCGCCGCCTTGCATGGTTAAGGTCGGTATCGTCCGTAACATCCCTTGGGACATCTAAATCTGAAGGACGTCGAAACCCTCGCATTGGAATAGAGTTGCGAGACAGGTCGTCGACCTTCCCCTTCCTGCAAACTTGTGCCTAAGAGGTGACATTTCTGTTGCTAGTATCCCAAGCGTTTAGGCCTATACTAGGTCAAAGATCACATTGGGGAAGAGACCATGAAAACCATTGGACATTTCATCGACGGCGCGCGTGTAGCCGGCACGAGTGAACGCTTCAAAGACATCTTTGACCCCAATACAGGTGCCGTGCAGTCCCGTGTCAACATGGCGACGCCGGCAGAGCTAGATGCCGCAGTTAACTCCGCCGCCGAAGCGCAGAGAAAGTGGGCGGAGGAAAACCCCCAGCGTCGGTCCCGCATCATGTTTCGCTTTAAGCAACTCGTCGAAGAGAACATGGAAGCCCTCGCGCACATGTTGAGTTCAGAGCACGGCAAGGTCGTCGCGGATTCACGCGGCGACGTTATGCGCGGTATCGATGTAATCGAATTTGCGTGTGGCGTTCCGCATAGTCAGAAGGGCGAGCATACTTACGGTGCGGGTCCTGGTATTGATGTCTATAGCTTGCGTAAACCGCTCGGTGTCGTTGCTGGGATTACGCCGTTTAACTTCCCTGCAATGATTCCCATGTGGATGTTTGGCATGGCGATTTCGACAGGCAATGCCTGCATCCTGAAGCCATCAGAAAAAGACCCCAGCGTGCCGATGCGCTTGACGGAACTCTTCGTTGAAGCGGGCGGTCCAGTGGGGCTGCTGCAATGTATCAATGGCGACAAAGAAATCGTGGACGCCATCTGCGATCATCCAACCATCAAAGCGGTCAGCTTCGTTGGCTCCTCCGATATCGCGCAATATGTCTACGCGCGTGCGACGGCCACGGGCAAACGCGCACAATGTATGGGCGGTGCGAAGAACCACGGCATTATCATGCCCGATGCGAATATGGAGCAAGCGGCCAAGGATATCCTCGGTGCAGCCTATGGCTCCGCAGGGGAACGCTGCATGGCGTTGCCCGTTGTCGTGCCCGTCGGTGAAGGCACAGCCGAGAAGTTCCTCGAAGCGTTTATGCCGAAACTCGAAGCCATGACGGTTGGCACCTCTAACGACCCTGACGCCGATTATGGTCCTGTCGTGACCCAAGTTCACAAAGAGAGCATTGAAGCCAATATCGACAAGGCTGTTGACGAAGGCGCGACACTGATCGTTGATGGT
>CALHXF010000194.1 GCA_938040095.1 uncultured Caulobacterales bacterium
CGTTCATCGTCGCGGGTGCGGATGAAGCTGGCGAAGCTGTCGCCGCTATTGCTCACATAGATATCGATAACGGCCCAAAACTCAGCCTCTAAGGCGACACTGGTTTGGTGGCCATAGAGGGATATCGAGCGTTTTTTCATATCTGGGTCGAAGGGGTGTCGTTCGACGGTGTTTCGTCGTCAGAAGATTTATCCAATTTATGCGCGTTTAACTTGTCTTGGAGCTTCTTCGTCAGATCTGCCGCGCGTTCCTTTTGGGGTTTCGATGCCCCATATTTCAGACGGTTATTCGCCGCGAGCTTGACCTTCTTATGTCGAGCCGCGGCCTTCTTAGCCTTATTAAAATTGACAATATCGCCAGCCATTAACGCGGTGCGATCATCAGCTCTGGACGGACGACTTCGTCGAATTCTGCCTCGGTGACAAAGCCAAGCGCGACGGCTTCTTCGCGAAGTGTCGTGCCATTCTTATGCGCTGTCTTGGCGACTTTGGTGGCATTGTCATAACCGATGGTCGGCGCGAGGGCGGTGACGAGCATGAGTGAGCGTCCCAATAGGTCCGCGATACGGTCTTCATTCGCCGTGATGCCAACAACGCATTTATCCGCAAAGCTACGGGAGGAATCTGCGAGCAATGTGATCGACTGCAACATATTATAGGCCATGACGGGCTTATAGACGTTGAGTTCAAAGTGACCTTGGCTGCCTGCGACAGTCATCGTTGTATTATTGCCCATGACTTGCGCGCAGACCATTGTGATGGCTTCGCATTGTGTTGGGTTGACCTTGCCCGGCATGATGGAACTGCCCGGTTCATTCGCGGGAAGGGAGATTTCACCCAGCCCCGAACGAGGACCCGACGCGAGGAAGCGAATGTCATTGGCGATTTTCAGCAAGCTGGCCGCAACTGTGTTCAATGCACCATGCGCCGAGACAAAGGCGTCATGCGCGGCGAGGGCTTCGAATTTATTATCGGCCGTTTTGAAAGGCATGCCCGTATAATTGGCGACTTCCTCTGCGAAGCTCTCGGCAAACCCAGGTTTGGCGTTCAATCCTGTACCGACGGCTGTGCCGCCTTGTGCGAGCGGAAAAAGCTCGACGAGGCCGCGTTTGATGCGTTCAATCCCAAGGTCGAGCTGCGCGACATAGCCAGAGAATTCTTGGCCCAGTGTCACGGGCGTGGCGTCTTGGGTATGGGTGCGGCCGATCTTGATGATCTTGGCAAATTCATTCGCTTTGTCATTCAGCGCATTGCGTAGGACTTGGAGCTGCGGGAGAAGGTTATGCTCGATCTGCTCTGCCGCGCTGATGTGCATTGCCGTCGGAAATGTGTCGTTGGAAGACTGGCTGCGGTTCACATGGTCCTTGGGGTGAACGGGGGATTTAGAGCCAACAACGCCGCCGAGGATCTCAATGGCTTTGTTCGAGACAACTTCATTCGTATTCATATTGGACTGTGTGCCTGACCCTGTCTGCCAAACGGAGAGCGGGAAGTTATCGTCCAATTTGCCTTCGGCGACATCACTTGCAGCTTGGACAATGGCGTCTTTGGTGACGGCGTCGAGATTGTCAGCTTTGTGGTTCGCGATGGCCGCCGAGCGTTTGATAATTCCCAGCGCACGGATAAGGGCGGGCGGCATGGTCTCAATCCCAATCGGGAAGTTGATCAGCGAGCGAGCTGTCTGCGCGCCATAATATTTATCGGCAGGAACGGTAAGTTCGCCAAAGGAGTCGGATTCAGTGCGGAGGTTGGTCATAAATTTCTCTGACTTGCGTATTTTACGAAACCTATATCATCGGCAATGCGATCATATAAGCGGCGGGCAGTTTGATTATGTGATTGAGTTGTCCAGTAAACTTGCGGCAAGTTCTTTGAGTCTGCGTAAGCATATACATGCTCGATTAGAGCTTGGCCAACACGATGCCCACGCGCGGCAGGCGTCACAAATAAATCCTGCAAATAGCATACATCGTCGACATAACCACTATGAGTATGATCGAACCAATGCACTAACCCAACGGCTTCATTGCCTAGCCATGCAAGTGCGCCTTTTACATTTCGTGGATTGCTATCGAACAGCCGCGCCCAAGTTGCGGCGAAGACATCTTCAGACTTTTCGACTTCATAAAATTTCAGATAGTCGGACCAAAGAGATCGCCAAAGGGACTGATCTTGCGCTTTGACAGATGTAACCTGTATCTGCGGAAGTTCTGACATTACTTCTTCCGGAAGCTGTCCAAGCTGACGACTTTTGGGCCTGTGTCTTCAGGTGGCTTTTCGTCTTCGGACGGTTCGTCCTTGGACTTTTTGGCTTTCGATTTCGACACGGATTTCTTTGCAGGTGCGCCGAGGGACTTTGAGTCTGACACAGGCGCAACGGAGGGCGTTTTGGCTGGTGTAATCTGCGCAATCGGTTCGGACCCTTCGAGTTCCGCTGGCGGATCAAATTGTAGGGCAAAGCCAACGCTCGGATCATGGAATCGCGAAATCGCGTGATACGGCACTTTGAGGTATTTCGGAATTCCGCCAAATTTCAACGTCACTTCGAACTCGGTGTCATAGGCGTTGAGGTCCCAATATTGATGCTCGAGAACAATCGTGACTTCGTCGGGATATTTCCGTGCAAGACCTTCATCCACTTCAACGCCAGGATAACGGGTCAGAAATGTAATGTAGAAATGATGTGCGCCGGGCAGGCCGTCTTCGCGAATAACGCGCCGAATAGCATCGCGAACAACACCACGAAGGGCGAGTTGCGTCATTTGCTCGTAATTCATTAGGTCAGAACTCATAGCGACGTTCTATACTCGTATCGTTCGGAATCAACCACCATAAAGCCGCGTCTTCATATTTTTGGACAGTTTTTCACGCACTTGGCCTGATTGTAACGTAAGAAGAGGCATGAGCACCGCGCCAAATGAGTCTGATACACCTACCGATAGATCGTCGGGATTGTTTTACCCGCCTCACGCGCAACCTTTAAGGGGCGATGAAGGGTTTATCCATGCGACGTGGAAATTCCTGCGCAACCCCGTCGAGGGATTCGGTCCGCTCGCCTATAATCAGCCCATCGTGAGCGTTCCAAATTTCGGTAAAAAACTGCATGTGATCACCGACCCTGAAGGCATGATGGCGGTCCTCGCGCATGAAGCGAAGAAATTCACCAAAACCGCAATTGATGCGCGGATTTTGGGGCCTGCGACGAAAGAGGGCTTGCTCTCGGTGCATGGCGAACAATGGAAACGTCAACGCAAAGCCGTCGCGCCGATGTTCCGCAAGCGCCATATGGAAGACCTCGCACCACTGATCGCGACCTGTTTGGATGCGTTTTGCTACCGTCTCGATGCGGCCCCTGACCTGGAATTGGGCGCGGCAATGGCCGAACTGACTTTCGAGGTGCTGGCGAAGGCATTGTTGGGTGACCCACAAGGACTTGATGGAGAGCGTTTGAAATATGCAACGCGGAATATGGTTACGAGCGCAGGGACATTGCGGCCAGATGATCTGATACCATTTCCGGCTTGGGTGCCGCGACCCATTTCGCCGAAGGGCTCGCGCGCGCTGAAGCGACTAAAAAAAGCCGCGGATGATCTAATCGCGCAACGTAAGGAAGCCCCCGTTGAGAATGATCTCGTCAGCTTGCTGATTGAGGCTCGCGACCCAAAAACGGGTGAGGGTCTATCGGCGCGCGAACAGCGTGATAATCTGATTGGGTTCTTTATTGCAGGACATGAAACAACGGCGCTCACTCTGACATGGGCGCTCTATTTGATCGGGATGCACAAACCGACGGCAGACCGCATTCGCGATGAGGTCATGGCGATCTGTCCGACGGGCAATGTAGGCTATGATCAAATGGCGGAATTGAAATTCACCCAAGCCGTGATTGACGAAACCATGCGGCTCTATCCGCCTGCGCCAATGCTAAACCGTCTCTGTCATGAAGACACAGTGATTTCAGGGCGAGAGATCAAAGCGGGCGATACATTCTTGCTCTGTAATTACGTCATGCACCGCACGGAACGCCTCTGGGACAATCCGCTCGCATTTGATCCTGATAGGTTCATCCGTGATCCAAAACTAAAAGCCAAAGGCGCGCCCTATATGCCATTCGGCGCTGGGCCGAGGATATGCGTGGGTGCAGCTTTTGCGACGATGGAGGCAGTTATGTCATTGGCGCGTTTGGTGCGGGATTATGACGTGCAGGTGCCCGAAGATTGCTACCCTAAGCCCTTGATGACAGTGACGTTAAGACCGCAGGGTGGGGTTCCTGCGCGGATGGTGCGGAGGTATAAATGACGCTTCAAGAACCCACCATTGTAAGACTTTCGATGACCGAATTATTGGACTCGGTTGATTTCAGAACGCGTTCGCCGATGTATTTCGGAAGTTGGAGAATACACGATCTTTTTCTATTTTTAAGCGGAGTGAACTACGCTATTCTCAACCACGGCATTGAAGAGCAAAACCCGCTTGAAGGTTTTCATGATTGGTTGGAGCACTCGAAAGGATATCACCAATCAGGTGGTAAATCTTGGGCTACGTTGATTGCTGAAAATGTTGACCCAAGTGCTGGAAATCCACTTGAGATGTTCTTTCAACTATTTGATGAATTCAAGAAATCTAAGTAAGTGTCTGAAAAGTTTATAAGTTTATTTTGCTGGCGTCAAACCCGCCGCAACCCACGGACAGGTTTGACGCCCTGGGCATTAAAATTGTAACGGCTCGACCCGTTTTTGCAGTTTGCCTAATCCCTAAAAAGGAAGCGTATTGCCGCAGGCATCTTGGATGCGATAGGCGATTGTTGTTTCCACGTTTTTACGCGGAACGCCTTTTCCGCCTTGTATGGCGGGATTATACTTCCATTTTGAGAGCGACTTTACTGAGGTCTCTCGAAACACTTCACTCGTGCAGTACCCAACCCGAATGTTTTCAACTCTTCCGTCTGACGTTACATCGAATTCCAATTTACAGTGACCACTTCTATTACCGCGAAGTGCGGCTGGGCTTATTCTTGGCGGGAAACGGATAAGAGGTTGAGCGTCGCGATCATATCTCGAACCGGATGATGACGCTGTGGCAGTTTCGATTGTTCGGCGCAGATATGGCCCTTCATTCGGGAATAATTGGTTTAACGCGATTAAACGCTCTACATCCGTTGATACGGATGTTTTATCTCCTAATTTCTGACTTGCCCCCAAGCGCCGCCGCAGGAAAGCAGTCTCGCCTTTGGCTGTCATATCATAGGTTGTGAGAGCGTCAGTGACTTGCTTTACTATCTGAATGGCTTGGGAATTTTGATCTACTTTGAAGATAGGTTTTGGCAGTGCAGCATAAGCCTTGGCGGCTTCATCTGGTCCGAAATCAGTGGGTTGATTGCCCGCAGAGCTTTTCTTTATGCAACTCTGACCTCCCGTTGCGCAGGCCGATAGTAATAATGCGGCCATAGCTGCGGATAGGATATGTTTCATTTTAAGCCTCAAAGTTTGTACTTCGGACGTAATAAGTCGAGCATTTGCCTACAACCCTAAATATGTTGAATGGGCAGTTAGGTTTAATCTTGGATATGGATAGTGGGGTGTTTTGATCGACAGTGTCTAGCGCGCGAAATCTCGTTGTGCTTATTCGCTAGCATTGCAGAACTTTAAAACCCTACCGCATTCGCTTTGCTCAAGCGGGTTTAAAAGGTGTAAGTGGAGAGTTTCTGTTGCCAGCGTGAAGTGTCCGAAATCAATTGAGAATTGATTTTAACGTAACGCGAGGGTCGCTTGGGATCCGACGTCTCCAAATTAGATTTATGTGTGATGTAAGTGGAGAGTTTCTGTTGCCAGCTACTCTCCGGAGCCCGCCTAGGGGTCTGACGCCCTAGGAGTTAAAGTTGGAATTACCCGAACCGCTTACGCAGCTAGAGCAAAATCCTCAGAATAATTGTCATTTGCAATTATAATATACGAGCATTTATCGGTGCTCACACGAACGAAAGCTAACATCTTTAGACGTCTGTCGATCCTATTTCGACCCCACTGAAAAGCCCTC
>CALHXF010000195.1 GCA_938040095.1 uncultured Caulobacterales bacterium
GACGTCTGTTGGGGGGACATAAGATTGCGGCACAGCAGCCGATATTTGGGCCCGCATGGGATTTCCCAAACAGGTGACATTTGCGTCAGAGTTGACTTTTTGAAGTGTCTCAAACCCCGAAACAACATGCGTCGCCTTTGCAGCAAAGATACGATTTACTCGTCCCAAAACAGCATTTTGTTCGTGCAAGATCGTCGGCAATCCAACCGATTGCGCAGCGCGTATCGCGGGGAATGCGGGGTATCCCCCAAATCCTACGACGATATCTGGCTTCCAATCGCGGATGAAGGCTTTCGCCTGACGCACACCTTTGGTGAGTTTCAAGACACCTTTAATCGCTTGGATGGGTTTACGGGGTGAAATAGACGCAGCTTGAACTTCGATAATCGGATCCGCTGGAATACGTCCAGAATGTTTTACCCCGCGGGCATCGGTCATCATGGCGATGTCCCAACCCTCCGACTTTAGATTTTCTGCGAGGGCTTGTGCGGGAAACATGTGACCACCTGTTCCACCCGCTGCGAGCAGTATCTTAGCGGCCATATTCATAGGCTCCAGGACGTCGTCGTGTGAAGGACAAGATGAGGCCAGCTGTGAAACAGAGCGCCAACATCGAAGACCCCCCATTTGAAATGAACGGCAACGTCATGCCCTTGCTGGGTGCCATGTTCAAATTCACGAAAAGATTGATTATCGTTTGCATCCCCACCATTGTCGCAAGTCCCGCGGCAGCAAGCTGGCAGAAATAGTCATTTAGTCGCAGCGCATTGCGGAATGTTTGAACAACAAACGCCGCCAACAGAATGACTAAAATCGCTGAAATCAGAAAGCCGAACTCTTCGACCGTTACGGCAAAAATAAAGTCCGTATTTCCGTCGGGCAGTGAATATTTCACGCGCCCTTCCCCTGGCCCACGTCCAAAGAAACCACCCGACGAAATAGCCTCAAGCGCTTTATCTGTTTGGTAGCTGTCAGCTGTATTTGGCGACGTGAACGCACTGACCCGCGCCCGCACATGTGGCAGCAGCGCATAAGCGGCGATGGCTCCAACAACGGAAATACCGAGCATGATGAGCAACCACCCCAGAGACAGTCCCGCAAAAAAGAACACAGCTGCGAAGCCAAGCGTCAATAGAAAGGATTGCCCGAAATCAGGTTGTGAAATCAAGAGACCCAAAAGCGCGATATAAACACCAAACACAATCGCGACAGCGGGTACATTGTGCTCACGATGTCGGATCGAAAACATCCAAGCCGCGAAGACGATAAAGGCGGGCTTTGCAAACTCTGACGGTTGTAGACCTAATGGGCCAAGCCGCACCCAGCGCGTCGCGCCTTTCACTTCATATCCAATGAAGGGCAAAGCTATCATAATCACGATTGCACCGATCAAGGCCAGAACAGCAATGCGTCGCGCGTTCACTGCATCAAATAGTGACACGATGAACATACCAAAAATACCCATCCCAACAAAAATCATATGTTTATAGAGAAAGAAGAAAGAGTTGTCGTAATCCAACCGTGCCGCGGCAGCGGGGCTTGACGCCATAGATAGGATCAAGCCTGCGCCGAGAAGGCAAATCAAAATGGAAAGCGTGACCTGGTCGACACTTCGCCACCATTCGCCGATTATGTTTCGACGGGAACGAGACGTGATCAATCGAGGGAGTGCGCTGATCATGCCGCCTCTCCTGCATCTGAAGGCTTCCCAGCGCCAGAGGATGGTGGCGTTTCCTCAATACCCATTAGTTTCTGGACCTGAGACCGAAACGCATCGCCGCGAACTTCGAAATTTTTGAATTGATCAAAACTTGCACAAGCCGGAGAGAGCAGAACGATGGGGCCTTTTAGACCTGATTCAAGCGCATCCTTTGTCGCGCAAAGTAACGCCATCTCTAGCGTCTTTTTATTCTGATGCGGGCGTTTCGCAGCGTCCAATGAATCTCCAAAACTGTCCGCGGCATCACCAATGAGATATGCAGATCGAACATTACCAAAGAGATCTTTTAACGGTTCAATACCACCGTCCTTGGCAACACCACCCGCGATCCAAAAGATATTCTTATAGCTTGCGAGCGCTTGCCGCGCTGCGTCTGCATTGGTCGCTTTGCTATCATTGACAAAACGTACATTTCGCAACGTCCCAACGGTTTCCATACGATGTGCCAAGCCCGGAAAAGATAGTATCGCCTCGCCGATTTCTTTCGGATCAAGCCCAAAGGCACTGACTGCTGCATAGGCTGCGGCAGCATTTTGCCAATTATGCTGCCCCTCTAAAGCTGTTGCTTTGCGCAGGTCGCAAACCTCGATCGACTTCTTGCTCATATTACAAAATAATTTACCACCCAAAACGCTAACGCCATGACCAGCAACGCGACGCGCACTGATAGGGACGATGCGACGGCCATTCCTAACTTTCAGCTGCGTACAAAGCGCTTTACCATATTCATCATCGACGCCAATAACGACTGTATCTGCTGGCATTTGATTGGCAAAAACAGCTTGTTTAACCTTGCCGTAATCTTCCAATGTTCCATGCCTATCCAAGTGATCGGGAGACAAGTTCAGAAAGACAGCAGAATTTGCCCGCAATGAATGTGTCCGTTCCAGCTGATAACTAGAAAGTTCGATAACATAAAATGTACCGCTATGCATCCGATCCAAATCCAGAACACCCCGACCGATATTCCCGCCGATTTGTGCATCTTTCCCGCAGGACTTCAGGATGTGACCGATTAAAGATGTCGTGGTCGATTTGCCGTTTGTTCCTGTGATCGCGATAATTTTCGGACGAGACCGCTCTGATTTTGCGGCCACTTCGCGTGCTAAAATTTCTATATCGCAAATAATCGGAACATTGGCATCTATCGCCGCCTGCGCGGACCAATGCGGTTTAGGTAGATGATGTGGCACCCCAGGTGACAAGACAAAATCATCGACCGCAGCCCAATCGACCTTCTTGAGGTTTTTAAGCGTCACACCTTGCTGTTGCGCAGCTTCACGTGATTCACGATTATCATCCCACGCCCAAACAATCGCGCCGCCCGCGACAAGCGACAACGCAGCCGAAACACCCGTTCGTCCAAGCCCGAAGACAGCAACCGTTCGGTCGCGGAATGTGTCGGCTTTAATCAATCTAACGCAGCTTCAACGTGGAAAGCCCGATCAGAGCTAGGACGATAGCGATGATCCAGAATCGAATAACGATGGTCGGTTCTTCCCATCCCTTTTTCTCAAAATGGTGATGGATAGGCGCCATGCGAAAAACGCGTTTACCCGTTAGCTTAAACGACGCGACTTGAACGATCACGGAAACGGCTTCCAGAACGAATAGCCCGCCGATGACAGCCAAAACAATCTCATGCTTGATCGCCACAGCGGTCACACCCAAGGCACCACCAAGGGCAAGAGAGCCTGTGTCGCCCATGAAGATCATAGCTGGCGGAGCATTGAACCAGAGAAAACCTAGCGACGCGCCAATGATAGCGCCAAGAAAGATCGTAATTTCCGCACTGCCCGGCACATGGGGTACGCCGAGATAGCTGGAGAAAATGGCATTTCCGACAAGATAAGCTATGAACGCCAAGCTCATCGCGGCAATCATAACTGGCACAATGGCGAGGCCGTCTAGACCATCGGTGAGATTTACGGCATTTCCAGACCCTACAATAACGAGACAGCCGAACGGGATGAAGAACCACCCAAGATTAATCGTGAAATTCTTAAGCAGTGGTATCGCGAGTCCTGTAGCAAAGTCACCCTCTTGCGGGAATGCGGTGGTCAGAATCCATACAGCAATCGCTGCGATCACAAACTCACAAAGGAGCCGTAACTTGCCAGAGAAGCCTTTATGCGACTGACGCGAAACTTTGAGATAATCATCATAAAACCCAATCGCACCGAAGCCAACAGTCACGAAGAAAATCGTCCATAAAAACGGACTCTGTAAATCCCCCCAGAGAAGTGTTGAGACAACAACAGCCAAGAGGATCATCAGGCCACCCATTGTCGGCGTACCGGCTTTTTTAATGATGTGACCTTCAGGTCCATCTTCCCGAATAGGCTGCCCTTTGCCTTGGCGAGCGCGAAGTGCGCTGATCATCTTTTCTCCAAATACGAAAAAAATAATCAGCGATGTCATCAACGCGCCACCCACTCGAAACGTAATATAGTTGAATAGGTTGAAGAGTTGAAACTCATCGCCCATCGGAGCCAGCCATTCATAGAGCATTAGACGCGCTCCCCCTTGAGTTGCGATGCTACCGCCCCAACGCCCGACGCGTTCGATCCCTTAATCAGCACAATATCTCCGTCACGGAGTTCGCCTTTCAGTTTGGTTAACAAATTCTGAGGTTTAGTTGACCAACCTCCCCGCATAGGTTGAGACATCGCCCCCATTAGAAAGCGCATGCACTCACCCGCAACGAAAACACGTTCGAAACCTGCATCCATCAAAGGCTCTGCCAATTCGCGGTGGAGCTCTAACTCATCGGCACCCAGTTCAAACATATCGCCCAACAAGGCCAGCTTCCGTCCAGGTCGCAAAGCGGCGGCAGCAAAAGCAGCCCTCATCGACGTTGGGTTCGCGTTGTAACTCTCATCAATCAAAGTTACAGACTTCCCGTCAATATTCAGGACATGTGTGTCACCTCGACCCGGCGCAGGTGCAATTTTTCGCAGCGCAATAGCTGCTTTGCGTAAAGGAAGATCGGCCGCATGTGCGACCGCCATACAAGCCGCAGCATTCATAAACCAATGTTCTCCCGGAACCATCAGCGTCACATCAATCTGCTGCTTTGCGATACGGAGACGCACATTGCCGCCCGATGCGTGAGAATTCGAACTGACGATACAAACATCGTCGTCATCAGAATGCCCGAACGTCAGAACCCGCAGATCTGCATTTTCCGCCTTAGCTCGAATACGAGGCGTGTGTTCGCTATCTCCATTCAGAATAAGAATGCTGCCAGAGAGCATGCCCTCAATCATTTCAGATTTTGCATCCGCGATGGCTTCAACATTTTCAAAGTTTGCCAGATGCGCACCTACCACATTATTGATCAATGCGATCTGCGGCTGAACCTGCTTTGAAAGGCCGGACATTTCCCCCGCGTGGTTCATGCCCATCTCAAAAACGGCATAGTCAGCATCTTCGGGCAAGGTTGAAAGTGTAATGGGAACACCAATATGATTATTGAATGACTTTATAGACTTATGCGGCGTTCCGAATGCAGACAGCATAACGGCAAGCGCCTCTTTGACAGATGTCTTTCCAACACTCCCCGTAACGCCAATCCGTAGCGCTTTTCGTGTCAAACGCGCATGAACGCCCAACGCTTCCAACGCCTTCGCTACGTCTTCGACGACAACCGCTTTAGTGGAATCGTCTGCGCGCCCACACAAAACTCCAGCGGCGCCCGCTGCGATCGCAGCAGGGATAAATTCATGCCCATCGCGCGCATCTTTTAAGGCTATGAATAGATCACCAAACTGAAGGGTTCGCGTATCAATCGAAACGCCAGACACGGTGAAATCATGTGTGGCATCACCACCTGTGGCTCTCGCAATTTCAGCAGAAGTCCAGAGAGTCATGAGAGCAATCCCCGCGCAACATCAACGTCGGAAAACGGAATAATTTGGTCGCCAACGATCTGGCCCTGTTCGTGACCCTTGCCTGCAATGACAAGACAGTCTTCTGGGCCAAGACGCGCGATACCTTCGGCAATGGCTGTCGCTCGGTCCCCCACTTCAGTCGCAGAGGGACACCCCTCCAGAACGGCTTTGCGAATGGTCTCCGCATTTTCGGTTCTTGGGTTATCATCCGTGACAATAACTTGATCGGCTAGCTTGGCCGCAACAGCGCCCATCTTCGCGCGTTTATCTGGGTCGCGGTCCCCACCACACCCGAAGACAACCACAATATCCCCTGCCGTGTGCGGACGTACCGACCGCAATAACTTATCTAAACCATCTTCTGTATGTGCGAAATCAACATAAACCGAAGCGCCATTTTTAACACCAGCCAACTCCAACCGCCCCGCGACACCTTTTAAATGCGCGAGCGCGTCCAAAGCCGTGGTTAGATCTACGCCTGTCTTTAAAGCCAACCCAAGGGCAGCTACGGCGTTCAAAGTTTGAAACTCCCCCGCGAGTGGTAGATCGACAATATGACGTGCGCCCTGCACCACCAAAGTCAGTTTTTGACCCGCAGCATGCGGCATGACTTCATCAATACGAATATCACTGCCCGTCCAACCAACTTGTAGAACGTCCAACCCTAAACCACTGCAGACTTCGACAAGATGTTGTCCAAATT
>CALHXF010000196.1 GCA_938040095.1 uncultured Caulobacterales bacterium
CCTTATTTTAACGACCAAGTCGTTCCGCATTTAAAGGCGGGCTCAAATGTCATCATTTCGGCCCATGGAAATTCTCTACGTGGTATTTTGAAATCTCTGTTCAATGTGCCTGATGCCGACATTCCGGGATTTGAATTCCCGACGGGCAACCCGCTGCTGATCGATATGAAACCTGGTACGTTGGATATTACCTCTGCACGCTATTTGGACGAGAAGCGGGCGAAAGAGCTACCTGACCTCGCGAACGCATAGGCTTTGGTGCTGAACCCTGAATATTATATGCGGCGCGCGCTTAAATTGGGCGCGCTGCAATCTGGCCGCACGGCGGAAAATCCCGCTGTGGGCTGCGTGATTGTCAAAGACGGCAAGATCGTCGGGGAGGGCGCAACCCAAGACGGCGGCCGCCCACATGCCGAAACCGTCGCCCTTCAAGTCGCAGGGACCCAAGCTCGCGGCGCAGACGCCTATGTCACCCTCGAACCCTGTAGTCATTACGGCCAAACCGCCCCCTGCGCCAACGACCTGATAGACGCAGGAATAAACCGCTGCTTCATCGCCGTCGTCGATCCTGATCCCCGCGTGAATTGGCGTGGCGCGGCACTGCTCCAAGAAGCGGGCGTTGATGTGCAGGTAGGGCTGTGTGGTGACGAGGCGGCCACGGCGCATGCAGCGTTTTTTGATCGGGTACGGAAGTCTTGAAGTCGAAAACGAAATACGCCTTCTCGGCGGGGGAGGGAGTTGAGAGCTTAGTGAGAGAGTTGTTAAAACCACCGACCCGCATCTCAATTTGCTATCCGAGCAGAGAATTTTTGATCGAGAAGGACAGATGGATAACCTCCGTCACGCTTTGGAATGAAGGGGGTTCCGGGCTTCGTGTCTCTTCATTTTTGCACGATATTACAAAAAGAATTGAGTTAGGCGGCCTAAGTTTTGAAAGAGTTCAGAGCGCCCATACGGGAGATGAGTGTTTCGATCTACCGATGAGTTTTTCGGACGGTGTCGATTTGGAAAAAGTAATTGTGGTTGAAGACGGCAAGCGTGTGGAATTTGGCATAAGGGTCACTGCTAGAAACAGTGACCGAATAATCATCCTGCCCAATGCAATGCCTTATACTTTGGCGATACAGTCCCCGGGTGTTTCACCGCGATTTTTTGAACCTCAATATGGATTTGAAGATTGCGAGTTTGAAAACTGGATTTGCGCCGACTAGACCTTTCTGCTTCCGCCATCCCAAGACCTGTTCTTGTGATCCACAAGTAATTGCGAATATATTGCAAGGGCAGGCCTTTCCAAGACGGTAGATGGAAATTGGTCAAAGCCACAATGATCCACGGTTAAAACTGTCGAAAACCTCATAAAGCCGCGGTTTCAAAAAACATAATACCCGCTCTCGAAACCCGTGATAATGTGGACGGGTTCTTTCGGACATGGGACAAGTTAGCGCTCACTTTCTGGTTCGAAGGACGGTGGGTCTGAGCGTTTTGGTGAGAGAACCAAGAAGGAGCCGGGACTTTAGGAGAGAGAGCCGACCGCTGGTTCCAAGTGTGCCAACTGCGGGGTTTATGACTGGCTGCTTCTTCAAAAACCATTGCCGCGTGGTGATTGGCCTAGCAAACCAATTTCCGATATTCGCGTAAAACAACATTTCATTCTGGTATTCCATCGTGAATATCGGCCACGCGGACTGTCCTATTTATGAGACTTCGCATTTCGGCAGACTCCCAGATGAGCTGCGAGCGATAGCGCTTGGGTTACGCACAGACTTATCTCCATCCCATCACAGCCAAAATTGATCCGCTCCCTTGCCACCGTCGCGTCAAAATGAACATATTGCCGCAGAGTTCGGCCTTGCGTCTTTATCCCTACTAGATGTAGTAGATGACCAAAGGAAAAATAGCACATATCGCGCTTTTGTCGTGAAAATCTGCCATTTTCAAAAACTTAGCTGACGCTGGTCCGTAACAAGACCGTCACACAGATTCGAATCGCGGGAGATCGACATGGGTAAAATGGGTAATTTTGAGATGTCGCAGTCAGGACTGCTTCTGCCGTCCACATCCTACAAGCCGTTTCGTTATCCATGGGCCTATGATTTTTGGCAGAAACAACAACAAGTTCATTGGATGCCAGAAGAGGTACCATTGGGCGAAGATCTGAAAGATTGGTCTGTCACACTCAATGATGTTGAGAAAAACCTTCTGACGCAAATTTTCCGTTTCTTCACGCAATCTGACATCGAAGTCGGCGCGAACTATCTGGAAAACTACATGCCGCTGTTCAAGCCGGTCGCAGTGCGCATGATGCTCGCGTCTTTCTCCAACATGGAAACGATCCATATTGCGGCTTACGCGCTATTACTCGAAACCATCGGCATGCCGGACAGCGAGTTTTCGGCCTTCATGGAATATGAAGAGATGTCCGCAAAACATGACTACCTTGGTCAGTTCGGCGTTGAGACAGAGAAAGATATTCTCACATCTATGGCTGTCTTCGGAGGCTTCACAGAAGGCCTACAACTCTTCGCGTCATTCGCGATGTTGATGAACTTTCCACGTCTGAACAAAATGAAGGGTATGGGTCAAATCGTAACCTGGTCCATTCGTGACGAGAGCCTACATTGCGAAGGCATGATTAAATTGTTCCATACATTCGCCGCCGAAACAGGCGCGCTCACGAAAGATGTGGCCGACAACATTATCGATTGCTGTAAGACAGTCGTGAAGCTCGAAGACAAATTCATTGAGCTGGCTTTTGATATGGGCCCAGTCGAAGGCATGACGTCCGAAGACATCAAGCAATATATCCGTTACATTGCGGATTGGCGTCTGGGTCAGTTGGGTCTGCCGAAGATCTACGGTATCGAGGAACATCCGCTGCCGTGGTTGACGGAAATCACAAATGGTGTGGAACATGCTAACTTCTTCGAAGCGCGTTCAACAGAATATGCAAAGGGCGCAACGCTTGGGTCCTGGCATGGTGCCGAAGGCGTCTGGGATAAGTTCGCAGATATGCGAACTGCGCTCCCTTTGGTTGGAACCGAATAGGACGCGTCACCTTTGACTGAGCAAATATCGACCTCGCCTTGGCGGGGTCTTTTTGTAAGCCCAAAGCCTAGAATTTTTCGCAGGCTCGCATATATATTGATGGCGATGACCGCCGTATCACCAGAGTATTTCCCAGAGTTTTATTATGTCTCTCATTTCATTTTCTGACCGCAATCATGAATTTGCGACAATCTATAATTTCAGAGATTTTGGCGGCTATGCGGGTCACGACGGCCGCGCGGTTAAAACGGGACGACTGTTTCGGTCTGCACATTTGGCCACTTTGTCCGACGATGATCGTAATGCAATTGGAGGTCTGGAAATTGACCTCGTGGTTGACCTCCGCCATGCGCCCGAACGGACAAAACAACCCTCGCGTTTTCCTGACCCTGCGCCGCATGTTCATGAATATCCAGATGCACCTGAGTCGTTGGACGCAAAGGTTGCCCCGCATGAAGCGTTTTTGGAGCATAAGCTCTACACGGCTGAGGATGCGCATGGCTATATGATGCAATCCTATACAACGCGCCCACATGATGCGGGTTTTCAAAAGATTTTTGGCGACACTCTGAGATTTATGGCGCGACCTGAGTCCGATAATCCCGCAGGTGTTCTCGTACATTGCGCGGCGGGCAAAGATCGCACGGGGACGCTTTGCGCCTTAGTTCAAAATGTGTTGGGTGTATCACGTGAAGACATCATGGCAGATTACATGATGACCTTGGACGCAGTCGATATTGATAAAATTATTGGACCTGCAGCCGAAATGTTCTCGAAACGATATGGCCGTGCAATTGATGCAGAGGCGATCTGGCCGATGTTCGGTGTTTACCCAGAATTCCTCGAAGCCGCCCTAGATGGCATGGTCGATGGTTCGGGTAATACAGAAACCTACGTAAAAGAAATGCTGAACATCTCTCCAGATGAGCTGGAACGGATTAAGACACGATATTTAGTAAGTTAAGGCGACGCCGTGATAGAACATGTCACATCAGAATAGGTCGTTGCTGTACAATCTACAAGGCTACCCTTACCGTCTTGAAGTTGCACGGAGTCTGAGCGGCGTGGCTTCAAAAGGAACGTCTCCGCGAGGGTGATATCTGAGTCAAAATACCGAAGCTTCAGAGGCGTGTAATTATAGGATACACGGGTCACGACAACGCCAGATTTATCGTTTAATAATTTCTCATCCAATGTTGTCGCATCGAATGCGGTCAGCACACCAGTAGATTGATTGAGACGAATTCGACCTTGAGATTCGGGCGCACCAGCGGCAGTTGGTTTGATGAAGCTTTCCATATCAATGGAGACGTCGCTTGCATCTCGAATGCCCATAACTCGTAGAGCCGCGGAAATGACTTCTGCAATGTCATCATCCTTTAATTCAGGTTGTTGTGTTGCCAAGTCACCGATTACATTTGTACTGTGTGAGACGCGACGATCGACGCTGATAGCTGATGCGATTTCTGCGAGACCGAAATACATACCGATCATAACGGGGGCAATGATTGCGAATTCAATTGCAGCAATGCCGCGGTCATCTTCGCTAAAGTGGCGAGATAATAAGCTAACACGAGAGGCTTGGCCCCGTAGTGATTTGAGTGTTGGAACTTGGAATTTGATCATGACTATGGTGTCCCATCCGAAATTTGGGATTGTGTATTTGGGTCGCACGTCCCTGATGCGGGGAAAGGCTCATTGCGAAACGCTGTCGTGGACGTCATGGTGTGAACGCCTGAGCCTTTTGGAATGTCCAAACGTGTCAAAACAGGGGGGAGGGCAAGTGGATAATAGAATGTAGATCGTACAACGAGCATGTCACCAGCAGCATTCGTATCGAACTGACCATTTGGCGTTTGAGGTATAGCAGCCTGTCCAGTTTGGCCCGCTACACGGGCTACCGGGTCAGGAATACCAGGGAGGGCAATTGTCTTGAAGCTGTCGCCCTGAACGACGTCAACCCGAACGTTTTTCCAGCAAGAGGCCATACCTTTCATGTTTTCACACACGAGCGCTTTAAACTCATCCTGCCCACCGCAAGCTTGAAAGTTACCCGTCCGTAGAACGCGCCCGGCTTCGGATGTTGCATGTACAAGAGCTGAATTTACGAAGAAGACAATCGCAAGCTCAAGAATGCCGAACAGCAGCATGAAGAATGGTAGCGCCACGAAAGCAAATTCTACGGCTGTTGCACCATTTTCGTCTTTCCGAAAACGAGACCCCAGGCGTAGTGACCAACGTTCAGCACGCTGGATGATATGATTAGAAAAAAAAGCCATTATCCCACTCCATCGCCCTAAAAGTAGAAGAACCCTAGCTGACACGGCGTGCTTGCTTTATCCCAATACTGAACAGACGTGCGCGTAGTTTAGGCTTAGGGCCTTAATAAAAGGGCAAGTTTTCAGGTTAATAAAGCGTTAAGATTTAATTGGGTTGGCGTGATTGGCTCGCAGCGGGCGCTCCGGCGGCTTCACTCGCGTTCTGCCTTGCTGCCTCTTGCGATGCTGAAGACGACGATGAACTACTAAAAGCCGTAAATGAAGTCAGTTCATTGGCCTCGGCTGTATTATTTCCAATGAATTCGCTTGCGTCACCGAGAACGGGTGAGGGGCCGCAATATGGAATGCAAGAATAAGTCTGTCTGGATGTCCCATTATAGAGACGAACACCGTGAGTTGGCAAAGAGTTTACAACCTGAACGTCCGCGTCCATCATCGTATTCCCGTTTCCGTCCAATATGATGAGGTTTGTTTCGCCGTAACCTCGACCCACAACGAAAATCAAATCGCTCGCTTGGACGGTGACGTCTGCAATACTTGGATTCCCAATAATGATCGAGGCCGCCGCACCTGGGAGGCGTAGTATCTCTGTTTTATTGATTTCTACTTTGTAGCTTTGACCATCGCCTGCAAATGCGGCGCTGGGTAAGCTAGACATAGCTAGGCCGAAGCCTGTGAGTAGAAGGACTGAATGTACAAGACGCATGGTCAACGGCTCCGCAAGGGATGGTTTAATCAAGTCCTAATGTAATGTGGTGAATGAACCGTTTACGAAAGCTGAGGTTCAACACCGATCATCGTGTCATTATATATAGCAAAAAAAGATAGTCTTTTTCGTGTTCAAAATGCCAACGGTATGAATGCAAGGTGAACACGATCGCTATTCGAAGTTTAGATTTAATTCACCACGTCTCTCAACGAGGCGGTAATCCAACGTCTCTATACACACCTTCATCGGGGATAACCCTGTAACTGAGGATTATCCTCTCTGAGTAACGAAACGCATACGTGGGAGTAATGTTATGCAAAATCTAATTACACGCTTTATCGAAGACGAGTCCGGTGCAACTGCCATTGAATATGGTCTGATTGCTGCCCTTATTGCTGTTGGCATGATTGCTGGTGCAACATCCATCGGTACTAAAGTGAACACAAAGTTCACTGACATCGCGACAACAGT
>CALHXF010000197.1 GCA_938040095.1 uncultured Caulobacterales bacterium
GGAATCCGCGACGGATACCGAAGGTAGAAAAAATGTTTTACGCAGAAACAGACCACGCGGCAGCAGTTTTTGATATGACGGCCCGTATTACGCACCCAGAGTCACGCCTGATAGGTTCAATCATTTTGTCAAAACGAATGAACGAACCCGACATACTGGTCGGCTCTCATCATAAAAGGCCCGGCACATGTCTGGCTCTCACACCAAACCGCTCAGCCCCACCGTCTTTCGATACAAGAAGGTGAGGCGCCTACCTGTCCCATGTCCGAAAGAACTAGAAAAACATATCCCAGGTTTTTGGGGTGGGGATCATTCTATTAAAATTAGATTTAAGATGTTGAATACCCGGTGATTTAGAAGTTTTAAAACGCGGATTAATATTCAGAGTTTGATCGGCGCGTTAGATATATGACCGCGCGCGGCTAGGGTATGTTTCCAAATGTGACAGGATGGACTTAAACTGACATCCAATATGATTATCTATCTCGACGTGTGTTTCCTAGGCCTGTCTCCCACGAGAGGGTTTTAGATGCGAATTATTTTAGGATGTTTAATTGGGTTGGTAAGCGCGAGCGCCGCAGCCGCGAGCGGTCCGTATGTGGCCGTCGGCGGAGAAGTGGGCCGTTACGAAACGCAAACTCCGACAGGATCATACACGGACACCGCACTCAATGGACGGATTGGCTATGACTTTGGAAAATATTTTGGCTTAGAGGCAGAAGGAGCTTTAAACCTCGGTGGGGCCGCGACATTCGAAAGCGGGTCTGACGCGGAGGGGTTCACGCGGCGCGATGAGGTGACCTCCCGCTACGGTTTGTTTTTGCGCGGGCGCGTGCCAACATCTGATGCGGTCACAATTTTTGCGCGCGGAGGGCTCGGTGCACGCCAAAGTAAATTTGAAACGCGGTCCTTTGGAACTTATCAATTTGATGGAACACTTTACGACACCACCAGAGGCAGAAAAGAGGTTAACGGATTTTTTGCCATTGGTGGAGGTGCGGAATTCGCCCTCTCCAAGGAACAAATGAGCGCTATCCGTGCAGAGTTTACCCTCTACCAAACCTATATTGGGGGCGAAGATCAGGACACGGACTTTGCGTCGGACAGCGTTGCCTCAATCGCTTATGTACGGCGGTTTTAGGATCGCCCTGTAATTAGGCCAATCCCGTAATCTTCCCGTCTTCATCCAACCCAATGTTGAGAGCCGCAGGATGGCGGGGCAAACCTGGCATGCGGAGGATTGTCCCGCAGATTGCGACGACAAATCCTGCACCTGCGTTCAAGGTTGCACCGCGCACCTCGACAATATGATCAAACGTTGCGCCGAGCTTTTTCGGGTCCGTTGAGAAGCTGGACTGGGTTTTGGCGATGCAGATCGGTAAGTGACCAAACCCCATTTTTTCGATAGAATTAAATGCTGCTGCGGCGTCTTTGGAGACTGTGATGTCTTTGGCACGATATATTTCCTGCGCGACTTTGCGGACTTTCTCGGTGAGGGTTTCTGTGTCTGCATAGGTGAGGGTGAGGTTTGGTTTTGGTGCGTCTAAACGCGCCTTTACTGCGCGGGCTAAATCCTCTGCGCCTGCGCCACCTTCTGCCCAATGGCGAGCGATCACCATGTCGACATTTTCAGCCTCGCAAGCTGCGCGGACCGCATCAATTTCGGCAAGTGTATCATGGATGAAATGGTTCAAGGCGACGACAGGGTCAAAGCCGAATTTTTTCATATTTTGGATGTGTCGTTGCAGGTTCACACATCCGTCCCGCACGGCGTCGACATTTTCGCGCGCCAGCTTTGTTTTCTTCACGCCACCTTGCATTTTCATGGCGCGCACGGTGCAAACTAAGACGAGGGCATCGGGACGCATCCCTGTTTGACGGCACTTAATATTGAGGAATTTTTCGGCACCCAGATCCGCGCCAAAACCCGCCTCCGTGACGACCACGTCTGCGAGTTTGAGGGCTGCTTGCGTCGCAACAACACTGTTACAACCATGCGCGATATTGGCGAACGGGCCGCCGTGGATGAACGCCAAATTCTGTTCGATGGTCTGGACAAGGTTGGGTTGAAACGCGTCCTTTAACAGAACCGTCACCGCGCCATCTGCGCCAAGATCACGAACGGTCACGGGTGTTTTTGTGTAGGTTTCGGCGATGATGATATTGCCGATGCGTGTCTGCAAATCTTTGAGGTCTGTGGCGAGACAGAAAATCGCCATGATTTCGGACGCTACCGTAATATCAAACCCGTCCTCTCGGACGACGCCATCCGTCGGGCCACCCATGCCTATGGTAATATTACGTAAGGCTCGGTCATTCATATCGACAACACGACGCCAAGAAATTCGGCGTGGGTCGATGTTTAAGGCATTGTCCCATTGCAGATGATTATCCAGCATTGCGGAGATCAACGCATGGGCCGATGTGATGGCATGAAAGTCGCCATTAAAATGCAGGTTGATGTCTTCCATTGGAATGACTTGCGCACGTCCACCGCCTGCTGCGCCGCCCTTCATACCAAACACGGGGCCGAGTGAGGGTTCGCGCAAACAGACCATCGATTTCAAGCCAATGCGGTTTAAACCATCTGTCAGCCCGACACTTGTAGTTGTCTTACCTTCACCCGCGGGGGTTGGCGTGACCGCCGTGACTAGCACGAGTTTGCCGTTGGGTTTGTCCGCGCGTGACGTGATGTAATCGAAAGAGAGTTTGGCTTTGAAATGCCCATAAGGCACCAAGTTTTCTGGGGGGATACCCAGTGTGGTTTCTGCCAGCGAGACGATGGGGCGTATGACGGCTGCGCGGGCGATGTCGATGTCGGGCGCACCCGGCGCTGGCAGATTGTCATGTGTCATATGAGAACTTCGGCTGTGTCATGGGAGTTTCGAATGGCTGAAAACATCAGACTGATCAAGCCCGTCAGACCATTCCCTGACTTAAATCTGGTGGCGTAAAACGTCATCAATCTATATCCTATTTGCCAATCATAGGTTTTGCTCATACGGTTCAAATATGAGGTTTATATTTTGACGTATTCAGCATCCGTAACATCGGAAAATATCCCGTTACTCATTGAGGGTGGCGCGTTGCCGCCACAGCAATATTTGGAAGCCGTTTCCGTGTTGCGCGATGGTGCATTTTGGAAAGCCTGGGCCATTCGCGCGCTCCTCGCAATTGCGGTAGGACATATTCTTTCGGGTATTATATTTTTCTTTGCATTTAATTGGAATGACCTGTCGGGCATGGCGAAATTTAGCATTGTGGGCGGCGCAATATTGGCCTGTTTACTGGCGTGGATGATCGCGCGGTTGGACAGTTCTGCGGGACAAGCTTTTGGGATCGGCGCAACGGTGCTGGTCGGTGTTATGTTTGCCGTTCTGGGGCAAGTTTATCAAACGCCCGCCATGATCCACACGCCATTTGTGTTCTGGGCGATACTGACATTGCCCTTTGCGCTGGCCTCCCGGAATTTGGCGCATTGGACGGTTTGGCTCGTCATTTTGACCGTCGCGGTCACGACCTATGCGAACTCAGGTCTGCGTTTGGCTGACGAGCATTGTGCAGCGAATATTTTGAACATTGCGGTGTCTGCCGGGATTGCGGTGGGTTTGATTTTCTTGGACAAAATCATCACGCCACGCTTAGCGTGGGCGCGGGCAGAATGGTTCCGCGTTCTCCTCGTTTTGGGCGTGATTGGGTTTGCATTTTTCGGTTTCACCGAAAGTTTCTGGGGAGATGGTGACCCACTGTGGGTTCTGGCACTGGTTATTCTATGTGGACTATTGATTTATCTATATCTTGAGAACCCCAGCCTCGCGACCTTGGCGCTGGCGAGTTTCGGGCTCTTCACGCTGGTCGCACAATTTGGGTTCAAATTATTTCAGGACTTTAGTGAAGGAACAGGGACCTTTCTTCTGGTCTTTATCTGGCTCGGTGGATTGACCATCGGACTCGTCGCCGCGTTTCGCCATTTCGTTCAACGATTCAGAACCAACCCAAACACACCGAGCTCAGAGGATGAACCTGACAATACAACGGCTTTCGCTTTGCCTGTCGCCGACTTCAGTCTGAAAACGGGCGCAGACACAGCTGTAACCTCCGATGTTCTGACCCAAAACGCCGAACGCGATCAACCTTGGTACATGGCGATGTTCCTCGCCATTGCGGGGGTCTTAACGGCCAGCCTTGGATGCATCTTCTTTGGCTCATTGATCGCAATGGCTTTCGGGTCGAATGATGAATTAATCTATGGTTTTATAGGCGCGTTGATTTTCGGTGTGTCGATTGCCTTCAGACGCCGAACCTCATCGCCCTATGTGCAACATATGTTGAACACGATGATCATTGTGGGCGGTCTGCTGACGGCTTTTGGGTTCGGTGACCTTCTCAGAAATTTCGATCAAATTATCGGATTACTCCTCATTTTGAGCCTCATTGTTTTGATCTTAGTGCGGGACAATGTTTTGGAATTTTTGTCCGCTGCTGCGATCATCACTTTGATTGGAATCGAGGCGTATCACCTTGAAATCCCAATGGTGGAAAGCCTCATTTTGGTTATCGCGACGGTGGTCGGCGTCGTTCTGCTCACGCAGCCTATCGGGAAGCGTTTATATAGAGCCGCAGGTACGGCCTTTCTGATTGCACCTGCGATTTTGGGCATTGCCCTTGTGCATGCGCAGCGCTGGGATTCGCTGGCGGATGCCTCACGCTTTTCCGACGATTGGCTCCCGCGCGTGATCAGCCTGTTGGTCTTGCTAGGTAGCGTCGCCTTTTTAAATAGAGGGAAAGCCGTTGCGGATTTCAACCCGCCCCTTATGGTATTAATTCCACTTGTCATCGGCGCCGCTTGTGTGCCGTTGGGCGGTGCGTCTGCGCTGCTGCTCATTTTGGCAGGATATATTCTCGGGTCCCGAACGCTTGCGATTATTGGCACGCTTTTGCAGATCTATTTCTTGACGATGTTTTACTATGATCTCAGTCTGGATCTCTCAACGAAATCGATTATTCTTTTCGTCTCGGGTCTCGTGTTCCTCGGAGTCTGGGTCTTTGTGAATCGCAAAGCGGAGGTCAGCTCATGAGTATCTTACGTTACGCTTTAATAGGTTTAGGCGCGCTGGGCATTGCGGGTCTTTTTGGGAGTCAAATCAAGGCACTAGAAACGATCAAGGCGGAAGGCGAAACTGTCTTGCTTGATCTTCGCCCTGTCGATCCGCGCGCACTGATGATGGGGGATTTTATGGCTTTAGCTTATGCCGAAGAAAGACCTGCAAGTTTGCGCAGAGATTTGACTTCGTCGGGACAATTCATCCTTACGCTGGATGAAAACAAAGTTGGCCGTTTTAGTCGTGTCTCAGAAGGGGGAGATTTGGCCACGAACGAGGTTCGCATAAATTATATTCGTCAGCGTCGCGGCGTGACCTTTGGCGCGCCACGTTATTACTTCCAAAATGGAACCGCGGAAACCTATGAGCAGGCCGATTACGGCATCTTCAAAATCGTGCCATCAGGCCGCGCAATATTAGTGGGCTTGGCGGATGAAGAGTTCAAGAAAATTCAACCGCCTTCGCTGTAGGCTTGGCAGTTCGTTTGATCAAATTCCCGCACCGAAAACCAAAATTCCAAGGCCTGAAAACAATTCATGGATGCCTATGGTTGTCTTTGATGCGTAATCGAGGGTGCAAGTTAATTAAACATT
>CALHXF010000198.1 GCA_938040095.1 uncultured Caulobacterales bacterium
CGGATCATGTTTGAAATTGATGGTGTAACTGATGATGTGGCGCGTGAAGCGTTACGTCTCGGCGCAGCCAAACTACCGGTGCGGACGAAAATCGTCACGCGTCCGGGCGAATAGGAGAGTCGGTCATGAAAGCCGAAGATATCCGCGCATTTTCAGAGGACCAACTCACCGATGAGTTGCTCACGCTGAAGAAAGAGCAATTCAACCTGCGTTTTCAAGGTGCAACGGGCCAGTTAGAAAAAACAGCTCGCGTGCGTCAAGTTCGTCGCGACATTGCTCGCATTAAGACAATTCAGGCTGAGAAAAAATCAGCTTCGAAAAAGGAGGCGTGATCCATGCCTAAACGTATCCTACAAGGTGTCGTTGTCTCCGATAAAACGGACAAGACTGTTGTTGTAAAAGTCGAACGTTCTTTTCTGCATCCTTTGCTGAAGAAAACGATCCGTCGTACAAAGAAGTATCACGCCCATGACGAGACAAACTCGATCAAGGTCGGAGAGCAAGTGCGCATCATCGAATGCCCACCGAAATCAAAACTGAAGACCTGGGAAGTCGTCACAGCGAAGTAATTCGTTCTGACGAGACTGCCAAGCTTAGGAGAATCGCATGATTCAAATGCAGACAAATCTCGACGTCGCCGATAATTCCGGTGCCCGTCGCGTCCAGTGCATCAAGGTGCTGGGCGGGTCCAAGCGTCGTTACGCTAGTGTTGGAGACATTATCGTCGTTTCCATCAAAGAGGCTCAGCCGCGCGGTAAAGTTAAAAAGGGTGACGTACGTCGCGCTGTTGTTGTTCGTGTCCGTAAAGACATCCAACGCCGCGATGGTTCGGTAATCCGTTTTGACGGTAATGCCGCAGTCATCATCAACAATAATGGCGAGCCGATCGGCACGCGGATTTTTGGACCAGTCCCACGCGAACTTCGCGCTAAGTCTAGCCCAACTAAAAATCTGATGAAGATCGTCTCTCTCGCACCAGAGGTCCTGTAGTCATGGCTGCTAAGATCAAAAAAGGCGATTACGTCGTTGTCCTTTCGGGCGGTGATAAAGGTCGTAAGGGCGAAGTCCTTAAGGTTCTTACAAAAGAAAATCGTGTCGTTGTTAAAGGCGTTCGTCTTGTTAAACGTCACGTGAAGCCAAGTCAGGCCGAACCTGATGGCGGCATCAAATCTTTTGAAGCCCCAATTCATGTCTCAAATGTTGCTCACATTGATCCTAAGGATAATGTTGCAACCCGCGTAGGCTTCAAAGTCTTAAAAGACGGCAAGAAGGTCCGCGTGGCCAAAAAGTCTGGAGAAGTCATCGATGGCTAAGCCGTATACACCTCGTTTGGCCGCCCTGTATCAGGACGAAATTCGTGCCAAAATGCAAGAGCAGTTTAACTACACTAATTCCATGCAAATTCCTGCGGTTGATAAAATCGTATTGAATATGGGGCTTGGTGAAGGCGTTGCAGACAAGAAGAAAGTCGCTGCGGCGATCGAAGAGCTAACGCTCATCGCGGGTCAAAAGCCTGTTCCAACGGTTGCAAAGAAATCTATCGCGGGCTTTAAGCTTCGTGATGGTATGGTTATTGGTGCGAAGGTAACTTTGCGTCGCGACCGTATGTTTGAATTCATGGATCGTTTGGTCAATATCGCTTTGCCACGTGTTCGTGACTTCCGCGGATTGAACGGCAAGAGTTTTGACGGCAACGGCAACTATGCTATGGGCCTAAAAGAACATATCGTGTTCCCTGAGATTGACTATGATAAAGTCGAAGGTACTCGGGGTATGGATATCGTGGTACAAACCAGTGCCAAAACCGATGAAGAAGCTAAGGCATTACTGGCCGCGTTGGGATTCCCTTTCCGCAATTAGCGGATAGGACCTAACGAACGCAGTAAGTCGAGCGGGTCTGTTTACAGGCCCAGCAACCTAAGAAGGAATAGATTGAATGGCTAAAGTCAGTGCAGTCGAACGCAATTTGAAGCGCCAGCGCCTCGTTGCGAAATATGCTGCGAAACGTGCCCTGTTGAAGGACACAGCTCGCGACAAAGATTTACCCGTAGAAGAGCGCTTTGCTGCTCAGTTGAAACTTGCTGCACTTCCGCGCAATTCAGCTGAAACGCGCGTTCGTAACCGTTGTCAGGTTACTGGGCGTCCACGCGGTTATTACCGTAAGATGAAAATGTCCCGTATCGCGATCCGCGATTTGGGTTCCATTGGCCTGATCCCAGGTCTCACGAAATCCAGTTGGTAAAGGGAATACATAATGTCATTTTCTGACCCTCTCGGTGATATGCTCACCCGTATCCGTAACGCTATCATGCGTAACCGATCAAACGTTATGACCCCAGCGTCTAACCTTCGTGGCCGCGTCCTAGACGTTTTGGCTGACGAAGGCTTCATCCGCGGTTATACTGAAACAACTGATGATGCGGGTTTCCGCGCTTTCAATATCGAAATTAAGTATTTCGAAGGCGAAGCCGTTATTCGTGAAATCAAACGCGTATCCAAACCTGGTCGTCGAGTGTATTCATCCGTGAAAACACTCCCTCAGATCCGTAACGGTCTTGGTATCGCTATTCTTTCCACCCCCAAAGGCGTTATGAGTGACGCCGCTGCACGTGAAAACAACGTCGGCGGTGAAGTTCTTTGCCAGGTTGCGTAGGAGGGTTTTATGTCACGTATTGGTAAAAATCCCGTCACTATCCCTGCTGCCGTTACGCTCAGCGTTGCTGGTCAAGTCGTTACGGTTAAAGGCGCTAAAGGCGAATTGAACTTCACGCTTCCAGATGCTGTCACAGGCAAGGTTGATGGCGACACATTTGTTGTTTCGCCTGTTGAAGGTAATAAAAACGCAAAAGCAATGTGGGGCATGGCCCGCACAATGGTTTTGAACATGGTTGAGGGCGTTACAAATGGCTTCAAAAAAGATCTAGAGCTTCGGGGCGTTGGTTATCGCGCTCAGATGAAGGGTAGAGATTTGACTATGCAGCTTGGTTTCTCGCATGATATTAATTATCCTGCGCCTGAAGGCATCACAATCAGCTCAGCAAAGCCGACACAGATTTCTGTCGAAGGCATTGATAAGCAAAAAGTTGGCCAAGTGGCCGCCGAAATCCGCTCCTTCCGTAAGCCAGAGCCTTACAAAGGTAAGGGTGTACGGTATGTCGGCGAATTCGTCCGACAGAAAGAAGGGAATAAGAAGTAGTCATGAAATCCTCCCGCTCCCTAATGCAGCGTCGCGCGCAACGCGTCCGTCGCCGCCTCAAAAAACACGCCAACGGCCGTCCACGCCTTTCGGTTTTCCGCAGCTCGAAGAATATCAGCGCGCAGATCATCGACGACGCAACAGGTACAACCATCGCTTCGGCATCTTCCTTGGAAGACAAGAAGATCAACGGTGGCGATGTTGCAGCCGCCATTCGTATCGGCAAATTGGTCGCAGAACGCGCAGCGAAAGCCAAAGTTGGCGACGTTGTGTTTGATCGTGGTCCCTATCTTTATCACGGCCGGGTGAAAGCCCTTGCCGACGCGGCTCGCGAAGCCGGTCTGAAATTCTAGGAACGTAAAACATGGCTCGTAGAGAAGACAACCGTCGCGGCAAACGCGAAGAAGAAGACAACGAATTCACAGATCGTCTTGTGCACATCAACCGTGTCGCTAAGACCGTTAAAGGTGGACGCAACATGTCCTTCGCCGCCCTGGTAATCGTGGGTGACGAAAAAGGTCGCGTCGGCTTCGGTAAGGGTAAAGCCCGCGAAGTGCCTGAAGCTATCCGTAAGGCATCTGAGGAAGCTAAGAAAACGATGATCCGCGTGCCTTTGCGCGAAGGTCGGACTTTCCATCACGATGTACGTGGCCGTCATGGCGCGGGTAAAGTCGTGATGCGTGCAGCGCCTCCAGGTACTGGTGTTATTGCTGGCGGTCCAATGCGGGCCGTTTTGGAATGCCTCGGTGTTCAAGACGTTGTGACCAAGTCCATCGGGACATCCAATCCATATAACATGGTGCGGGCAACTTTCGATGCGCTGAAGCGTATGGAAAGCCCACGGACAATCGCAAACAAGCGCGGTAAGAAGGTCGCTGAAATCGTTAACCGTCGTAAAGATGGTGCGTCAGCTCCAGAAGCGCTCGATGCTGCGTCTGAAACCGTTACTGCGGAGACTTAGACATGGCTAAAAAAGCAACAGTCACCGTGCGCCAAACTGGCAGCGCGACTCGCCGTAAACCTGACCAGCGTGCAACGCTCGTCGGTTTGGGCTTGGGCCGTATCGGTAAACAGCGTACGCTGGAAGATACGCCCTCTGTGCGTGGCATGATCGCTAAGGTCAGCCACATGATTAAAATCGTAGAAGAGTAGTCTTTCGGCGGTTCATTTGAACCGTCGTTTGAAACCTCTTGGAGACAAGACAATGCGTTTGAACGAACTCAAAGACAATCAAGGCGCCACACACCGCAAAAAGCGGATCGGTCGCGGTATCGGCTCTGGTAAGGGCAAAACCGGCGGACGTGGTGTCAAAGGTCAAAAATCCCGCTCAGGTGTCACCGTTGGTGGCTTCGAAGGCGGCCAAATGCCAATTTATATGCGTTTGCCAAAACGTGGCTTTAACGCTCCGAATGCAAAAACATATCAAGAACTAAGCATCGCTAACCTTAACCGCGCTCTAGAAGCCGGTAAAATCGATAGCAAAACTGATTACGATGGTGCTGCGCTTGTTGAAGCTGGTGTTATCCGTCGCGTTAAAGACGGCGTGCGTTTGATCGGTGCTGGTAAAGTGTCCAAGGCTGTGAAACTTCACGTGTCTGGTGCAACTAAGGGCGCGATTGCTGCTGTTGAAGCTGCAAAGGGTTCCGTTACTGTTCTCGACGAAGAAACTGTCTATCGCGGTAAAGGCGAAAAGCAGGATCGTTCGGGTAAAGTATCTAAAGCTGACAAAAAAGCTGCTGCTCTTGCTGCTGCACCAGTCGAAGCTCCTAAAGCTGAAGCTGCGCCTGCACCTAAAAAGGCTGCTGCGAAGAAGGCACCTGCTAAGAAAGCTGCAAAAGCTGACGATGGCGTATCTGCTTACCTCGAGCCAACACAGAAATTCGATGCTGACGCTGACAATGCTGTTGTAACGAAGATTGAGAAATATCTCGGCGCTTCTTTGAAGAACCGCGACGCTAAATATGTATCTTGTACGGATGAAACTGAACTCGACACAATCGTCAAAGGCTTCATGAAGAAGAAAATGGGCGTTGATGATAAAGAAGCGGCTCTCGAGAAGGTCAAAGCTGTTTGTGCAACTATGAAGCCTGTTCGCATGAAGAACCGCGTCACATTCTACTACTTGCTAGCCCAAAACGAAGGCAAGCTCGGCGAATTCTAAGCTATTATCAGGGCCGAATGCAGATGTAATGTTGCGTTCGGCCTTGAACATATTTGGCCTGCCACCATTTGGTAATGATACGCACACCGCGCCTTCACCAAATGACGCGACGGACCGATAAAGGGAACGCATAATGGCTTCAGCCTCCGAACAGCTCGCCGCGAATATGAACCTTGGAGTGTTTTCCAAGGCCAAAGAGCTGCAACAGCGCCTTCTCTTCACTCTCATGATCCTCGTTGTTTACCGCATCGGTACATTTGTGCCGATTCCGGGTATGGATATGGAAGCCTTTCAGGCCGCTTTCTCTGGTGGTGGCGGTGATGGCCTTCTGGGTCGCTTCAACATGTTTTCTGGCGGCGCTGTAGAGCGGATGGCTATTTTTGCTTTGAACGTCATGCCATATATTTCGGCATCTATTATCATGACCCTCCTGAAAGGGTCCGTTGCCTCGCTTAAAGAGCTCGACAAAGATGGCGAGCAGGGTCGTAAGCAGATCAACCAATATACACGCTACTTGACTGTGTTTCTCGCAGCCTTCCAAGCTTTTGGTATCGCACGCGCGCTTCAGGGTACTGAGGGCGCAGTCATTAATCCTGGTCTCTTCTTCCAAGCGTCTACTGTTATCACGCTCGTTGGCGGCACCATGTTCCTCATGTGGCTTGGTGAGCAAATCACGGCAAAAGGCGTTGGGAACGGTGTTTCCTTGATCATTTTCGCAGGTATCGTTGCTGAATTGCCGAAGGCATTGTTTCAACTCTTTGGAATGAACCAGACGGGCGAAATCGGAGAGGCGCTTCTTGCCATTCTGATTGTCATGTTTATCGGGCTGATCATGCTGATTGTGTATGTTGAACGCGCCCAACGTCGTTTGCGAGTTCAATATCCAAAGCGTCAAATGGCTGGCGGAAAACAATTCGGTGGTGAGAATTCTTTCATGCCGCTCAAGCTCAACACGGCTGGCGTTATCCCGCCGATTTTCGCAAGCTCACTCTTGCTTCTTCCTGCGACATTCGGACAAATTTTTGTTGCCGGTGATGGCGCAGCGTCGGGTATCATGGGTACGGTCTTGGCTTACCTTGGCTATGGTTCACCAACATACTTGGTTTTCTACGGCTTGCTCATCATCTTCTTCTGTTATTTCTACGTGCCTTATGTGTTCAAGCCAGATGATGTCGCTGATAACCTACGCAAGAACGGTGGCTTCCTACCTGGTATCCGTCCAGGGCAACGCACAGCGGAATACCTCACTTATGTGTTGTCTCGCCTAACCTTCATCGGCGCGATCTATGTGGCCTTTGTTTGTGTGCTTCCTGAAGCGTTCATTGCGCGGAGCGGTAATATCCCTGTCTCTGTTGCGATGTTGATCGGTGGTATGAGTTTGCTGATTATCGTCTCGGTGACATTGGACACAGTTGCGCAAATTCAGTCTCATCTGATTGCGCATCAATATGAGGGCCTCATCAAGAAGTCCCGCATGCGTCGCCGTAACAAGACATAAGGGGGCGACTGTGGCTTTGAATCTTGTTCTATTTGGACCGCCAGCCGCTGGCAAAGGGACGCAGGCAAAACGCCTCGTAACGGAACGCTCGCTCGTGCAGCTTTCAACAGGTGATATGTTGAGAGCCGCCAAGAAGTCCGGTTCCGAATTAGGATTGAAAGTCGCCGATATTATGGACAACGGCCAACTGGTCAGTGATGATATTGTTATCGCTTTGATTGAAGAACAGCTGGACGCGCAAGCAGGTGCCGCAGGATTTATCTTTGATGGTTTTCCGCGCACAGTCGCGCAAGCCGAGGCTTTGGATCGTGTGCTGCAAAAACGTGGCGAATCGGTAGACTCGGTCATCCGTCTCAAAGTAGACGACGCATCAATATTAGGACGGATCGCGACTCGCTTTGAGGAGCAGGGACGTAAGGATGATAATCCTGAAATCTTCAAAGTTCGTCTAAACGCTTATAATACACAAACTGCGCCTTTGTTGCCGTATTACTCGGCGCAAGGAAAGCTGACCGAAGTGGACGGCATGGCGGAGATTGAGATGGTTGCGGCTTCAATTACTGAAGTTCTCGATCGTCAGGCTTCACCGAAGGGTGAGCCGAAAAAGGGTTTCTTCGCGCGCCTCTTTGGCCGCTAAGAAAACCAAATGAATGCAGAGGGCATTTGCCCTTGAAGATATCAGTACGAGTGGTTGACGCCACTCGTTAATAAGACTAAGTGACCCGCTTTCGCGGCAGACGTCATCGGCACCGTTCCATTTGTTATGGAACAAGAAGATACGGCTTGCAGACCCGAAACCGGATTGAATTGGAGGCCGAATTGGCTCGTATTGCTGGGGTGAACATCCCGACCAACAAACGCGTTGAAATTGCGCTACGTTATATTCACGGCATCGGTCCGGCTAAAGCCACCGATATCTGTGAAAAAGTAAATATTGCTCGTGAACGTCGTGTGCACGATCTCACGGATCAGGAAATTCTCCAGATCCGCGAAACAATCGATGCCGACCACCAAGTCGAAGGCGATCTACGCCGCGAAGTTTCGCAAAACATTAAGCGCTTGATGGACATGGGTAACTACCGTGGCCTGCGTCACCGTCGTGGTCTTCCTGTCCGTGGACAGCGCACCCATACAAATGCTCGCACACGCAAAGGCCCTGCAAAGGCCATTGCTGGTAAGAAGAAATAAGGTAGGCTGAAATGGCAAAAGAACCAGGCCGCGTCCGCCGCGCCGACCGGAAGAATATCACTTCTGGCGTCGCGCACATCAACGCAACATTCAACAACACGATGATCATGATCACCGACGCACAGGGCAATGCCGTGTCTTGGTGTTCCGCTGGCGCAATGGGCTTTAAAGGCTCCCGTAAATCCACGCCATATGCGGCACAGGTCGCGGCTGAAGAAGCTGCGCGTAAAGCGGCTGAGCATGGTATGAATACATTGGAAGTCAATGTGAACGGCCCTGGTTCAGGACGTGAATCTGCTGTTCGCGCTTTGGCTGCGACTGGTATGAACATTACAACTATCCGTGACGTAACACCGATCCCACATAATGGCTGTCGCCCACCAAAGCGCCGCCGCGTCTAAACAGACGTCCTTTGGGACTTTATTCGGCGTGTCTTTTCATTTGGAAGGGCGCGCCACACGCTTACTTGGCTCTCAAACTTGATTTTGAGGCCAAATGAAAAAAGGCGAAACTCGTGATTGAAAAAAACTGGCAAGAACTTATCCGTCCGATCAACCCAGAGATCGAACCTGGTCGTGATCCGTCGCGTAAGGCGCTAATCATTGCTGAGCCGTTAGAGCGTGGCTTTGGTATGACACTTGGTAACTCGCTTCGTCGCGTTCTTTTGTCGTCCCTTCAAGGCGCAGCTGTTTCAGCGGTTCAAATTGACGGTATTGTGCATGAATTCACATCCATCCCTAATGTACGCGAAGATGTCACAAACATCGTTCTCAACATTAAAGGCTTGGCTGTTCGTCTTCACGCTGACGGTCCAAAGAAACTTCTTCTGCGAAAGCAGGGTGCAGGTCCAGTAACGGGTGCTGACATCGAAGAAACAGCAGACGTTGAAATTCTCAATAAAGACCACATCATCTGTACTGCGGATGAGGGTGCTGACATCCGTATGGAACTGACTGTTACGTCAGGCAAAGGCTATGTGCCTGCGTCGGCTTCACGTCCTGAGGATGCGCCGATTGGTTTGATCTCTATTGATGCGCTTTACTCCCCAGTTAAACGGGTAGCTTATCGCGTTGAAGATACTCGTGAAGGTCAAGTTCTCGATTATGATAAACTCATCATCGACATCGAAACTAACGCGGCGGTTACGCCAGAAGATGCGATTGCTGTTGCAGCGCGTATTCTGCAAGACCAATTCCAAGTGTTCGTCAACTTTGATGATCCGGAAGATGTATCACGCGGCGAAGAGAAACCAGAACTCGACTTTAACCCAGCGCTTCTGCGTAAGGTTGACGAGCTTGAGCTATCTGTACGCTCAGCAAACTGCCTGAAGAACGATAACATCGTTTACATCGGCGACCTGATTCAGAAGTCCGAAGCGGAAATGCTCCGTACACCTAACTTTGGTCGTAAATCACTCAATGAGATCAAAGAAGTTCTCGCTGCCATGGGTCTACACCTCGGCATGGACGCGCCAAACTGGCCACCAGAGAACATCGAAGAACTTGCAAAGAAATATGACGACCACATCTAGTCTGCGTAAAACCAAAGCCTAGATTAAGTCTGAACCAGAACACCTTAGAGGAATACCATCATGCGTCATAAGATGGCCCACCGTAAATTGAACCGTACTGCGTCACATCGTAAAGCGATGTTCGCAAATATGTCCAGCTCGCTTGTCGAGCATGAGCAAATCGTCACGACTTTACCAAAGGCGAAAGAGCTTCGTCCTTTCGTAGAGAAGCTTGTAACGCTTGCGAAAAAGGGCGACCTGAACTCCCGTCGTATCGCGATTGCGCGTATGCGGAACAAGGAACAGGCAAAAAAGCTTTTTGACATTCTCGGACCACGCTATGCTGAACGTCCAGGGGGATACATTCGCATCATGAAAGCGGGATTCCGCTATGGTGACAACGCGCCAATGGCCGTTATCGAATTCGTCGACCGCGACGAAAGCGCAAAAGGTAAAGTAGACCGTGAGCGCCTAGAGGCTGCTGACGCGTAAGCGCCACACGCTAACTATTCTAAAAACCGCGGCTTTGACCGCGGTTTTTTTATGTCTATCGTTTAGAAATGCATTCATCGTCGCATGCCCTCCCGCTTTGAGATGCCATTTTGAATATAGGCAGACTTAAGCTAGGGTGATCTTATCGGTGATAGCGATGAGGATGACGTGTTATGGTTCAGCTTAAGATAAATGGACAACCTACGAATTTGGACGTCGCGCCAGATACGCCGCTCCTCTGGGCGGTGCGTGAACAGCTTGGTCTGACGGGTACCAAATTTGGGTGCGGTATCGCAATGTGTGGGGCCTGTACGGTGCATGTGAACGGAGAGCCCGTTCGCTCATGCTCAACGGCTGTTGCAGATGTCGAAGGCGAGAACGTCACGACAATCGAAGGCATCAAAAACGCGGATGGGACGTTGCACGCCGTCCAACAAGCTTGGGTCGATCATCAAGTCCCGCAATGCGGTTATTGCCAATCAGGTCAAATAATGAGCGCCGTTGCGTTGCTACGGGATACGCCCAACCCGACCGACGCCGACATTGATACTGCGATGTCTGGAAATATTTGCCGATGCGGGATGTATGACCGTATTCGCGCGGCTATCAAAACGGCCGCTCAAACGTCTCAAGTGGTGGGAGGTTAATCATGACCAAGTCTCCAGATGTAGAAACTAAAGTTAGAAAAGAAAAGAAGAAGGGTCGATGGACGCGTCGCGGCTTCATTGGCGCAGGTTTGGTCGCGGGCGGCGCACTCGTTGTCGGGGTAGCGATCCGTCCAGGAGATCGCACCGACGACCTTGAAAAATATGTGGCAGGTGAGGGCGAGCACCTTCTTGCCGCTTGGGTAAAAATTTCTGAAGACAATACAATCACGGCGATTATTCCACATGGTGAAATGGGCCAAGGTATTCACACTGCGCTTTCGGCTATGTTGGCGGAGGAAATGGACGCGGATTGGGACGCGCTCGACGTCATCGAAGCCCCTGCAGAGAAAGATTACGCAAACTTCCCACTTGTCCGTGAATTCGCAACGGGTGGCAAAAAAGTGCCCGGATTCGTTTTTGATACGCTGAACGGCGCAATGCTTGGCATCGCGAAGAAGATGGATATGCAGATCACAGGCGGGTCTACATCTGTGCGCTTTACCGGTACAGGCGCGATGCAAACGGCGGGTGCTGCGGCACGCGAGTTGATCCTGAAAGCGGCCGCCAAATCGTGGGACGTCCCTGTCGGGTCACTGCGTACAGCCAAAAGTAGGGTCCATCATGATGCCTCTAACCGCAGCGCGCCTTACGGTGAATTTGCGGCTGCGGCGTCAGAGATGAAACCCAACCTGCATCCAAAGCTAAAGGCTCGCAAAGATTATGAGTTGATGGGGAAGTCCCTTCCTCGTCGAGATATTCCCGCGAAGGTCGACGGAACAGCCAACTTCGGGATTGATGCCAAAGTTGACGGTATGAAATATGCGACTGTCATGGCGGCACCCGTGCACGGGCAAATGATTGCCAGCTTGGATGCGTCTGCCGCGGAAGCCATGCCCGGTGTGATTTCGGTTCATAATATGGGCGGATATGTCGGCGTTGTCGCAGAAGGCTACTGGCCCGCGCATCAAGCCCTCTTTGCGCTTGATGTGGAGTACGTCACATCTGATGCGAGCGCCCTCAGCCAAGAGCAACTCTTTGCGCAATATGGCGCTGCGCTGGACACGGGTGAACGCAAAGTCATGCATAAGGCGGGTGATGTCGCCAAGGGCGCAGAAGGTGCCGTCAAAACTATTGAGGCCGAATATGCTGTCCCATATCTGGCGCATGCCTGCATGGAACCCATGAATGCGACGGCTTGGGTGCGTGATGGCAAAGCCGATATTTGGTGCGGCACGCAAAACCCACTCGGCACGCGCATGGCTGTGGCGAAAGCCCTCGAATTCGATGCGGAAAACGTCACCCTGAACACGGCATTTATGGGTGGTGGATTTGGACGTCGCGCGATCCCAGATTATGTTTTGCAAGCGGCAGAACTGTCACAAGCATCAGGACATCCTGTGAAACTCATCTGGAGCCGTGAAGAGACAACGCAACAAGATCATTTCCGTCCTGCCGTGTTGGGGCGCTTCAAAGCCGCCGTCGGCGCAGACGGTATGCCGCTGACATGGGAAAGTGTTTTCAACCATGAAGGCGAACCCAAAGAAGCGAGCGATGTTTGCTATAATATCCCGAATAAAAAAGTCGAAGTTGTCGAGAGCCATTCACACACGCGCCTCGGCCCGTGGCGTTCGGTGGATCATACGCAACATGGTTATTTCACAGAGAGCTTTATTGAAGAGCTGGCCCATGCGGCGGGCAAAGACGGCTATGAGTATCGTCGCGCGCTACTGAGCGGTAAACCTCGCTTTGTGAAGGTGCTGGACGCCGCTGCTAAACTTGGAAATTGGGGTGAGGATCTGCCGTCAGGACAGGCAAAGGGTATCTCTATTGTCGAGAGTTTCGAGACGATCTGCGCACAAGTTGTCACCGTTGATATGTCTGACGGTGATCCGCGCGTCGTTCATGTGGCCTGTGCGGCGGACCCCGGTTTTGCCGTAAACCCCGACGGGTTTGAGGCCCAAATGCAGAGCGGCATTATTTATGGTTTGACCGCTGCGCTTTACGGTGAAATTTCACTCGAGGACGGCGCCGTCATGCAAAGTAATTTCCACGATTATGAAATCCTACGCATGGATGAATCCCCGAAAATCGATACGATCATTTTGGAAAGTGATGGACGTTTAGGCGGCGGCGGCGAACCCGGTACGCCACCTATCGCGCCAGCGCTAGCGAATGCTGTGTTCAACGCAACAGGCAAACGTATTCGGAAATTACCGATCCGTGATTTGGGATTGGGGGCTGCGAGTTAGGCTGTGACGAGCAATCGCGTTTTTTCGATATTACTCGTCACCACTTTTTTACTTACAGTTTTAACGTGGGGGCCAATGTTCTGGGCGGAGGAAAACACCTTTTCGAGTGGTGATCAATTCATTCAAGGTTGGTCGAACGTCGCGTTGTATTTATTTATACCCTGGGCTTTAGCCGCGTTTTTTTTGGTTCTGCATTTACTTCTTAGAATCAAGAACACAGTCATGCGAATATCTGCAATCCTCTTGTTCGCCCTTTGTGGATTATTCATGGCTACTATTGGGCCTCTCATCCACGTCTGCTCTCTTGGTGTTGATTGCATTTGATATCGCCATAAATGCGCCGCAAATTTGGAATTCAAGGCCTGATGTTCTGGAAATTCATCCGATTGATCATGTGCGCAGTCATAGGGCTTTGCATTGCATCGAGCCTTTATCTTGTGCCTGTTTGGTCAGAAACGGATGAAGCCTATGAGGGCGTGAGCGATACTGCTGAGATTGATCGGGATATTCATGCTGTCGAGAGTTTTATTGGTGATATTTTATTCCCAAATAAAAAGATGTCGACGATGTTCCCCGCTGATTATCTCGCGCGCGAGGCTCTAAGCCCGAAAAGAAATGAGAAAATGCTACGTCATCATTTGAAGCGACACATTTTGGCTTTCAGATTAAAGCGAGCATATAGCGAAGATGAACTTCTGCAGTCGTGGTTGTCACAAGTTTATTTAGGTGGTGGAGAATACGGATTAAATGCAGTCGCAGAGAGCTTATTCGGAAAGTCTGCTCACGGCCTTAGTGAAGAAGAAGCTGTTGCAGTTTTGGTACTCATAGCGTCCCCAAGCTATCTTCGAAAAAACCCTGACGTTTGGCAGCAAAGAAAAGAACAGATACTCAAAGCAATTCATTCACCGTGATCTCGCCTACCCGGGCGTCATAGGCTTCCTTTTCCTCAGCGCTGAAACTCGCGATGAGTGTTTCATAAGCGAGATTGGCTTTGCGGTAGCCTTTTCGGCCGGCCTTATCGTAAAATTTCGCGGCCGTAATACGGTCGAGTTTTCGACCTTTCCCATGTTCATAGGAGTCGCCAATTAAATAGAGGCTCTTCATGTGGCCACGTTTAGCGGCGGGTTCGAGATGCGCAAACGCCTGCGTAAACTGTTCATTCATATACAGGTCGCGACCTGGCCTGTAATCCTTATCTGCGCCATTGCTCAACATACGATAA
>CALHXF010000199.1 GCA_938040095.1 uncultured Caulobacterales bacterium
ATCGCCTAGACGTTTGCGGTCAACAGCGTGGTCTCTAATCGCGTCGGGAAAGACGGCGCGGATAAGTGGCACCGCCCGCCCGCCTTTGGCATACATCTCATGAACGGCGGCATCCGCGTCAAAGATAGGACATCCCAAATCGGCAAACATCTGTGCCGTTGTCGATTTCCCCATCCCAATGGAACCTGTTAACCCGATAATCTTCATCGTTTGCCTGACTTCAGAGCAGCAAATAGCATATCGGTCGGATCAATATCCGTCGGCGGCAATAAGCCATAGAAGAGTTTGAAACTTGGGCGGGCTTGGGCGATCAACATCTCCAAACCACCCAAAGTATCTAACCCTCTGGCCTGCGCAGCTTCCATTAAGGGCGTGACGCGCGGTGTATATATCAGATCATAAATCAACGCGTCGTCACGACAATTCTCAACGGAAACATCCAAGTCGGGTTTCCCGCTCATACCCGCCGCGCTCGCGTTAATAATTAAATCTGCGCGTGACATGGCTTCCTCACGCCTCGCCCAAGGCAAGGTGTAGAGGCTCGGAACATCCACTTGATCAACGAGATCTTCCGCTTTGGAATCCGTGCGATTGACGAGGCAAATTTCAGGCACACCTAAAGAGAGAAAAGCTCCCAAGACAGCTCGGCTTGCGCCGCCGGCACCAATAACCAAGGCCGATCCATTTTGCAGGCGACCTACACCAATTTTAGCAATTAACGGCGCAGCGAAACCTTCAAGGTCCGTATTATGGGCGACCAATTGACCGCTCGATTTATAGAGGCAATTCGCAACACCTAATTTTTGTGCATCTTCCGTTGCAATATCCGCAGATTGAAATGCCGCAGTTTTCAGCGGCAAGGTCACGTTCACACCCACAATAGAGGTTTGCTTCAAACTTCGGAACGCCTCAACAGCCGTCTTTGGCTCAACCGCAAAGGGCACATAGGCCCCGGGTAACGCTAATTGCTTCAACCACCAACTATGAAGCAGGGGAGACAGAGAATGATGGATTGGCCACCCGCACACGCCCGCGAGTTTTGGTATCGGTCTTCCGGTAGAATTACTCACGTCTAAACTCTCATATTTGGGCAATACCGCGCGTGCGCAGATAGTCTAAGACAGGAAGTAAATCGAGGCCGAGGATGCCAAAAAACCCACCTTCAACTTTTTCAAAGAGCTGCGCCCCTGGACCCTCGAAACGATAAGCGCCAACAGATTTCGTCAAAGCTTCACCTTCGGTTTCGATATACCAGTCTAAAAACTCTTCGGAAAACTCACGGACCCATAATTTTGTACGGCAAATATGCCGCCATACGGGTGCCCCATTTTCACAAATAACCACGGCTCCAATCAGCTCATGTTTTTTTCCACGCATTGATAAAAGCCGCTCGCGCGCTTCTGCCAAATCCTTTGGCTTATCGAATAATGTATCATCCATGACCATAATCTGATCTGCCCCAATCACGAGCCCAGCTTCTTGGCGCGACACCCGCATAGCTTTGGCTTCGGCCAGCGCATCTGCAATATCGCGTAATCTCGCATTATCAGCCAACATCGCGTCTTTAATGGCGGCTTCATCGACGGGCCTGACGATCACTTCATAGTCTAGACCTGCACCGTCCAGAATCTCACGGCGAATGGCAGAGCCACTGGCAAGAATAAGGCGGCTCATAATCTGGTCCCTCTCCGTCGCTCCTCAATCGGGCGCGCTTTATTATAGAGATTGATAATTTGCGCGGCCGTTTCTTCAATGGATCGGCGCGTGACATCAATGACCTTATACCCTTTGCGAACAAACATACGTTTGGCATCTCGCATCTCATCGCGCACACGGTCTTCATCAATATAATCTGTCAGTCCATCCTGACGTAATCCCATCAAGCGTTGCTCTCGAATTTGAACAATTCGATCGGGTGACGCGACAAGGCCAACAACAAAGGGAGATTTGAAACTGTCTAATATCACGGGCAAAGGCGCGCCCGGAACCAACGGGATATTCCCAGCCCTATATCCGCGATTTGCCAGGTAGATACAGGTCGGCGTTTTCGATGTGCGCGAAATCCCCAGCAATATAATATCGGCCTCCGCCAAACCCGCAACGGCCTGACCATCATCATGGGCCATTGCATAATCCAACGCATCAATACGGGAATAATAGGCATCATCCAGGTTCCGCTGCGCGCCAACCTCATCGGTCATCGCCGATCCCAAATATCGTCCTAAGACAGACAATGTTGGGTCCAGAATAGAAACGGTCGGAATACTCCGCGCCCGACAAAAGGCTTCCAGTCGTGCACGGCGCTCTGGGTTGACCAATGTATAAAGAACAACACCCGGTTTGGCAGCAATTGTTTTCAAGCATTGCTCCAATTGATCTTCGGAACGGACGAGGGCGTGAAGGTGTTCTAAGGCCGTGGCTGATCGAAACTGCGCTGTCGACGCCTTCATCATCGCCACCAATGTCTCACCCGTCGAGTCAGAGACCAAGTGAACATGGAAATACATCGCCATATTCGGATTGCGCGTGGACATGACTAGCGTTCCTAAAGGTTTGAATGAAGTCGTCTAATTTCTAGGTGGGGTTTCGCGCGTTTCCCCCGTCCTGTCCACAGACAAACCCGTCACGGCTGTTTCAAAGGGAATATCGGGCATGAGTTTCAGTAACTCACAGCTCACATCCACAGCCAGGCCTCCATTTCGTTAATACTGTGAATAATGTGGACAAGATTTACCTTAATTTTTATCCCTAAATTTATCCACATCCAGAAATAGACGTTTTGTGTGGCTAAATTGAGATATACAGGAGTTCACTTCGTTAGATTTTCCACAGTAGGAAGAAAGTCCACTCCAAAAATAAGCCGTGGATATTAAACTCCCCTAACAAAAGGTGAATCCGCCCACATCTTCACAGGCTCTACATCAACTCCTCTTTTAAGATTCTTTTTAGAGAGAAGATTGGAAGGCTTGGATATGTGTGGGGGAAACGCTAAGACTGGCTTTGAAATCAGGCTTAGCGAAGTCTTAAATCCAGATAATAAGTCCAGAGAAATAAGTGGAACCTATGAAACTTCTTGATGTCCTTGACGGTCAGCAAACCGAAACCCCACCTATCTGGATGATGCGCCAAGCGGGACGGCATCTTCCTGAATATTTGGAAATCCGTTCTACCTGTAAAAACTTCATCGATTTTTGCTTTACGCCAACAAAGGCGGCAGAGGTCACGCTACAACCGATCCAGCGCTACGATATGGATGCGGCTATCCTCTTTGCAGACATCTTACTCATCCCGATTGGATTAGGTCGTAAAGTTGATTTCATCAAAGGCACTGGCCCTGTTCTGGAACCGATCACGGTTGACGATGTCTCACGCCTCACCGTGAATGGGGCCGCTGATCGGATTAGCTCTATCTATGAGACGGTTGAACGCGTTCGGGAGGGACTAGCTCCAGAAAAGGCCCTTATCGGCTTTGCGGGCGGTCCTTGGACTGTGGCGACCTATATGATCGAGGG
>CALHXF010000200.1 GCA_938040095.1 uncultured Caulobacterales bacterium
TCCGTGGTCTTTATTATGGGTCATATAAAGCCCCGCGCGAAGTCATTTGGATTTTGGGCTGTGCGATCTATCTCGCGATGATGGCGACTGCTTTCTTGGGCTATACATTGCCTTGGGGTCAGATGTCTTTCTGGGGTGCGACTGTGATTACGGGCTTCTTTGGCGCGGTTCCAATCGTTGGTGAAAGCCTGCAGCAGTGGTTATTGGGCGGTTATGCCGTTGATAATGCCACGTTGAACCGCTTCTTTGCGCTACATTATTTGCTTCCATTCGTAATCGCGGCCTTGGTTGGCTTGCACGTTTGGGCCTTGCATCATGTGGGGCAAAACAACCCAATCGGAATCTCTGAAAAATTGGAATCTGATACGATTTCTTTCCACCCGTTCTACACAGTTAAAGATGCCTTTGCGATTTGCGTCTTCCTCGTGATTTTTGCGGTCTTCCTCTTCTATCTCCCAGACGCTTTGGGACATGCGGATAACTATATTGAAGCGGACGCGATGAAGACGCCAGCCCATATCGTTCCGGAGTGGTACTTCCTTCCGTTCTACGCGATCTTGCGGGCTGTTCCGTCGAAGCTCTTCGGTATTCTGTTGATGCTCGGGGCGATTGTTGTTCTATTCGTCTTGCCTTGGCTCGACACGCACAAAGTTCGCTCTATGCGTTTCCGTCCAGTAGCGCGTTGGTTCTTTATCCTCTTCATCGTGATGTGTTTCATTCTCGGTTGGTGTGGTGCGGGCGTCCCTGACGATATCGCGATCCCACTCGGCAAAGATGCTGGTATTACGTTCTACCGTCTTGGACAGGCCGCCACCGTTTACTACTTCGCTTATTTCCTCGTTATTTTGCCAGTCTTAGGTTTGGTAGAGAAACCGACGAAACGACCCGATTCCATTACTAAAGCTGTATTGGGTGAAAATCACTCAGCTGCAGGCCTTACCCCGGCTGAATAGCCGGGTCCCACCCTTATTTTCCCTCTCGTTAGGACCCGCGTAGACATGGCGTTCAAAACCACGAAATCTCTCATCCTCGGCGCAATTGTTGCTGTGGCCTCCGTAACTGGAATTGCATTCGCAGCCGGTGGCGGCGTTCACTCCGACTATGAAGAGCAACACGTCGATTGGTCGTTCAACGGTCCATTCGGTAAAATTGACCGCGCAGCTGCGCAACGTGGCTACAAGGTTTACCGCGAAGTCTGTGCGTCCTGCCATAGTTTGAAATATGTTGCGTTCCGTCATTTGGGTGATGAAAATGCACCGTTCTATTTGGAAGACTTCAAAAACCCGAATGATAACCCGTATGTGAAGAACTTTGCAGCGGATTGGACTGTTGCAGACATCGACGGCGAAACGGGTGATCCAATTGAGCGCCCAGGTATTACAGCGGATTACTTCCCACCGATTTTCCCGAATGATGCCGCCGCACGTGCCTCTAATGGTGGGTCTATTCCACCTGATCTGTCTTCTATGGTCAAAGCCCGTACAAACGGCGCGGACTATGTTTACAACCTGATGCTCGCCTACGGAACGCCAATCCCGAAAGGTGTAGAAATCACACCAGGTTTGCATTTCAACCCCGTCATGGACGGTGGAAAAATTGCGATGGCTGCGCCTCTCTCTGAGGGCTTAGTGGACTACGATCCTGTCGAGATTAATGATCATGGAGAACTCAAAACTGTTGCGGCTCCAGAAGCGACGATGGAACAGATGTCACATGACTTGGTTCAATTCTTAGCCTGGTCTGCGGACCCAAAAATGGAACAGCGTAAGAGCACAGGATTGATGACGATCATCTATCTTCTTATCCTCTCGCTTCTCCTGTTCTTGTCTTACAAGCGCGTCTGGCGAAATGTGAAGCATTAGGCTTCAAGATAAATTGATTAAAAGACCCGGTCATTTGATCGGGTTTTTTATTGTCCTCTGATCGCCGTTAAGCGAGAGGAGGGCAATGGAGAGACTTATGGCTAGCATTGATGAAACCAACACAAAGCAGCGCTGGACGCTCGGTATTCTCGGTGGGTCTGGTCTCTATGATCTGCCGGGTTTGGAAAATCCTGAGTGGGTGTCAATCGATACGCCTTGGGGCACGCCCTCTGACGATATTCTCTTTGCCGAAATGGATGGCGTTCGTCTCCGCTTTCTCCCGCGCCACGGTCGCGGACATGCCCTGTCGCCGTCTGATGTCAATTACCGCGCCAATATCGATGCTCTCAAGCGCGCGGGATGTACCGATATTCTCTCCATTTCTGCTGTTGGCAGTTTGCAGGCCGATTACGCGCCGGGAGATTTCGTCATGGTCGATCAAATGATTGACCGTACATTCAAACGCGAGAAGAGCTTCTTTGGCAAAGGCTGCGTCGCCCATGTCAGCGTTGCCGATCCTATTTGTGCTCGTTTATCGGGTCTTGCTGCCGAAGCTGCCGATCAAGCGGGGGCAAATGTCCATCGTCCAGCTGCGGGTAAATCACTGACCTATCTGGCGATGGAAGGCCCGCAGTTTTCGACAAAGGCCGAAAGTCATATGTATCGCCAATGGGGGTGTGATGTCATCGGCATGACGAATATGCCCGAAGCGAAACTCGCGCGCGAAGCCGAGCTTCCCTATGCGACAATGGCGATGGTGACAGATTTTGATTGTTGGCACGAAGGCCACGGCAATGTTGATGTGGCGAGCGTGATTGCCGTGATGCAGAAGAACTCGACAATAGCACAAAAGGCCGTATTGAATTTGATCGCGGGTTTGAACGATACGCCTCGCACACCCTGTGGCTCTGGCATTGAAACAAATCTCGATGTTGCGATTATAACGCCGCCCGATGCACGTGACCCGAAACGCATGGTGATGTTGGATGCGGTGGCTGGGCGGTATTTGGCGCAGAACTAGGTGCTATAATAGAAACGTCAACGTTATGGCTGCCGAGCCTATACTGCCAATGAATGCGGCGAGGAGAAGCCAAAGTTGTTTCCTTGCGGCTTTTGCATTTTCGGGTTCACGATGACGCGCTAACCCCATCTGCTTCAAGGCTTTAAAGTTGATGTCCTCCTGCTCGGCCAAGCTGGGGTGATAATCAGGTGAAAAAATATCATCTGATCGCGGCGGAAGAATTAGGGGTCTGTCTGGGCCACCTGTGGTCATAACCCTAACTTAGCGTGTAAACTGAAACATTGTGTTACGGACGCGATGCGCCCCAGAGGCCGTCTTGGCGTGCCCAACCTTTGAGACCATTTTCGGCTTTCACTTCGCACCAACCCCCACTGCAAGTGTCCAATCGTAAGAGGGCCATTTTATCTGTCCGTGCAACTTCACGCGACTTTGGGTTTGGTCGCGTGCGGAGCGTAACTTGACGCGTTGCCATGACAGTCCGCGCGCCTGAAAGCGTTGGCTTGTGTACCCAGGCTTCGTCACCTGAAATATCACGCACTTTCCGCCACATCTCTGTTTCGGCCACGATCAGCAAAGGCAGCCCACGACGTTGATATTGCCACGCGATCGGATGCTCTCGGCTGGGGCCCGTTCGGCCATTCACCTTAGAGAATTTCAAGCTCACAAAGCGCGGCACATCAAAGCCAGACGGTGTGCGGTCTGCGTTCACGCGATATAGGTCTTGGGTTGACGCCGCAAGCACGGGTTCGACCACACGCTTGACGCGGTCTTGGGCCAACGTCGGGGTCGCCAATAGAAGGCCGGGCATGAGGACCAAAAGCGAGGTCGAAAGACGGGTCGAAAGAGGGAAAAGGGTGATCTTGCGCATAAGTGTAGATGTGCAGTTGATTTGGTTAAGCAATGCCTAATTCGTGACCTGCTCTGCATTGCAATTGCACGGCTTCCAGTCCAAACATGCCCCATGAAATCAAAGCCCAAGGTCGTTGTTACTCGTCGCCTCCCGCAAGAGGTTGAAACCCGCATGCAGGACCTCTTTGAGACAATCTTGCGCACGGACGACACCCCAATGACCCAATCCGAATTGGCAATTGCCATTTCCGACTGTGATGTGTTTGTTCCAACGGTGACGGACCGCATTGACGCCGATGTAATTGCAAAGGCATCTTCGCGTTTGCGTCTTATCGCGAATTTCGGCGCAGGTACGGATCATCTTGACGTGGCCAGCGCCCATGCGCGCGGCATCCCTGTTTCCAATACGCCCGGAGTTTTGACCGAGGATACGGCTGATCTTGCTATGGCGCTTATTCTTGCTGTGCCACGTCGTCTTGTTGAAGGTGACCGTCGTCTACGTGCAGGGGAGTTCAAAGGCTGGAGCCCAACACATATGTTGGGGCATCGTGTTCGTGGCAGAAAATTAGGAATTATTGGGATGGGACGTATTGGTCAAGCCTTAGCGCGCCGCGCACACGCATTTGGTCTTGATATTCATTATCACAATCGCCGTCGTGTCCCGAAAGGTATCGAGGAGGCGCTGGGCGCAACATGGCATTCTGATCTGGACGAGATGTTAGGTGACGTGAACTTTGTGTCGATCCATTGCCCCGCTACGCCTGATACGCATCATCTCATAGATGCCGACCGCCTGTCGAAAATGCGACCTGATAGCTATATTGTGAACACCGCTCGGGGTGAAATCATAGACGAAGCTGCGCTGGCTGCTGCGATCCGAAATCAGACGATTTCAGGTGCAGGTCTTGACGTCTATGAGCGGGAACCAAAGCCGCATCCAGATTTACTCGATCTACCCAATGTTATTCTTGCGCCCCATATTGGATCTGCAACGCATGAGAGTCGTCGTGAAATGGGCGAGCTTGTCTTGATTAATATTCGCGCGATGATGGACCACCATGCATGTCCAAATCGTGTCCTTCCGCCGGGCGCAAGTTTTCAAGTCGCTTCATAATACCGGACGACATTTGACGAACGTAACTTTTGCAAAGCCATCCAATAGAGACCGCCCGATGAAACATATTCTACTCGCCTCAACGCTTCTACTAGCTGCTTGTTCACAAGCTGAGACGACGGCTGACGCCGCAGAGCCTAACCCGCAAGCGGCCGCCGAAACCCCATCGAAGCCAAATATCACAAGCCAAGATTTGGGCGGTGGGTTTCATATCTTAGTCGGTCCAGGCGGAAACATTGGTGTCAGCACAGGCGCGGATGGTGTCTATATGATTGATGATAAATTTGCGCGTTTTGGCCAAGAAATCATCGACGTCGTCGCGACCTTATCCGACAAACCGATTACCTATGTCCTTAATACCCATCATCATGGGGACCACTCTGGTGCTAATGTCGAAATGAAAGCGGTTGGCGCAACGGTTGTCGCACATGACAATGTCCGCGCGCGCATGGGGATTTCTTATATGAATGAAGCCTTTGGTCGCCAGCAAGACGCACGTCCTGCTGGCCTTTGGCCAACTTTGACTTTCTCAGAGGAATTGACACTTTGGTTCAATGGCGACGAAGTGCGCACCATCCATACACCCGCAGGTCACACGGACGGCGACACAATTGTCCATTTCGTCGAAGCGAACATCGTCCATTTGGGTGATAACTTCTTCAACGGGAGCTTGCCATTTGTTGACGTTGATAGCGGCGGAACCATTCAAGGTATGATCAATGCGCAGCAGATCGCATATGATCTTTCCAATGACGCAACACGGGTCATTCCCGGTCACGGTGCTTTGTCTACGAAGGCTGAACTTCGAGCGTCAATTAAACGTCTCCAAGCGATCCATGATCGAGTAAAAGCTCGCAAAGACGCAGGCGAGAGCTTGGAGGCGATTGTCGCAGCTGACCCTCTAGCGGATATGACAGAGCTTGAAGGCTTCATGAAGAAGGGCGATGTCATCAAGGCAACATGGCGTTCGCTCGACAGTAAATAATTCTAAAATTGGGTTAGATCTATGAGTTTTGGTACACATTCTTATGTTCCGGATGACCGGAACACATCGGCTATTTTTAACCTAAACGGCAAACTTGTCCCGCGCGAAAAAGCCGTCGTAAACGTCTTTGACTCTGGCTTTATGTTGGGTGACGGCGTTTGGGAAGGCTTGCGAGTCCATCAAGGTAAAGTCGCATTCTTAGCCGATCACCTCGACCGTTTATGGGAAGGTGCCGCAGCGCTGGACATCGATATTGGTATAAGCCGTGATGCTTTAACCGACCGCATCTATGAAACGTTGGCGGCGAATAAGATGGACGAAGGCGTCCATATTCGATTGATGTTGACGCGTGGTTTGCGTTCTACGCCCTATCAGGACCCACGTGTCGTGATTTCAGATGCAACGATTGTGATTGCACCTGAATTTAAGAATCCAGACCCTTCGACGGCAAGTCGCGCACAAAACCTCTATACGGTATCCGTGCGTCGCGGCCGCCCAGATGTGCAAGACCCAGGGCTCAATAGTCATTCCAAAATCAACTGCGTCACGGCGTGTATCCAAGCGATCAAAGCAGGTGCAGATGAAGGCTTGATGCTCGACCCTCACGGGTTCGTTGCGACCTGTAACTCGACGCATTTTTTCATCGTCCGAAAAGGCGAAGTTTGGACGTCATCTGGCGATTACTGCCTCGGTGGGATCACACGCGGAAAAATAATCGATTTATGTCGGGCAAATGACATTCCTGTCTTTGAAAAGAACTTCCCGCTCGCCAAATGCTATTCTGCGGATGAAGCCTTCACGACAGGAACTTTTGCGGGCCTCGCGCCTGTTGGCGATATTGACGGACGTAAGATTGGGACCGGCGAATGCGGCCCAATGGTCAAACGCCTTCAAGGACTTTACCTTGACCTCATCCACGCGGATACCGCTGGATGATTATTGCGATGTGGTCGGGACCTCGTAACCTCTCTACCGCGATGATGCGCAGCTTTGGGGCGCGGGCGGATTGCGGCGTCATGGACGAGCCCTTTTTTGCGCCATTCCTCCACGTTAGCGGTAAAGACCATCCGGGCAGGGCTGAGACATTGGCGCGTCATGACGTTGATCCTGAAAAGGTTGCCGCGCAATGCGTCGCCCCCAGCCCGCGACCTTATTCTTTTCAGAAACATATGCCGCATCATATGTTGGCGGGATTTCCTTTGGATTGGGCGGCAAAAGCCAAATCATTTTTTTTAATTCGTCATCCACAACGCGTGATCGCGAGTTATGCTAAAGGCCGTGCAGAGTTCGATTTAGATGATCTTGGGTTTGCGCCGCAACGCCATTTATGGGAAAAATTGGGTCGTCCTCCCGTGATCCATAGTGAGACGATTTTGCAGAACCCCGAAGCTGCGTTGGCGGCTCTTTGCGCCGCGATTGGAATTCCCTTTGATCTCACGATGTTATCTTGGGATGCAGGTCCGCGCGATGAAGATGGCGCATGGGCCCCCTATTGGTACGCAAATGTTCAACGCTCTACGGGCTTTGGGGCGGCCCCAGAAATTATGCCAGAGATTGCACCAAATTATCAGGCGATGTTAGACGCCTGTTTGCCCGACTATGAGGTTTTGGCGGCGGAGAGTTTGAAGGTGTAGTCACGCTGATAAATTCGCGCTTTACGCGCAAGACGTTGCCACGCAGACAGAGTTAATCAAAGGTTAATCCGAACAGGAGCGACCTCTATGACCCGCCTTAAATCGACTAACGTAACCCTCTTTCTGACCAGCCTTGCTGTCACACTCGCCGTCCCAGCGGTAGCCGCCGCACATTGCGGTTCGACGCAAGGTAGCTTTGCTGTCAGCTGTGAGCAGGGCATCCAAGTTTATCGTCATAATGCGCCATCCTCGCGTCCGCGCGGTCTCTCGCAAGCACAGGTTCAGTTGAAATCTGAGAAAATACGTCAAGAAACAGAGCTGGCGAGAATTGCCGCGAACGAACGTGCGCAAGCACAATCAAATGCGTTGCGTCAACGTGAACTAGACATTGAAGATTATCGCGCCCGTGTTGATGCCCGAGATCTACGGGGGCGTAGTTTTGGCGGTGGGTATGGGTATCATCAACGCGGCTATACTATTGCGCGACCCATTCGTGTCCGAAAGGTCAAATAAGGCTAATCTATTTAGGTGGCTGTTTTAGCCAGCTATTGGCAAGTGGCGCAATTTGGATCGCGCGCGATCCGGATTGTGCGACCTTCACTTCGTAGCGCGTCAAAGACATAGAGCCGTCCGTCCAAGACATCACCTGCACCTGTGATATGTTTGATGGCTTCCATCGCCATCATCGATCCGCCCATGCCAGCCATTGCACCCAAGACACCATGTGTCTCGCAATTTTGCTCGATGTCTGGCGCGTCATGCACAAAGCAACGATAGCAAGGTGAGGTTTCCCTGACATTAAAGACGCCCAGTTGTAAATCGAAACGGCCCAATGCGCCCGATACGAGCGGAATTCCCAGTGTGCGCGAGGCGTCATTAGTAGTGAAGCGCGCCTTAAAACTATCCGTGCCGTCAAAAATGACATCATGCCCGCGCAAAAGCGCGTGTGAATTTTCAGACGTTAAACGCAGGGACTTGCGTGTGACACGACAATCTGGATTTAAGTCTTCCAGCGTGTCGCCCAAGATTTTTGCTTTGCCCATCCCGATGTCAGTGTGGATGAATTGGACTTGGCGTTGCAGGTTGGATGCCTCGACAACATCGTCATCAATAATCGTGACACGCCCGACACCTGCCGCCGCAAGATACAGCCCAGCAGGTCCGCCCAAACCACCCGCACCCACAATAGCAACACTCGCAGACAGAAGCGCGTTCTGCCCGGGGCCACCAATTTCGCGGAGTGTGAGATGCCGCGCATAGCGCGAAATTTGAGAGGGGGTCAGTGCCATGCGCGGCTCATATCAGGACATAGGGTCCCAATAAAAGACTTTGTTGCGACGTAGAACCTATTCCCCAGTTTTCAATCTCCGGAGAATTTTGTCTAAGTCGTCTTTCGTAATTTTTGGACTAACCTTTTTTGCTAACTTCACCTGCATGGGGGCAGTTTTGTCCGCGTAATGTTCGTTGAAAAAGGCTGTGGCGTCTTCCGACCTGTCTGATACTCTAAAGACGGGCGCGTTCCCTGCATATGATTTCGTAACTTGGAGAGCGCCAATATAATTTGTCTTGCCTGCTTCAACTTCGAACTCCGCAAAAATATCAATGCGTTCTGGATTTGTGAAATAACTATAGTTTTTCACCCCATCTGAGCGATTGCATAAGACGGGTCACGGCATATGTCCCAGGCGCCATTGTTTTGACGTAGAGTTGCTTGCGAGAAGAGGCAAAAGTAGATTGAGTTAGGCTCTTAGACTTCATTTTGAACGTGCTTGAACTAATTTTCAAAAGTTCTGCAGGACCATATTTCCCGTCCTCGAGTCTTGGTGAAATTTTGAAGTTAGACTGATTGCACTGACCGTCACTGGCTTGAAAGGCAATCGCAGAGCCTTCAACACTTTTAGTCGACGACTTTAGGCTCGAAGCGGGCAACTCGATTTGCTTCGGTGCCGAGGCGCAACCCGCTAAAAGGGCTACGGTAAAGGCTGTCGCTATCGTTAGCTTTGCGGCCGTAAACGTCACGACATATTTTTCTAGGTCTCTATTTTGCATTTATTCAATATTCTAGAAAAGCGACAAAATCACCTCATTTAAATATCTAACTACTTTTTCTTCCGAACCTTGTACTCTGGTTCATCTCCAAATAGCGGTGTTGAGAGGTAACGCTCCGCAAAGCTTGGAATAATTGTTACGATCCGCTTACCACGCATATTTGGTCTGGCCCCGACGATCAAAGCCGCTGCGACGGCTGCGCCAGAGGAGATACCAATCGGGACGCCGTCTTCGGCGGCGACATGTTTCGCGGTCCCAAAGGCCGTGTCATTTTCAATCGTGATAACGTCATCGATGAGATCTGTATCGAGATTGTCAGGGATAAAGCCTGCGCCGATCCCTTGGATTTTATGTGGGCCTTTTTCGCCTTCAGAAATCATAGGGCTGCCAACGGGTTCGACAGCAATGATCTGGCAGTCAGGGTTCATTTCCTTGAGAAATTTGCCCGTTCCAGACAATGTCCCGCCTGTCCCGACACCTGCGATAAAGGCATCAATTTGGCCATCGCAATCAGCCCAAATTTCAGGCCCCGTTGAATCGTAGTGGATTTGCGGATTTGCGGGGTTATCAAATTGACCCGGCATGACAGCACCAGGCGTTTCGGCCACAATATCTGCAGCGACTTGCATGGCCAAAGGAATACCGCCTGAAGCTTCCGTCAGGACAAGTTCGGCCCCTAATTGACGCATCATTTTGCGGCGCTCTACGCTCATTTGTTCTGGCATAACCAGTATGGCTTTATAGCCTTTTGCCGCCGCTGCGAAGGCAATTGCGATTCCTGTATTGCCTGAGGTTGGCTCGACAATTGTTCCACCAGGTTTCAGCGTTCCATTTTGCTCCATGGCTTCCAACATCGCGATGCCGATACGATCTTTGACGGAGGCAATCGGGTTGAAGAACTCAAGCTTGAAACAAAGGTCTGCAGAGAAGCCTTCGGTTATACGTGGGAATCGCACCAATGGCGTGCCGCCCATCGTTTGCATGATGTTGTCATATATGAGACCGCGAGGTTTGGCAGGCATAAGGCTCTCCTGAATACAGAATTGAGCGTCTTATTATCTGAATGTTAGAGATAGGGACAGGTGTCAGAGCAGAATTCTCGCATTTGTGAGAGTTACCAATCGCGCATTATATCCCGTACCATGCGGCCCGATGGCGTGAGGTCTTGGGTTGTCCACCCACCATTGGATGACGCGCCAGGTTTGAACATTGAGGCGGTTTCATCCTTGTCACTGACGGACCAATTTAGATGCGACAATCCGTGTTTCTTGGCGAAACCCATCCATTTGTGAGTAGATTTTTCGTCCATCAAACCATCACCACTATATGTCACGCTTCCCCATTCTGAGATGATGAGGGGCAAGCCTTTCCCAATCGCATATTCAGCACGTTTACGGAGGTCTTTCTTGTGGGTCGCGGCGTAAAAATGAAGAGAATAGAGGATATTCGATTGACCTGTGATCGGGTCATCTGCCGCCGTGTCGACGTCCTGCGCCCAGCTTGTCGTTCCAACGATAATTAAATTATCTGGATCAACTTTTCGGATCGCGGAGATGACGGTCTCGGCATAGGGCTTCACATCCGTCGCCCAATCCGTCGTGTTGAGCGGTTCGTTATAAATTTCATAAATCAAGTTCGGCGTATGACCATAGGCATTTGCAACGGCAGTAAAGAACTCAACCGCCTTAGCAGTGTCGCGTTCGGCCTGGTGAGAATGCCAATCGACGATCACATAAAGTCCATTGGCGATCGCAGCGTCAATGATTGTTTGAACCCGCGTGATGTTTCCATTTTCGTCGTCTAGGTAGCTGCCATCATTTTGAGCGCCCATTGCCGCGCGGACGATGCCTGCATTCCAATCTTTCGCAAAAGTCTCAACTGCACCTGCCGTGTAAAATCGGTCTTGGCCCCATCCCGTATTCGACCAGAAAAAACTAGGTCCCGCCAGTGATGTGATTTGTCTGTTTTGATCGCGGATATGCTGCCCAACAACAGAGAGCTTTCCGTGTTGTGCGACAGGGGAGATGTTCGCGGCCTGTGCATTGGCCACTTGAACCGTTCCGAATAGGGTGAGGGTGAGCGCGAAAATACTTCTAATTAACACGTTCATGATCGTCTCTTCCCAAATTGTCTTACGCTGTCATATCGTATCGACATGGAAATTGAAAGACACAGAAACAAAGAGAGGTTAGGCGGTGCCCGTCGATCCAAATCCACCTTCTCCGCGAGCTGTGTTATTCAACACGTCAACTTGAACAAAGTCAGGCTGCGTGATCGGGGCGATGACCATTTGTGCGATACGTTCACCGCGATTGATCGTGAAGGGTTCTGTGCCGTGATTAATCAGAAGGACTTTCACTTCGCCGCGATAATCGGCATCAATTGTGCCGGGCGTGTTCAAACATGTAATTCCGTGTTTGTAAGCCAACCCAGACCGCGGACGAATTTGCGCTTCATATCCGGCAGGTAGTGCCATCGCAAAACCCGTGGGGACGAGGGTCCGCGCGCCAGAATCGAGGATCATTGGCTCTGTTTCAGGGACAGCCGCGCGGAGGTCTGCGCCCGCCGCGAGGGCCGTCGCAAAACGCGGAAGAGGCAGGTCGCCAAAATGATCAAGCGATTTAATTTGAACAGTTAAAGTCATTTTTTGATCTCAGTTTTTGTATCTGTCGTGTCATCTTCAATAGAACTAATCACAACGATATTTTCTACTTCACTTGCACGTTCTTCTACGGTCAACTTATCCTGAAGGTTAGCTTTTTCTACGGCCTTTGCTGCTTTCAGCGCTGCAGCATTCAATCCGCGTTTGGAGAAGCTCGCAATGCGTCCGTCGAGAATTTCTTGTGCCTCGGAAGAGAGGGGATAGCCCTTGTAAACATAGTCCAACTTTCCGTCTCGCCAAAACATCGTCAGACTATCCGTATCTGCGCTGTCAAAGTCTTGTGAGAGAATGAAAGGAATACCTGTCGCGATCAGGGCGTAATCAGATTTTGCAGGGATGACATCATTGCGGTTACACATCAGGGCGCGAATGGGTTGGTCGGCGATATGTGTGATGTGACCGTCTTCATTATCATAAACAGATTCGATATATGACACGGCGGGACCATAGGTAACGACTTGCGCTTCGCCGTCTAAAGCCGCGTCAGCAATCACTTGGATGATCAAGACTTCGCAGTGGGCAACATTGTCTGCGGCAGCCGTGGTGGACAGGCCCGTCGCTAAAAGTAATCCTAAGGACAATCCCAAAAGTTTACGCATCTGTGAAAGCCTTTCCGATCCGTGCCGCCAGTTGACGCGCAATCGCGCGTTTATCCGCACGTGCCCAACCTTCTTCGGATGTATCAGTGATGAGGGTTACAGCGTTCTCGGTGCCGCCCATCACGTCGCCAGACACGTCATTTGCAACAATCCAATCGCAGCCTTTACGCACACGTTTTGATTTCGCCAGTGCGATGACATCATGTGTTTGTGCGGCGAACCCAACGCAGAGTTTTGGGCGCGCATCAGAGCCGCAGACGCTCGCGAGAATATCGGGGTTCTCGACCATTTCTAGTGGGGGCACGCCTCCCTTTGGTTTAGGGGCTTTTTGATCATAAGCTTTCGCAGGACGCCAATCGGCGACGGCGGCGACGGAGACAAAGATATCGGCAGGCGTCGCGGCTTGAACGGCGGCGAGCATCTCGCGCGCACTTTCAATGCGCACAGCCGTCACGCCTCGCGGTACGGGAAGCGCCGTTGGGCCTGTCACTAACGTTACGTCTGCGCCTTGGTCCGCCAAAGCTTGCGCGATCGCATAGCCTTGCCGACCTGAGGAATGGTTAGAGATATAGCGCACAGGATCAATGGCCTCTCGGGTCGGTCCTGCCGTCACAACGGCTTTGCGCCCCGCCAGAGGTTTTTCCCCGCGCAACCCATCCAATGTCATATCGCCTAGCAGCGCGCCTTGGACAGCATCGGCAATCGCGTCGGGTTCGGCCATACGACCCGGCCCATATTCGCCGCAAGCCATATCGCCCACATCAGGTCCGATGAAGAGCGCGCCATCATTGCGCAGGGTTTGCAAATTGCGCTGCGTTGCGGCGGCTTCCCACATGCGCACATTCATCGCGGGGGCATAGAGTACGCGTTTATCTGTCGCGACCAATGTTGTGGTTGCTAAATCATCGGCAACGCCATGAGCGGCGCGGCTCATCAGGTTCGCAGTTGCGGGCGCGACGATGATCATATCGGCGGAGCGTGACAGCTCGATGTGGCCCATCTCGGCTTCGCCCTCTACCGTAGGCGTCATATCCCAAAGGTCAGTAAAGACGGTTTTACCAGATAGGGCCCCGGCAGAGAGCGGTGTCACAAATTCGGACCCGGCTTTGGTGAGGATCACCTGAGTCGCGATATCACGTCGTGCCAATTCTCGGATCAGGAGAAGAGATTTATAGGCGGCAATACCGCCACCAATAATAAGAAGGACTTTATGGCTCATACCTATCAAATAGGGCGCGATGTCACCCATGGCAAAGCCTAATGAGAGTCGCCCCATGACAGTCATTGGATTGCGCAGGTGACCTTGTTAGATCGAGGTTATGAAAACAGTAATTTTTGATTTTGATGGAACGTTGGCCGATATCGAACATCGCCGTGTCTATCTCGAGGGCGGCCGCCCACATTGGGCGAAGTTCAATGCCCTGATGGGGGATGATACGCCGAACACGCCTGTGGTTGATCTTTACCGAACGCTTTGGGCGAGCGGGACTTATGACCTGCAAATCGTGACGGGACGGAACGAAGCGTTTCGTAAAGTCACCGAGATGTGGCTGACGTGGAATGAAATCCCGTTCAACCGCGTTACGATGCGCGCCGATAAAGACAGTCGACCCGACAATATCATCAAAGCCGAAATCCTACAGATGATGTTGTCAGAAGGCCGAGACATCGCCTTCGCGGTAGATGACCGCCAGCAGGTCGTGGACATGTGGCGCGAGAATGGGGTGACCTGTTTGCAGTGTGATGTCGGGGATTTTTAACGTTTTCCAAACAAGCGCTGCCAGAAAATCGCTTTAGGCACAGCAGGTACGATGGGAGGCGGCGTTGGGGTTGTTTCTTCTACCCACGCTGTGAGTTTCGGGTATTTTGATTCCACGGTTTCTTCATCCCATTCTTCGCCCGCAGGCGATGTAGAAGGAGGGGTGGTTGGTTTTGGGAATTCGTCACTATGCTTGTTCGTCATGACATCAATCATGATATATCTAAAGTCTTCGTATTCAGTATCCCATATCGTTGCCAGGCCGACTAAGGTTTCGGGGTTTTTAAGCGCGTTTTCATAAACACCTTGTCCGCGAGAAATGAGCCAATCACAAAAATAATCAAACCCATCGTCAGAGCATCCACCATTGATGATATAGGCTGCCGCCCATAGATTCCAATGATAGGCGCGGCGTAAAGCGTCCCGATAACTAACTTCAAATGCTAAAAGCTCATGTTTGGACATTTTAGACAGCTTAGAAACAAGCAACTGTGATTGTTCGTTTTGGGTGTCAGACACTGTCGCGTTGATGATTGTCCAAAACTCTGTATTCGACATTATACCTATTCCTTGGGTGTTGAAGCTGTCCGCTCACGCCCAGCGCGATTACATCACCGACTCCTCATATGCAATCGGACAGATAATCAGGTCGCCCGTATCAACACTTTGCCGCGCCCAATATTGGACCGACATCATCACCCAGTGACTGCACGAGAACAGCGCAGGTTTCGCCTTCGCCGACTGACGGAATATTAAATTCAGTAGGGTTCGAGCCTGTCTTTCCGAGGACTTCGGCGCTTAAGACAATATTCCTCCCAGCTAACTTACGGCCTTTGTTTTCACCGCCTTTGACGTCTGTCTGATGTGTTTTCAGAAGGCGGACAAATAAGACTTCGACGTCTTCCGAACTTGCGCCAACATTAACTTTATTCGCTTTGATACGGACGCGGATCTCCGAGGCCTCTGCATTTTGCAACAGGTTTGTAACTTCGGACGGGCGATTGCCAACGCCTTCCAATTTTCCGTTTACAATCGCTTGAGGGGTATAAACGGCGCGGGTTCCACGAAGGGATTTATTGTAGGACCGTTGGCGGTTAGTGAATTCTTTCTTGGAATAAACATCTTTCCATCGTGATCCACCATGAACCAGATCATCCCAATAATCGACATGCCATTCAATTGTCAGTAAATCTTCACGTTCAGACAACTTGGAAAATAAAGCTTCCGCAGGTGGACAGGAAGAGCAGCTCTGTGAGGTGAAAAGCTCGGCGACGGTGACGGGCGTTTCCGCCTCAGGACTAGCAGAGGCGACGGACACCCCAGTTAAACTCGCTGCAGAAAGGGCCAAGAGGGAAAAAAGAGAAAGCGTTTTCATGATAAATCCTATGTTCACCGAACCCTTTCAGTTGGATTGATGACAAGCAAATATCATTGCTGTGATGGGAGAGTGAGC
>CALHXF010000201.1 GCA_938040095.1 uncultured Caulobacterales bacterium
GGTAGATCGTGTCGACCAGCGCGCAGGTGTCATTCTCTTGACGGATATGTTCGGTGGAACACCATCTAATCTTGCAATTTCCATGTTGCGCGACGGGAAAGTTGAAGTTCTAGCGGGCGTAAATCTTCCGATGCTGATTAAGCTTGCGGAAGCGCGTGAGACCTCAACTTTGGCAGAGGCAAGTGTCAAAGCTAAAGATGCTGGACAGCGATATATCGCGATTGCGTCTAAAATTCTCGCTGGCGAGAGCTAGTCGGGATTATGGCGTCCGCATCCGCATCCGCCAGACTCACACTCGTCAATAAGCGCGGCTTGCATGCGCGAGCTTCCAATAAATTCATGGAATGCGTTATGCGCTATGACGCTGATGTGCGTGTCCGAAGCCACAATGATGTCTGCGCGGAAAGCGTAGAAGCCGATAGCGTTATGGAACTGCTGTTACTCGGCTCTGCGTGCGGTGAAGACATAACGGTGAGCGCGAGTGGTCCCCAAGCTCATACCGTGGTCGAGGCTTTGGAAAAACTCGTTCGGAACGGGTTTGGTGAAAACGAATGAAAACGGTCGCTTCCTTTTTCGGCATATTTTCTGCGACTATCTTTGTGACCAGTTGCGCATCAACTTCGACCTTTAATCCACGCTCGTCCTATCCGCCTGACCCTTGGGTGAAAGGCTATTCCAATCCTGATGATTGCATTGGCGGCGAAAAACTAGCTGCGATTGATTTTGACCTACCCACCTATCCAAAATCGGCATTTCGTAATGGTCAACAAGGGTGGTCAATCATACGTCTTGATGTGGATGCCGATGGACACACGCAGAACGTAAAAATTGAGCGCTCCGTACCCTCTGGTATGTTTGATACGGCCTCTCGGAAAGCCGTAGACGCGTGGCGTTTTCGACCCCCTCAGACCCCTTTGTCGGATTGCCGTGTTCTACTTCGTTATCGCGCCGGACAAGCCAGTCTCGGGGGTTAAGCGCTCTAACAGCCGTTAAAGTGTCGTTTTTCGTGATTTTTGACTAAAACAACGCGGCTTTCTGATGTTCAGGCGTAATCACACCTTTCCCGCATCGTCTCGAATCGATACATCTCGAATCAATTCAGAGATCTCCGCGCGATTTAGCGTCGCAGCGGATTTGAAAGGCACGCACACCCATGTTCTCAGGAATGGATATCATGACCTGGGTTGGTCTGGGCGCGGTGCTTGTCGCTTTCTTCGCCATCATCTTCGCCCTACGTCTTTCCTTGCGCGAAGGTGCTACCGCGACACGTTGGAAAGTGAAGGCGAATGAACTGGATCGGCAGTTAGGGTCCTATGATGCGATAATGGGCGCTTATCCTGGCTTGATTATGGTGTGGGAAGAAAACGTGGCTACGGCTGATGCCGGTTGGGGTGACCCGAAGGTCCTTGGGAGCGCCGCTGCATTGGCGTCGATCATGCGTTTTGCTGACCCTGGCCCTTCTAACCGTCTTCCTATGCGTATTCTGGACGGGATTGCCGATTTAAATACGATTTCTGAAAGTACGGATTCCCGACCACTGCGCCAGTACATTTCTGGACTTCGTACAAAAGGAGAGTCCTTTTCAATTTCTATAGTCCTTCCTGAAGGCAATGTTATCGAAGCCGATGGACGTGTTGCAGGACGTCAAGTTGTCCTCTGGCTTGAAGATGCTTCTATTCGTGGTGAAGATGAAAAAACGGCGATTTCCCGGTTCGAAAACTCTCGCATTACCTCTGAAACTGACCCTATCGCTTTTATCGAAATGATGGGCCGTGCGCCGTTTCCGCTTTGGCGCATGAATAGTGCGGGCCGCATCAACTGGGTCAATGATGCTTATGTAGAGGCTGTCGGGGCTACAGATGTGCGTGATGTCACGAAAAACCAAATCCATTTGGATCACCAAGCCAACGAAGATGCGCATACGGTTCTGTCGGAACAACGTCAAAAGGACTCGACGCGCCATATGGTTCTGAGTGGCGAACGGCGGGCGACGACGATCTCCCTTTTCCCCGTGAATGGTGGTCTTGCAGGTATTGCAGTCGATGCTCACGAAACGGACGAGTTGCGTCTGCAGTTGGGCCAGCAGGTCGCGGCACATGACAAGCTCCTCAATTCAATGGATGAAGCCGTCGTTATTTTTGGTAACGATAAAAAAGCGCGATTTGAGAATGAAGCCTTCCGTCATATGTTTGGGTTAACGGAAGAGTGGTCGCGCGATCACCCCAATCACGGTGAATGGTTGGATCACATGCGTGAACGTGGCCAAGTCCCCGCGCAGTCCGACCACGGAAAGTGGAAAGCCGAAGAGCTGAGTCTGTACAGGGAATGGCCATCTGAAATGCCGCCCGCACTTTGGCATCTACAAGACGGCAGAACCTTGCGTTTGGTGCGTATGCGCGACCCTCAAGGCGGTATTGCGCTCATGTTTTCTGATATGACCGACCGCATTGATATGGAAGGTCGTTTAGGGACGTTGATCAATGTGCAACGTGCGACCTTGGATAAATTATCCGAAGGGATTGCAGTTTTTGGCACGGACGGGCGCTTGAAAATTCATAACAATGCCTTTGCCCGCATGTGGAGCCTTTCGGAAGACGATTTGAAAGAAACGCCCCGCTTTTCCTCACTTATCGATCTGTGTTTACCTCTCTATCACGACAAGCTTTTTTGGAATGATTTAAAAGCTCGCGCGACGGACCCTAACCCTGAGGTTAGGCGTCAGGTTGAAGGCGAAATTCGTCGGTCGGATGATAAGATGCTGACGTGGTTGTCCAAACCTCTGCCTGATGGTGCGACTTTGATAGCATGGGATGATGTCACCAGCGCGCGCAGGACAGAAGCCGCTTTGATCGAACGGGCAGAAGCTTTGGAGGAAGCAGATCGCATGAAGTCTGAATTTGTCGGCCATGTGAGCTATCAACTCCGCACACCTCTGACGACAATTTCTGGCTATGCAGACTTCTTGCAAAATGGCGGTGCGGGCGAGATGAATGATAAGCAAAGCGAATATGTTTTTGCCATTCAGAGTGCGTCAGAGGACCTCGCGAAGATCATTGATGATATTCTAGACATCGCAGCAATTGAGGCCAACGTCCTCGATCTCGATCTAGGGGATGTTGATGTGTATGACGTGTTGTCTCATTCGCTGGATTATGTTGCGACCAAAGCAGAAGACACAAAAATTTCGATGGAGTTAGCGTGTCCGCAAGATATTGGAAAAATTCGCGCGGATGAAACACGTATCAAACAGGTCGTATATAATCTGCTGTCAAATGCTCTGCGCTTCACCAAACCGGGTGGCTTGATTCAACTCGGCGGACAGCGTGCGCCAGGTGGTGGTGTTCGGATTTGGGTGAAAGATGATGGCGTGGGTATTCCATCAGACCGTCAAAGTCAGGTCTTTGAGAGTTTTGAAAGCTCTCGTGGTGGGGCTGGCCTTGGCTTGGCGCTCGTACAGCGGTTTGTCGAACGTCACGGTGGCTGGGTTGAACTTGAAAGTGACGAGGGTGCCGGCACACATGTCACGTGCTATCTGCCAAAAGAAGCAGCTCCAGATGCGGGGCATCCAGAGCTGTTTGAAGGATAGACCTAAAACCGATCTTGGGATCAGTTTTAGCTGAATGTTCTATTGGCTTTCGGGTGTCGTAATTTCGATGCCGCTGATCTCGTCGCTCATCAAAATTTGGCAAGAGAGGCGCGAGTTATCTTGGACGCCTTCTGCGAAATCGAGCATGGAGTCTTCCATGTCATCTTTGGCTTTGAGCTTCGACAAATGCGCTTCGCCAACAAAGACATGACATGTTGCGCACGCACATGCGCCGCCACAATCAGCATCGATACCTGGGATCATATTCTGGATGGCAGCTTCCATGACGGATGTTCCGGCTTTCGCTTCGACATCGCGACGTTCGCCAGCATGGTCGATGAAGATGATCTTGGGCATGGAGGGTTCTCTCTGAAATAGACTGTACTCGCGATAGGTAAGGTCTTGCACCGCGATTGCAAGGCGCTAGACCTGTGCCATGAATGACTTTATCCTTGAAAATGAAGCGGAAATGCTGGCGTTTGGTGCGCGTTTGGGCGCGTCGTTACGACCTGGAGATACTGTGGCCTTGGTCGGGGGGCTTGGTGCAGGGAAAACCACGCTCGCGAGAGGGTTGGTGCAAGCTGTTTTGCCAAGTGAAATCGTTCCGTCGCCCACATATACGCTTGTTCAAGCCTATGACTTGGAGGGATTTACGCTTTGGCATTGCGATCTCTATCGATTGGAACACCCCGACGAAGCGTATGAGCTGGGCCTGATGGATGCGATGGGCGAGGATGTCTGCCTAATTGAATGGCCTGACCGGCTAGGCCCGCTTTTGCCGCAGGACGCTATGACGATAGAAATAAAGTTTGAAGGCGAGGGAAGGGTTGTGACGTTGACAGGATGGGGTGATCGGAATGTCTAATCGCGATGCAGAAATTGAGCGCTTCTTGGCGGATGCAGGATGGGGCGACGCGACGGTTGAGAGTTTCCCCGGGGATGCGTCTTCGCGGCGATATTTCCGCCTGTCACGCAGCGATCTGTCACGTGGAGATGAACTTGCCGTTTTGCAGGATGCGCCTCGCGGTGCGGAAACCCCTGCTGAACCGGAAGGTGCAAGTGTCACAGACCGCCAAGCTTTGGGGTATAATGCGTTGGCGCGTTTAGCCGGACCTGAGCCCGCAGCCTTTGCTTGCCTTTCAAATGAGTTGGTCATTCGCGGGTTTTCTGCGCCGAAAATACTGGCGGCAGATCTTGATACGGGATTGCTCTTGTTGGAAGATTTCGGACATGGCGTTTATGCGAAAGTCATAGAGGCTGATCCTGAAATGGAAGCCCCGCTTTATGCGGCTGCAGTTGAATGTTTGGCGGAAATTTACCGCAGCTCTTTCCCCGCGAAGATGCAGTATCACGATGCGTCTTGGCGCGTTCGGACCTATGATGACGTTGCATTGTTGACGGAAACACATCTCTTTTTGGACTGGTACGCCAAGGACAAAGGTGCGGTGATCGACGTCACCGCACGCGAGCAATGGGACGCAATTTGGCGCCTTTCGTTTCTGGAATTGGACACAGATGCACCAGGGCTAGCCCTCAGAGATTTTCATGCTGAAAATCTGTTCTGGCTGCCCGAGCGAAAGTCAGTTTCAAAGGTTGGGCTGATCGATTTCCAAGACGGATTATTTGTTCACCCTGCCTATGATCTGGTGAGTTTTCTCGAAGACGCGCGTCGAGATGTATCTCTTGATCTCGTCGACGGCCTGATTGAGCAATTCTGCACCCAAGCAAAATTATCTGACCCCGTCGCTTTCCGTCGCGCTTATGCGGTGTTGGGTGCGCAGCGGAATGCCAAAATTTTAGGCATTTTTGTGCGCTTGGCTGAACGTGATGGAAAACCAGCCTATCGTGGTCTGATCCCACGGGTACATGCGCACTTTTGCAAAAACCTAGAGGCGGAAATATTCGCAGACCTCCGAGCTTGGTTTGAAACTTATTTGCCAGGGGAATTAGCATGATCGACACGGCAATGGTTCTTGCGGCGGGACATGGTACACGTATGCGACCGCTTACAGATGATCGGTCAAAGGCGATGGTCGAGGTCGGTGGGACATCACTCATTGATCATATGCTTGATCGACTTCAAGAGGCAGGCATTAAACGTGCGGTCGTTAATATTCATGCACATGCGGATAACCTCGAGGCGCATTTGAAAACGCGCACTAACGGGCCAGAGATCATCATCTCTGATGAGCGAGACATGTTATTGGAAACGGGCGGCGGCATGGTGAAAGCCCTTGATCTACTCGGCAAGGCTCCCGTTTTGGCGTGCAATATTGATGCGATTTGGACGGAGTTGGACACCCCAGCGATCACTTCGCTGATAGAGCGTTGGGACCCGGCGATCATGGACGATCTATTGTTGCTGGCCCCTATGGGAAATACTTTGGGTTACTATGGTAAGGGCGATTTCCTGTTTGCGTATGATGGACGTTTACAGCGTCGCGGCGATAGAGATAGCGCGCCTTATGTCTACGCAGGCGTTCAGATCACCAAATTAGATCGTTTGGCAAAGCAGCCTGTTGAACCCTTCTCAAGAAACCGTATCTGGGATGAGACACTCCTTGCAGGGACTATTTTTGGACATCCGCTGGACGGGTTTTGGATGCATGTTGGTGATCCTCAAGCCCGCGATGAAGCTGAGGCTAGACTAAACGGCAGACAGAAAACATGAGTGCGCCGTCCATCTATAACATGCCCTCAGGCGTGCCGTTCCTTGAAACTTTGGCACGCGGCTTGCGCCGACGGTTTGGTGATGATCTGCAATCAGGTCTAATCCTTTTACCAACGCGCCGCGCCGTGCGTGGGTTGGGTGATGCCTTTGTTATGGCGGCTGTCGAAGATGGCGTTGACGCAACCTTATTGCCACGCTTGCGGCCTTTGGCGGATATTGACCCCGAGGAACCACCTTTTGAGCCTGGTGAGTTAATTGGCAAAGTGGGGCCTGCCATTGACGCGACGCAGCGCCGATTTGAAATGGCGCATGTTGTTGCTGCCTATCATGAACGTGCGATGGACCTGCCATTGGATGCTGCGACTGCGCTCGCGATGGCCGACCCGCTTCTTGCGATCCTCGATGACGCTGCATTGGAAGAAGCAAAGCTGACCGAGAGCGACGCATGGGCGCGCCTGATGGGGGAGGCTGCGAAGCATTTCCAAGACGCTGCGACGCTTTATCGTATTATTCAAGACTTCTGGCCTGCGCGTTTGGCTGAGCTCACAATGGAAGAGCCACAGACCCGTAAGGTTAAGCTCTTGAATGCGCTTGTCGATCATTGGACCATGTCCCCACCCCAACACCCCGTTATCATTGCGGGCTCAACGGGTAGCTTGAGAGCCACACGTCGTCTGATGCGTGTGGTCGCGAATTTACCAAAAGGCATGGTTATTCTACCAGGGTTCCAAGCGACGGATAATGACGAAACATGGAATAAAATTGACGAGCAGCATCCGCAATTTGCGATGAAACTTCTGATCCAAGGCTTAGAGATTGAGCGCGGGGACGTACGTGATTTCGTTTCTGATGTGGTACAGAAACCTGTCAAAGACACACTGCGTCTCGCGCGGACACGGGTCTTGGAAGAAGCGCTTGTCCCAGCCTCCCGAACGGCTGATTGGCTCGAGCGTATTAAGAAATTAGAGGCGGATTCTGGCGCTGAAACATTTGACAATGCGACAGAGGGTCTGTCCTTGATCGAGGCACGTTCGGATGCCGAAGAAGCACTCGCAATCGCGCTTATCTTGCGCGAGACCTTAGAAACTGACGGTCGAACCGCTGCCCTTGTGACGCCCGATCAGATTTTGGCGCGACGTGTCAAAGCTCGATTGGCAAGGTGGGATGTGGACGTTGATATGTCCCAAGGCGACCCCTTAGCAGAAACTCCCATCGGTGTATTTATGGACGCCGTTTTGACGCTGTCGCAAAATCCAGAGGGTCCGTTAGAGAAGGCGGTTCTATTCGGTCATGGATTGACGGCTCTCGGGCGGTCACCCCGTGAGGTGTTGAGATCTTGGCAAATCATTGAGCACGAATTTTATCGGACAGAACAAAAAATTGACGCACCCGTTCGCGCGCTCAG
>CALHXF010000202.1 GCA_938040095.1 uncultured Caulobacterales bacterium
CCTCACAGATCCACAAACTCCGCAAATCTAGCCGCAACGGCTGGGGCGTTTAATGCGGCCCTCTTGTAATCGGCGCGCAAAAAGGGTTTGTCCAATGTCGCTTCAAATGAGGCCAGCAAGCGGGATTTTTCAGCCTCCGGCCGGCGTTCAAACCAAGCCCGCGCCGCATTTACGCGGTCCTGATGGGCGCGCTTTTCCGCTTCTCTAGCTTCTGCTTCCGCACGTTTGGCGGCCGCCTGCGTTTCAACTTTGGCCCGGCGTTCATCTGCGCGGGCTGATGCAACGGCGCTCCCCTGCCCTGCTGTCGGTTTCTGATCGGCTTGATAATCTTGTTTGATCGCCGCAGAGAGGTACCCTGAGACAGAAACAATATTGGCACCTGACGCTTTTTGTTTCGCCATGAGGTCAAGTTTGGCCGCGCAATAGTCCTCGCCATGTTGGGCGATCCAATTTTCCGCGAGTTTATGCGCGATACCCGATGCCACGAGGCGTTTATAAACCGTCGTGCCTTTGACGGCGGTATTATCGTCTATATCGAGCAGTGTGAGTTGCGGGTTGGACCCAATCAGAAAGCGGATTTCCGAGATTGAACGCCCTGATTTTTTGAACTCTGGCGTGATTTCGATATCCGATACGGCGTTGATCTCTTTGACGGTCGGCTTGATCACCTTCGCATTGAGATGTTTGAACTGCGCGTAATAATCACTGTCATCAACACCCATAAGACGGCGGAAGGTTTTGAGCGTCCACCAGCCCGTCGATTTAACGGTCTTGAACCGGTAGCAATTCTCGTAAAGTGCGAGTGCGTGTTTAGAGCGGAATTTGCGCTGAATACGCATGTTAATGCTGGCATAAATGTCTGGGTTGTAGAGCTTCTCAGCCAAGGCTGGAGAATACCCATATCGACAGCGGCCCTTGGACAGCACAGCATGAGACAGCAGGCTAGACACGCCCCACTCGACCTCTTCTTGATTATCACCGAGAATATTCCATTCCGCATGCACCGTTGCGAGCGCCTTAAGCGACTCCTTCAGAGGTTGTCGATCATTTGAGTCGTAGCCGAGCATGACGCAGAGGGTCTTCTCGTCGATCTCATGCTCCGCCTGTGTCAGCAGCGCATCATAAGCATTGAGCAGTAATACATTGGATAATTTACGCTGCAACAGGGACAAGTGCCCATCCGTATGAATGGCGGCGACATGTTTCTTCAGCGGGCGGTTAGGTAGTGTCTGCGCGGGCGTGATAACCCGAATGGAGGCAGGTGTTTTCTTCTTCTTCGATTTTGATTTCGCGGGTGAAGATTTACGCACTTGTGCATTTTGATCTGACGGATCAGGGTTGCTCATGTTATCCGCTCCAAGAGGCACCCCGAATCCCTTTTGGTTTAGGTACCTACACAAAGACTCTGCGACTTGAGTACCCCCCGTCAACCCTCCAACGGGTACCTGATCCTGTAAACGGGTGCTTTTAAACGATTTCTTTCGGGCATCATCCCGTAAATGGGTGCTTTCAGGGTCAAGATGATCGCAATAAGCGGCACTAGAGGTCAAAATCCGGGTCTTATGGCACTGGCCAAAGGGGTAGCGAGCTGTTCTCATGCCTAAGGCTAACCGAATCAGCGAAACGGGGGATCATGTTGCGAAAACCCACGGTTTACTGGGGTCTATGATCGTTTTAGGCGCGGATTAAAGTACCCATTTACGGGACAGGATATGAAGGCTGGCGAATCATCAAACCGCCATCCCGTAAATGGGTGCCTTTTGATTCGGGTGGCCGATCAGAGTTCCTGTAACCTATTGATAAGTATATATATTAAAGCCGCATTCAAATGTGGAACACCCTCCCCTGTATTCGGGTGCCTGCCGTCCCGCTCAGGGGTGCCCTTCATCCTGCGACAGGAGACCCCTCATACCGCAGGCAGGTGCTTTTCATCCTGTAGAGGGGTACTTATGTTGTCCTAACACCCTGTAATTATTCTATTTATAGAGAGCTAAACAATATAAATACCATAAACATAACAAACGAAGCGTGTTGTTTGAGAATGAGAGAGAAGACTAGACTCTCGTTAAGGTCCTTCCTATATCTTGGGTGTCATTATGACACCGCGATAAAGAATGAAAGGCAGACCAATGGCACAAACCGTCAAACTCCCAGACAATATCATGATAGACATTCGCGAGGAAGCTGCCTTGCAAAGCCGATCACTTGCAAGCCAAGTTGTTCATTGGATCAAGCTTGGACGCCAGTTAGAATCTCGGCCAGGTATGGATATCGTCAAGATCCGCGCTGCCTTGAAAGGCGAGCTGAACCCTGACTTTCTGACAGGTGAAGAACAGATTGCGTTCTTTGAACAATCCAATGCAGAATTCGAAGATATAGGAGCGCTGAAAGGCATCGATGAGGCGTATGCAGCTTTAGCTGACTAACTGTGTCGCGACCCATACTTTATGTCATCGTGGGTCCAAACGGAGCTGGGAAATCAACGCTCTATGATTTGGTCATCCGACCACGCCGCGACATGCCGTTCATCAATGCCGATATTATCCAACGTGACCAATTGAAGAATCCAGATCCCAAAGCCTCTTATGAGGCGGCTCGTATTGCAGAGACCGAACGCCAAGCTTGCCTAGATGCGCGAATGAGTTTTGTAATGGAGAGCGTCTTCTCTCACCCGTCCAAATTAGACCTCATTTCGGAGGCTGTGAAACGCGGGTACCAAATCGCAATATTCCACGTCGGTGTCAACAGTCCCGACTTATCCGTGGCGCGTGTTGCCAAGCGCGTCACGCGCGGCGGACATCCTGTGCCAGAAGATAAAATCCGCGCTCGCTATGCCCGCAATGGCGCTATTATCCGAACCGCCGTTAAGATGTCGGCGAGTGGATTTATCTATGATAACTCAATCTCAGGGCAGGCCCCGCGGTTGATATTGAGGTTTAGAAATGGCGTGGAGACCAAACGTCAACCGCCCTTGCCCAGCTGGGTTTCAGACGTTTACGGGTGAGCCGCGCTATGTCGCCGTGCCTACTTTGTTCTGGCAACGAGCGCTTCCATGCCTTCCCAATAAGACAATTTGTTGTCCTCACAAAAATCAATGAAGCCGTTAAGGACACGAACGGGCCCACGGATTGAGAGTTGATCGACAGGTTCGTCGTGCTGAATACGGCGACGTTTTTTCATCAAAACGGGGGCGGCTTCGCGGGACGTAAAGCCTTGTGATTTCGCCAGCCGGTCGGCCAGCGCGTCTTGCGCTTTTTTTACGGCGGGTTTCGGTTTTGCCTGACGCGGGACCGTCTTGACAGCCTTCGGTTTGGGGGCAGGTTTGACCTTAGGTGCGCCTGTTGGTTTGACGGAGGAGAGATCTCCAAAATCAGCATCAAATCCAAAACTCGCGCGTTGCGGTGTCTCTGTATTCTCTGACATTGTCCGCTCCCCCCTAAGCCGCTTTGGACGTGTCGGACGTTGTTTCGCCCATCTCGTCTTTCAGGGCTTTAATGACGTAGTAAGCGTAGCCCTCGGCATTTTCGAGCGCCTTGGGGAGTCCTGCGCTTTCCTTCGTCGTGAGTTCCCGCAGCGTTTTGTTGAATGCGAAGATGGCACGGAAGGCCGCGCGTTCATGGAGCGGTACGTCTAGCATGGGAACGCCCGCCGCGTTGAGCTGTTGGACAATCGCTTTCTCGTCACGCGTCTTGATGGCGGGGTTGTTCCGCGTCATCAAAATTCGCATTGGAATGCGACGACGCAGGGTCTTCTCTTCAACGCGAATGAGAGCCACGGCACGGGCCGCCTGTTTGGCGTCAACGGGACTGGCTTGCATTGGAATGACAGTCAGATCAGAGCGGCTCATCGCGCGGCTCATCATGAGTGAAGCTGTGCCCTCCAGATCGACAATCACGAACGGATATTCCGCCGCCAAATCGTCGAGCACGTCGATCACATCGCCCTCGCCCGGATTGGGAATGGCCGTGAACGGAATACTCTCGCCTGCCTCGCGTCGGGCGTCAGCCCATCCCGCTGTCACTTGGTTCGGGTCGCAATCGACAAGTGCGACCTTCCCACCTCGATGCGCCAACTCAAGCGCGAGGATGAGGGCGGAGGTCGACTTTCCAGTCCCTCCCTTTGGGTTGGCGAAAGCGATGACGGGCATGGCGGACTCCTGAAATTCAATTGAACCTCCATGTGTGACCAAATAGTTAACGCTAGGTTACCAAGACTGCCATGAAATCCTGCTTAGCTAGCGAAGGCTGGCAGGATATCATGGCTAGCCTAGCTAGGTAGCAGTGATAGCTAAGCTAGCTTAAGAGATGGATTTGGGACGAGTTGAGGAAATTTTATTCGCCGCTCGAGGGCGCAATAGGCCTGAGAGAGGCGAGGGATGCTCTGTGAGCGATTTACTAAGAAATAATAAGGGCTGGGTAGGAGTTTCCCAAAATTCGACCCTGGCGGCAAATTTTCATGCCGCGCATGTTGCTGCTAACTTTTAGCTTACAAGGTAAGGGGGGACATATTTGTTACTTCGAGTCGAATAGTTAGCTCTTCTAAAAAGGTTCAGGTCAGTTTGTTCGAATTATGAAGCTATGTCGCACACACGACAAAACAATATACGCATATGGATGGACTTGAGGGTGACTGGAGGCCGCAAACTTCGAGTTTGGATCTCTCTGATGCGTCCTGACAGAGAACCCACTTTTCGAAGTGCTATTACCCAGCAGGCGCTTCGACGTCTCGTTGCGGAGAATATAGTATCCTAACTCAAACGCAAATCCGTATTTGACGCATGTGCAGGGGAGGGGATTTCGGCAGGCGATACCCCTGGAAATGAAATCGCCGATAAAGACAAAAAATAGAGGTGTCAGGGGTTTAGATTAAAGCTCGCATACGCTCTCTAAAAATAAGGACACCAAGGTACCGTTCCGGTACGCGCTTCGCGCTACGGCTTAAGTATATGATATACTTAGTTTTTTATCGGAAAAACACAATTTTTGTTGCTCTTAAATAACCAATTTTTTCGGCAGACAATGGCAGACATATGACCAAAAACATATTAAAAACATGAGGTTAGCAATGGCTGCCAGCGGCAGACATTTGTATAGTTTTTTCATTGTAAAAATAAGATCAAGGCAATTACATTGAAAATTGTTGATTTACACTAACGCATGTCAAATCAAGAAAATCTCCGAAAAAGACGTATAACATTCCGATTGTCTGACCTAGAAAATATCACAATATTAGTAGCGGCGTATGAAGCCGATATGACAGTTGGAGAATACTGCAGGCGAGCAGCACTAGGTAAGCTGGATGTCTCGAAGTCAGGCGTAAATTATACCCTGAACTCAACAGAAGAATTGAACCAACTGCTAGCGTTAGCACTCGGAACAATGGTCACAATAGCTGTTGGGATGGAAGACCCGGACCAAATTGAAACCCTAAATGACAATAGACGTCGCATCCTAACATCGCTCAAAGGACAAGAATAATGAGCCGTCCAGTACATCAGAATATGGCCAGATCAAGCGTCGCTACACCCATGGTGGGCAGGTCGATGAACCGCTGTCGTTTGAGGCCTATAACGCCGGCGGCACCCTCGATCAGAGCTACACCTATCACGCCGATCACCTCGGAAGCATTCGCTATAATCGTAAACTGCCCGATATTCTGGAAGAGAAGAGAATTCTAATTTCCGAACCGAAAGTTTGGGGCTTATACAGATCCGAGTATACTTGACTTTAATTGTTCGCGAACACCTATGACACTGTCACCGACGCGCGCGCCAATATGACAATGATGGACTTTGTATTCGCTCAGAGGGCAGGGGACACACCTTAAATGAGTTGATGTTCGCAAGTGCTATTATTTTTCAACTCCCAGCGGCTTAAAACGCCCAAAGAAGGTCGCTGACGATTTCGTTGATTATATTACTATCGCCAAAAAGTACCTGTAAAAGGAAACAAAATGAGTGAGTTATTGGGCCAAAATCTGGCAAACCAAGTGTCCTAGAATGCCCCTAGATCGGTTTCAAATCCCTTCGCCTCTACACACAGTATTCGAGAAAACCTAAAAACGCCCTCCGACAGAGATCAAACGGCAGACTGTAAGTCAATAATTTTACCAATGGATAAAAGTGGGTCAGTTTTTCTTGATAATTTTCGGTTCCTGACGCTTGAGAGTTTTCGGCACCTGACGCTTGACAGTTTTTGTTCGCTGCTGGGATGCTGCGACTTCTTGCTTGGCTTTTTCTGACCACTTGCCTTCCTGGTGCTCCAAGAAGAGAACCTCGCTTCGCGGCACATCGGGGCTGGTCATCTGACGATCTGCCAGTGCCTTCACGAATTGCCCGCAGATATCATGAACCGCGCTGTGGCAACCCTGATCCGCGCAATTCTTGCTCCAAACCGGATCATAAAGTTCGGCAAGGCTTTTACCATATCTTTCAATGTCGCGAAATTTGCTATTGAGGATTATCTCGGATGCTTGCTTGTCGGCGTCGATGATTTCCCTGATAATAATTTGCGTGGCTTTTGTGTCCGGCGGGGCCACATTTTCGGCATTCATTTGATTAATCATTCTATTGCCTCTGCCTTTTGCGAGGAGATCGATGGCGACGTCGCAAATCTTGATCTTTTCATAAAGACATTGTGGGCGCCATTTCTGCAAGAAAGAATTCCGCCATCTTTGCACTTCCCTTTCAGGCTCTTCTTGAGGAAGGGCGACGTCACCAATCTCGTCAATCGTCACCGTCGGCGAATAGCGGTAATCGCGTGAACACACTGTATTTTCGTGACAGGCAAAAGTCCCGCCTCCAGGTGGCAAGGATATCGTCATTTGCGGAAACCACACTGGCCAGGCCCAGTTGTTCGACCAAACCTCGACATCAATAAACAGCCTTGCGTTCAGACCTGGCGTCACCTCAAAATTCAAATTATATTCGGGGTAACCAATGCTAAACTCGCTCGAATGATCCTCGGCATTGACAGCCAGTGGATAGGTTTGCCCCGCATTTTCCATCACGGTGACCTGACCGCTGATCTTGTCCGTCAATTTTAGCCGCAACAGATCAGAGATCAGGCTGACCTTGACCGCCGGAAACACTTTGGCACCGGCAACCCCGAAATTGGCCCGGCCACCGATTAGATCGACACTGTCGAAGATTATCTCCGCCTTCGGTGGATCTGCGTCGCCCACTGCCGGTGGTCGGAACTGACCATTGGTGAACGGGGCTGGCAGACCTTCAGTGAAATCTTTTCCAACGTCCAGGCGCGCACCGCCGCTCCCCAAAACGGGCACTTTGTAAGACATGCCGGCATAGGAATTAAACTCGGCGACCAATTCCTTGCCTTCAAACAGTTTGTTTGCGGGCAATCCGCTTTTGGCATAGTCGCTTTCGGTGCCGTCGATGGGTTGGAATACGGGGGCTATGCTCGCCGTTTCCTGATTGTTGCTCCGATGATAGGCGTACAAACCGCCCATTTGGATTGGGAAGCGCAGGCCGAAACCATAGTCAAACCCAGCATAGACTTCGGCAAAATAAGTTTTCTTGCAACCGACTACGCACCATTTGATCGACACCGAGACACGGTGACGCCACTCATATTCTTGTCCGAGCGTAAAGCCGGTTAGGAAGATATGTTGTTGTAGTGATTTTTCCAAATCGACGTTTTCCGGAAACAGTATCTTCGGCACCGGATTGTTTTGCATATCTGTTAAAGACGGTGTGGACTTTTTGAATCCTGCGGGAACGAACATGATCTGTTCGATTTGAATCTCTGCTGTATTGACCAATTCGACTTCGAGCTGGGCATCGCTGAGTACTGCGAGGCGGCTAGTTTCGCTCGCACCGATCTCCGCTTCGACCTTTGCGCGCTCGACGGGAGTTGCCAGCATGGTGCGGAATTTTGCCAGATCGCCTACGATTTCAGAATAATTGGCTGCGGCGGCCCTCGACGTCGCAAGCGCCTGAGCGCGCTTGGCTCTATCGGGAATATAACGCAAATCGGACGGATTGGCAAAAGCCGCCGTTCTTGCCTGGTCGTTCATGCGTGTGAAACAGCGAGCCCCACTTTGCAGTAACAATATCCGCCGAGCCGGATTTGAGCAAACACCGGATTTGGTGCGGTAGGTCAGGAAATGGCGGATGACAAGACCTTGTTGAACCTCTATTATCTGTGTGTCTTCAGCGATAACCTGCACCAGCGCGGGCTGGTTTCGCATGCGGGTGGCGACGTTGAGCGGCGAAGAGGGGACGCTGAACACCGGCGTCATGTCAACCGTTGTTGTCCCGAGTGTGAACACAGGATTGGTGCGCAATTCAGCAACGGAAAACTGCCGCTTCACAGGCAATGCCTGCAGAACAGTACTGCTTCTGCCCGCTTGCAGAACCACCGAATCGGGCTTGGCATAAGCCGCTATCGAGGGCGGGGGTGTTATCTCTGTCTGGGGAACGGCCCTCACCGTAGGAGGTTCACTTGCGCGCAACTGCGGTTTCGGGGAGGTATTCTGCTGAGCATGAGCTGCCTGCACAAACATTACAAACAGCACCAACAAAGTGCCGACAAACCTATTGATAAGGTTTGAGGGTATGTCATTGATATCTTTGCTCATAGCCTTTGCCTAAATATTTCTCAGAAGTCTTGCTGCAATCTAACACGCTGCGTCTTGTTATATTGACCGAAGTCAATCTTCAAACTTGGAGGAGCGTCTTAAAATGGCGGATAGCAAGCCTCTGGGATGGGAGGCTCAAAACGTTCAAAGTAGGACACTCACAAACCGCTTAGCCATCGGTAAGTGTTCGCCAAGAACGGTCATTTCTCTGATTTGGGAAGAACGGCAGGTAAGAGCTCTTATTGCTTGTCCTGAGCCATCGGAAAATGTGAGCGACGACGAAACCCGAGATCCATAGGTGCGCGGGGTTGTGATGCATTTATCTGCTCATCCGGACGCCAGCTGGCGAAGATAGGATCAAATCCCGTTTCGTGCGTCGCCGCTCCGCAAAGGCAACACGCTGTGGAACTTGCCACTTGCGGTGAATTCTGGAAGTGCTTCGCTTTCTTGCACCGCAACATCGTCCAAGCCGTTATCGCGAAACACTCGTTTCACCGACTTAATCACCTCTTGAAAAACAACCTCTGCCGAGGCTCCTTCGACTGGTTCTACTCGTACTTCGAATTCTCTCTCGCTGGTCTGGACGAGCTGGATACGCCGCGCGCGCTCGTGCTCTAGATCGAAGACGAGGGGCGACAGCATCACCTCGCCCACACGAACGAGCGTCGCTTGGCGTCCTTCCACTTGGAAACTGCGAAACGGAGACCCACAAGGGCAGGAGTCCTCGTAGAATCGAACACAATCGCCGAGGTCATATCGGATGAAGGGTTGAACGTCGTTGGCGAGCACCGTCAGCAGCACGGTCGCCGACAACGTGCCATCGGGAACGGGCCGCATCGCTTCGTCGACCGCTTCGAAGATGACCCAGTCTTCATTCACATGCTTCCGGTCGAGGCTGCACTCGAACGAAAGCATCGGGCACTCTGTGCACCCATAGGGGTCGAGAATGCTGTATTTCAGAGAGGGGAAAGCCCCTCGAACCTGCTCGCGAAGATCGTCCGTGAGCGTCTCGCCCCCTGTACTGAAGAGCGCCGGCTCGATCTTTAACCGTCCAGCCTCCTTTTCCTTGACAAGGATGGTCAGCACGCTTGGGTAGGTCATGATCCAGGAGACGTTCGCGATCGCATTGAGTCTGTCAACGAGCCGATCGATGGGCTGCTCGGCCTCGATGAAGGTCAACCGGAACCCTCTTGCCAGTGCCGGATGAAGCCGTTGCACCAATTTGCTGAAACCGTTGCCGACAAAGTGCCCGTTGCCGCCGGTGATCGTCACCCTCACGCCGAGCTTGCGGACTTTTCGGATGAGCTTCCATGTGTGCCGATCAAAGCGCGCCAACATAATTCCATAGGCATACTCTATGAACGATGAGGACAAGACAATGACCGCAGGTTCGCCCGATGTCCCTGAGGTCTGAAAAACGGCAACATCGCGGATTGGCACGCCAACCTTCCGGATATCCCGGAGATGCTCGCGGGCCCTGTCGAGGGGAAGAGAACGAATTGTCAGCCAGTTGTCGAATTCTGCCATGAGTTCGGGTTTGCGGGTCACCGGCAAGTCAAACAGTTCGATCTCGCTTGATGGTCGCAGATCCGCGTAGAGTCTTTGAAACAGCGGTGAGTCGCGCCGCACCTTTTCCACGAGACGCCGCAGATTACGGAGTTGCCTAGCTTCAATTCGCTTGCGTCCGCCCCAAGCTGTCCAGAGCCCACCAACTAAATAACTAAATGCTCTGAAAAGGCTAAAACGCATGTCTGTTGGCAATGTCCGTTCTTTGTACCCAGCATGGAAGTATCTGTTGATGGGAAACTACTCTAAGGAGCACCGCGTCAATTGACCGTTGTCAAATCGCTTAGCCGCATCTGACCGATCACCAAAAGTAGACATGACGTCTGGGCGATTTGCTTGGGCCCGCTGATGCCTTTGACTAGATTATGAGCGATGTCTTTGAAATCTTTAGCCATGGGTTCTACCCAATTCGCTAAGTTAGAACGTCGTCATCAATCCCAAATTTTGGCGGAATTGTGCAGACGCCAATTATTATTGACGGCAGTCAAAAATTAACTCTTGCACTGGTTCATTCTCAATCAAACGCATTCTTGTGATGTCGTGGAATGGAGCCTGTAATGTCAACTCTGAAAACCAACATTGGCCGAACACTATTTTTTCTTGGAATTATAGCGATGCTTTTCTTCGCAACTTCCGCCGCCATTTCGCAAATTGTGACCCAATCTGATGAGACTGTTGATGTGAAGACCGCATTGACAGATATGGGATTTTTTGCGGCGAAAGAACTCAAAGTTGAGGTGCAATCGGAGGACGATATTTTCGCGGCAGGAGGAGATGTCACCATAACAAATACAAGAGCTGACCACCTTATCACGGCGGGCGGCAAGATTACGATGCGTGGGATTGACCTCAAAGACCTCATCATAGCGGGGGGCAGTATTGATCTGGTAGAAGGGCAATTGCGAGATGACATCGTCGCCGCAGCTGGAGAGTTGGATATTCAGCCAACCTTTTTAATCGCGGGCTCTGCTATGCTCGCTGGCGAAACGCTCACTATCAATACCCCGATTGGCGGCGACCTTCGCGCGGCCGCCGAAACAATTTTTTTAAAATCCAATGTGGACGGTAATGCCCAACTCTATGGCGAGGAACTCGTTATTGGTCCCAATGTACGGATCGCGGGTGATCTACGTTATCGGGCGGAAGAGATGAGAATGTATCCGACGGCAGTTATCGTCGGGACAGTCACAAAGCTTGAGGAGGATGATCGTCCTGACGAATTTGAAGAATGGGGCGGCAAAGTCGCAGTCGTTATGGCAGGCTTTGCCTTGGCCTTTATACTAGGCATTATCATTTTAGTCGCTGTCAGTGCAGCAGTCTTTCCTGGCCTGATGAATAATGCGTCAGCCATGATCAGGGAAAAGCCGTTGTACACTGTTGGTATCGGGTTTCTGATCGTTATTGCTGGCCCCGTCATCCTCAGTCTCCTCTTTGCTACAGTCTTGGGTATTCCGTTGGCGTTGTTAATCGGCGCTTTCTATCTTGTGGCTGCGCCTTTGGCGCTTGCCGCCTCGGCTTATTTTATCGGAATGTGGAGCCGCGAATGGTTCCGCAAAGAAAAAGATGCAATGCCGGATTTGAAAGCCCGTATCTTATGGTCATTCTTAGCGATGGTGGCGCTTTTGATTATCGGATTCACTCCTTTCATCGGTGCGCTGATCTGGTTCACTGCTTATGTTTTTGGCATGGGAGCCGTCGTCTTTCATGGTGGAAAAGCGCTCGCGCGGACCGCGTGAGCGCTAGATGAAACCTCTCCAGTATGACTGACTTATTGGACGCGTTGCTGGACCTGTCTCAGTTAGAGCATGAGTCGGTGGAGGCCAAGGGCAGTGTATTTAGTGTAGAGTCTGCGTTCAATTTTGTCGCTGGTGATTGCAATCAAGCTCTTGCGCATGTTGAGGCCGAATTAGGGTCCGACGTGATACTCTCTCTGATTACCGTTTAACTGGGGTCAAAGGCATAGGTGTGATCCAAACTATCCGAATTGCAATTTCAAAAGATATTCCAGCCCTCATGATGAGCGGGGATACATAAGGCTTGTCAGCCCAGAAAAGTGGGTTGGATAAATTAGAGGTCCTGAGTAAACCCGTTAAAGTTCAACAATCGCTGAGCCTCATAGAAAAATGGCCCATTAGTTGAACTTTAACACTTTATAAATGGGAAGAAATTTTATGACATTGTTTCTAGTGGTGCAAGTTGATGCGTTTTTGACTTAACTTTTTTGATGACGGTCAAATATGGTGAAGTCCTTCCATATAAATTCACGATACTGCTATGAGGCCGCTCCGGCGTTCCCTTTCGACTGAGTGATTGGCCTTGTAGTAGTCTCGCAAAGCCGGGCCAAAGCGAGTTTCCTTAAACCCTCTATGGAGACTGCTATGAAAGACATGGATCTTAAACAAAACATCGAAGACGAATTAGACTGGGAGCCCAGTGTAGATGCTTCAAATATTGGCATTGGTGTCGAAAATGGCGTTGTAACGCTGATGGGATATGTCAAGTCCTATGCTGAAAAAACCAAAGCGGAGAATGTTGTAAAACGTCTGAAAGGTGTTCGCGCCATTGCGGAGGACATTGAAGTCCGATACCCGTTTTCTTCACAAAATAAAGATGACCAAATTGCTCAACGTGTTGTTAACATGCTAGACTGGGATGTTGAGGTGCCGTCAGGCAGTATTCAGGCGAAA
>CALHXF010000203.1 GCA_938040095.1 uncultured Caulobacterales bacterium
GATCGTTTCAAAGGCGGTGCCGTCTAGATCAGCTAGAGATGTCAAATAGGGTCTGTCAGGGGACCAAGGGCGAGCCGTGATACTGATCTCTGCGGGCAATGTGCCTGCTGGGTTCGGCATGCGTGCACCATTCACGATGATCTCATCTCCTTCGAGGCGAACTCGACTTCCTGTGACGACAACCACGTCAAACTCTTCAGATGATAGCTGATTCTCTGGGCTCACATTGTTTGGACGCGGCGGAGATGACGCGACCACCACTGATTCAAAAGCGGGGGCGCTGACTTCCATAGCGGGTTGAGGTTCAGCTTTGGGCTTTGCCCAATCTCCGTTCCACCATCCTAGCTGATCCGCCCATAAATCCTTGATCTCGTCGAAATGTTCGGCGCGCTCTTCGGCTTCGTCTGCGCGCATCTCGGCAAGGTCGTCCCTATAGTCCGTCATGCGTTCTGCTGGGAAGTTGCGCGGCGGGTCAATCTTGGCTTCGATATAGTCTGTGGCCTCTTCCAAAACGAGGAAGGCTGTTTCGTCGGTTTGCACGTTCCATTTACGCGAGGCGTCTACGATCATGTCAAACGCCTGCAGCCCACGCGTTCGCAATTGCGTGATTTCACGCTGTCCCCATATTGAACCCGCTGCTGCATGTTTGACGGGTGACAGATCGCGAAGGCGGATGCGCTTTGTGTCTTGAACCCATTCAATCTTCACATCACGTGCACCCGCGTCAACAGGCAGGATTAACCACTTCCGTTGACCAGCTTTGAATATCTCGCCCGCTTGATCGGTTGCGAGTTGTGGTCCGCCGCCTGTGGCCATCAACCGCGTGGCTTCGACGGTTCCCAAACCCGAGAGGTCCGTTCCCCCGTTCTTAGCCGCCAAAAGGGCCAGCCAATCCGTGTTTGGATTATCATCCGCGGTGAAGGTAAACACACGGCATGGCAAATTCGGGATGATTCCCGCGCCCAACGTGGATCGTCCATCACTTATCACAACGCAGATATCTGACCGAAGATCTTGGCGTTGTAGCGTCTGGATATCCAACAATCTCGCGAGGTCCGTCGCGCCGTCATATGTCAGACGTCCAATCGCCGCGACAAGATCAGATGGACTTTCATAGCGGGCCGCGAAATTCACTTTGTCCGCACCGTGTATCAAGCTTTGTTGCGTCGGGGCGAGGCGATCTAGTAGAGCTCCAATGAACCGCGTTTCGGCTGCAAGACTGCCAGATTCACGGGAGAGGGACGTATCCCAAATTATAGCGACCGAAGAGGCTTCCAGAGTTGAAACATTGCTTTGCGCATCCAAGGGCACGGTTAGAAAATTCAGACCGGAATGTGCGCTTAAACTGACCAAGCTTGGCCCGGCAGGGATAAAAATACCGCCCGAAAGTGTGGTATTTTTCGCGTGGTCACCATCGATGGGTAAGCGTGCCTGTTCTGCACCTTCACCCATGATCTGAATGTTCACATGTTCGACGTTTTCAATTTGTGTGAGAGGTAGGCGTAGTCCAGACGTTGGCACAGGAACGGCAAAGTCCAAACGGATACTCCGACGGCCACCTTTCTGCCGCGATCGGATAGATGCGCGTGCGATAACGATTATCAGCCGTGCGTGCCGCAATCCCAGGGTCAATCGATTGTGTGACCCGGTCCGTGTAAAGCGCTTCGGCTCGCTCCTTTGGCATCAAAACACCGTCGACCAAATCACCATCAATATCCAAAGCATATCCATTGATCACGGCCCCACGCGGAAGCGGGTAGGCGAAACTGGCCTCTATATCTTCATCTGTCTCATTGCGCAGCGTTGCACCTATGGACACTTGCGCAAGCCCCGCACGCACATCGACGCTCACGCTCAAACTTTCTAAAATGAGCGGCTCTGATAATGTGCTTGTCCTAAATTCCCCGAGATCGACATCGCCACGCAGTGTAATCTCTGGTGCGTCTTGCGCCTCCAAGGTTTGGGCTTGTGCGGCTTGAAGGTGCGCCCCTCCGAAGAAGAAAAGAAGACAGCTCAAAAAGCAAATGCAACGTGATATCATAGAAAGACCTTATGCAATCGGGTGAGTGGCGGCAAGCGAGAGCCAAATTTCCAAACTTCTCCACAATAAATCGAATCACTTTGTGCCATTTGCTGTGGAGAACCCGACACCCGATCTTGTGGGATAGGTTGTGCTGCTTACGATATGTAGTGTGGGAAGCGAAAAAAGACTTCCGTTGAAAATAGTATTGGAGTGGCGTTTCCGTCAGGATTGCGCCGCCCCACAGACATAAAAGGTGATCACATGGCTTGGACTGAAGACCGCGTCGCAACGCTGACTAAACTTTGGGCAGACGGTTTATCCGCATCCCAAATCGCGAAACAATTGGGCGGGGTCACGCGCAATGCCGTGATCGGTAAAGTTCATCGCTTGGGTCTCTCTGGTCGCGCAAAGCCATCTTCACCTGCGCGCAAAGCCGCAGCGGTCAAGACAGCGGCGGCGCGAGGCACGCGAACCGCGGCTGCGGCGCCAAAGCCAAAGCCAAAAGCCGTTCGAGCACCATCGGCGCCCCGTACACCGCGCACAATCTCTGTTGCACCTACGCCGCCGCCGCCAATTGATGCGAAGCTAATGGCGAATGGCGAATATGCTACGATCATGACGATCACAGATCACATGTGTAAGTTCCCAATCGGCGATCCGGGACAGGATAACTTTCGTTTCTGTGGTCGTAAGACAGACCCAGAAGAACCGTATTGCGTCGCCCATAGCCGTGTGGCCTATCAGCCTTCACGTCGTCGCGGTGCAAGCTCTAACACCAAAGCGCTTGGCCCTCAGCCAACAAGCCGTAAGCGTATTCTTTAGATTGCGACTTAGATTAATTAAAAAGCCCGCTTCCGAGATTAATTTCGGAAGCGGGCTTTTTTGTTTGAGAATATCCGTGATTTTATTCGGGAGCTTGAACATCCGCATATCGTTCACGCAAAGCGCGCTTGAGAATTTTACCTGACGCATTGCGCGGAATAATGTCCGTGAAACGTACTGTGCGAATACATTTAAACCCTGCCAATTTAGCGCGGGTCAGCGCAACTAACTCCGCCTCGGTGACTTCACTTTCAGGGGCACGAACGACAACGGCCATCGCGCTTTCACCCCACTTCGCGCTCGGGATGCCGATAACCGCGACATCAGCCACGCCTTCGTGGGTGTGCAGGACATTCTCGATTTCGGCGGGGTAGACATTCTCGCCGCCTGAAATGAGCATGTCTTTTAAACGTTCCACAATTGTAACAAAGCCATCTGCATCCGCGACGCCAACATCCCCTGAATGTAACCACCCGTCTTTTAGGGTTTCTGCTGTCGCTTCGGGGCGGTTCCAATATCCCACCATTGTATTGGGAGCGCGCATACAGACTTCGCCTGATACACCTGCGGGACATTCATTCCCATCTGGGTCTGTGATCCGAATATCCGTATAGAAATAGCCCTTGCCCGTAGAGCCCGGTCGGGCGGCGGCGTCTTCACCTAATATCAAACATCCCGGTCCGCAGGTTTCTGTCATGCCGTAGACCTGATTGATCTCGATCCCCATCTCGGCGAAATCTGCGATCATTGAAACGGGTACGGGGGCTGCGCCAGAGACCATTGATCGCATAGAAGACGGATCGTGTTTCGCTGGATCAAAGACCGCTTTCATCGCTTGCAGCATGGCAGGCACAAGCAAAGTATTCGTCGCCTTTTCTTGCTGGATAATTTCCCAACTTTTGACAGGGTCAAAGGCGCGGGTAATAACGAGGCGTGACGCAGAATAGATACTTTGGAATGCTGGCGTTAGCGCCCCGACATGGAAAAGTGGCAAGGACAGCAATGTCGTTTCACCGATACCTGTTTCATTCGTCGCCATCATATTTGTAATGGCGGCAAAGACAGTGCGGTGACTATGCATCACGCCTTTGGGCAATCCTGTTGTCCCTGAGGTGTACATGATAAAGAGAAGATCATCGTCACCGCCTGCGATTGTGGGTTCTGTCTCCGCATGTTTCTCCGTCAAAGCCGTGAAATCAGTCGCGAACTCAAGCTTCACGCCGCCGAGTTGAACATAACGAGAGAGGTTTGTTTTATAGCCACGGGATTTAATCTCGCTCACTTGGTCTGAAAACTCAGGCCCGAAAACGAGTGTTGTACTTCCGCTGTCTTTCAGGATGAATTCCAACTCATCGGAGGTGAGCCGCCAGTTCAGTGGGACAAGTGTCGCTCCTAATTTCCCAACAGCAAAGAAGGTTTCCACAAATTCGGAGCAATTCATCAAAAGTATCGCAACATGATCACCGGCGGTAACACCGATATCTGCCAAGCCATTGGCCAACCTGTTCGTGCGTGTATTTAGATCAGAATAGGTAAATCGGCGACCACTGTCAGTTTCCACTAATGCCTCGCGGTGAGGCATACGGCGTGTACGGCGTGTCAGTGTTTCTCCGATATTTATCTGCATCTTGATATTCCCCTGGCCTTATGGTGCCATTTTAATATTTGGCTTGTTTGTTGTAAATCTTATGTCAGGTGAATTTGTGAGTGTATAGACTGAACCTAAATTAGATTGGACCGCCTACGTTCTTTATGAGGTGTGAGGTCCGGACCAATGCGACGATACTGGCGTCATGTGATGGAAATCTTGACGGTCAGGACGCTAACCCTGACATATGTATCAGAGGGTAGGGCAAGCTATGAATATCTCAAAATATCTTACGCGGATCGGCCTTTCGGAACGCCCCAAAATGTCTGTGGATGCTCTGCATGTGTTGCAGGAGGCTCACATGCGACATGTGCCTTTCGAAAATTTAGATATTCTGATTGGGCGTGCGCTGGATCTCTCGCCTGAAAGCCTGTTCGAGAAAATCGTGGATCGTTCTCGAGGAGGATATTGCTTTGAACTAAACACACTTTATGCGCGCCTTTTATCCGAACTTGGTTTTGCACCCGTCCCGATGTTGGCACGTGTTTGGTTGCGCGACCCTGTTGACGTTCCACCGCGCACGCATTTGGTTTACCGCGTCGAAATTGACGGTGAAAATTGGGTGACAGATGTTGGGTTCGGCGGGAGAGCTTCTCGCGTTCCGCTCAAAATGAGCAATGAAAATCCAGTCGATGATGGCGACGGAATGATTTCTATTCGACCTGACGTAGAATTTGGATATCGCGTCCAACGTGATCATGACGGGGTGATTTCGGATCAATACACGGTCGAGGCAATACCTGCGCATCTGTCAGATATCCTAAGTGGCAATCATTGGACGGAATGTCATCCCGACTCTCAGTTTCGCCAAGGCGTTGGGGTTGGCGTGTTTACATCAGAAGGGCGAACGAGTTTCTATAATGGTGTTCTAACGCATCGTGGGTCGGGCGCTCAAACGCGTTCTCTTTCTAATTTTTCAGATATTGTTCAAATTCTGAAAACGAAATTCGGGATCGACCTCCAACTAACTGAAACGGAGGCCGCGCGCTTGAAGGCTTTTCTTTAGGCCCTCTGTTAATAACGCGGGACGGCGTTACTGATCAGGTTCAATGGAACAGCGGTCGTGTCTTTACTTTGGCGCATTACGATACGACTCTGGACATCCGATACGAGATCAATCGAGAGCAGCACTTCGCGAAGGAAACTTTCATAGGCATGCATATCTGTCGTGACGACCCGCAACATAAAGTCGACGGCGCCTGTGACGACGGCGCATTGTACGACTTCTGGCATGCGAGAGACGGATTGCTCAAATTTCTCCATATTTATGCGGTTGGGAAGCGCCAATTTGACCGCAACGAAAACTTCGAAATCTAGGCCAAGCGCTTTTCTATCTAGTAACGTTACGCGGCCCTTGATGATTCCCAGTTCTTCCATGCGTTTAATCCGTCGCCAACACGGCGAGGAGGATAGACCCACTTGATCCGATATGTCAGAAACCGAAAGGCTGGCATCCGATTGAATGAGATGCAGAATTTTGGCATCAATATTGTCGAGCTTTTCGTTCGCTTTACCGACCATGATCAATTTCCCCGAATGAATAGCGGTTTTTACCGCCGATGTAACATTTGTTAGAAATTCCTACTATAGAAATGCAGTTTTTGTCCAATGAATATTTCGCATTCTTACTATAAGTAGGTAAAAATAACTTACTGAATGCGGCAAGTGATCGTCAGGGGCTCCAAACATGGTGCCTTTCGCTTTAATTGATACCGTATCTTTATCGAGGCCGATATGTCGAAACAGAACAAATCGAATACGTCCCGCCTTTATGTGCCCGAACCGCAATTTCGTCCGGGCGATACACCAGATTACTCTCACATTGCCGTTCCTGTGGCACATACACCCCTGCGTCCTGATCCGTTGTGTCCTGCACATGAGACGACCAAACACGCCACAAGTTTGATCCGTGTTTTGCGGTTTTCCGGCGAAGCGGCGGGTGACTGGGTACCTAAAATTTCACCTGACACCCTGCGTCAAGCTTTGCGCGATTTGGCCCTAACCCGCGCGATGGATGACCGTATGTTCAACATGCAGCGCCAAGGTAAAATGAGTTTTTACATGAAGTCCGCTGGCGAAGAAGCCGTCAGTATTGGGCACGCGATGGCGTTACGGGATACGGATATGGTGTTCCCAACCTATCGTCAGCAAGGTATCCTAATTCATCGTGGCGCGTCGATCAAAGAGATGATGTGCCAATGTCTGTCAAACTCTGGCGATCCGTTGGACGGCAAATCTATTCCCGTTTTATATTCCTTCAAGAAGCACGGATTTTTCTCAATTTCTGGCAATCTGGGCACACAACTTATTCAAGGCGTCGGCTGGGCGATGGCGAATGCCTATAAAGATAGTGATGAAATTGCCTCTGTGTTCACGGGTGAGGGCGCAACGGCTGAGGGTGACTTCCACTATGCTCTGAATTTTGCGTCGACCTATCGTGCGCCTTGTCTGATCAATGTCGTCAATAACCAATGGGCGATTAGTTCTTTCCAAGGGATTGCAGCAGGCGAAGGTGAAACCTTTGCGGCACGCGGAACAGGCTATGGTCTCGCGACGTTGCGCGTGGATGGAAATGACATTCTGGCGGTTTATGCGGCGACGAAATGGGCAGCTGAACGTGCGCGACGCGGTGGTGGGGCAACTCTGATTGAACATTTCACCTATCGTAAATCGGGTCACTCAACATCGGATGATCCAACGAAGTACCGTCCTGAAAATGAACCTGACGTTTGGCCCTTTGGCGACCCGCTCGAGCGGTTAAAAAGCCATCTCATCCATATCGGCGAATGGGATGAAGAACAGCACATTGCTTTACTGGCTGAGGTAAAATTGGAAATTCGTGAGATTTACAAATCCGCCGAGGCGATGGGAAGTCTTTCAGGTGAAACGAAGGTGAACGACTACACAATGTTTGAGCAAGTCTATGAGCGGTCCCTGCCTCATCTGGACGAGCAAAAGCGTATGTTTGCGGCCGAAGTCGAAAATGGACGGGATTAAGCAGATGCCTGAGATGAATATGATCGAAGCCATCCGCGATGCGATGGACGTGAAAATGAGCCAAGACAGCGATGTTTTGGTGTTTGGCGAAGACGTTGGCTATTTTGGCGGGGTCTTTCGTGCAACGGCGGGCCTTCAAGAGAAGCATGGCTTGCATCGCTGTTTCGATACGCCAATTTCCGAAGGCGGCATCGTCGGCATCGCAATTGGCATGGCGGCCAATGGCTTGCGTCCTGTCGCCGAGATTCAATTCGCGGATTATATCTACCCTGCCTATGACCAAATTGCATCAGAGGCCGCACGTTTGCGCTACCGTTCCAATGGCGACTTCACAGCGCCCCTTACGATCCGAACGCCTGTCGGCGGCGGCATCTATGGCGGGACGACCCATAGTCAGTCCCCTGAAGCCCTTTTTACCCACATCGCAGGCCTCAAAACGGTCATCCCATCCAACCCCTATGACGCGAAGGGTCTGCTGATCGCGGCGATTGAGGACAATGATCCTGTTCTCTTTTTGGAGCCAAAGCGCCTTTATAATGGACCCTTTGACGGTGATCCGCATGCGCCCGCTAAAGCGTGGCGAGGTCATGAATTAGGCGAAGTGCCTGCAGGCCATTACCGCGTTGAGATTGGTGAAGCGCGCAAGCTGCAGGAAGGTGCAGATGTCACCATTCTGACTTACGGAACGATGGTTTGGGTGGCACAGAAAGTTGCGCGCGATATGGGTGTTGATGCTGATATTATTGACCTGCGCTCGCTATTGCCGCTGGATATTGAGATGATTGAAACATCCGTCAACAAAACGGGCCGCTGCGTTATCCTACATGAAGCGACACGCACATCTGGCTTTGGCGCTGAGCTTGCGGCGCAAGTCCAAGAACGGTGCTTCTATGCGCTAGAAGCTCCGATCTTACGCGTTACGGGTTGGGACACGCCGTACCCACATGCGCAAGAGTGGGCTTATTTCCCTGGACCTAAACGTGTGGGCAACGCCCTACGCGACGTGATGGAGGCGTAGATGGGCGTGCATCTTTATAAGCTCCCCGATATTGGTGAAGGCGTTGTCGAGGCGGAAATCACGGCTTGGCATGTCCAAGTTGGCGATACGGTCTCTGAAGAGGACCCAATTGCGGATGCCATGACGGATAAGGCGACGATCGAACTGACCGCGCCCGTGGACGGTGTCATCAAATCTATTGCCTGCGAAGAAGGTGATATTCTCGCGGTGGGAGCTGTCCTCGTTGAAATAGAGATTGAAGGCGAGGGTGACCTTGTCGGTGTACCTGAGGTTAAGCCTGAGGTGATCGCCCCTGTGTCCAAGGCCCCGATTGCTCCAGCTCTTGCGAACTTTTCTGATCCTGATCCTGTTCGTACTGTCTCTGGCGGCAAAGTTCTCGCCTCTCCTGCCGTCCGTGCGCGGGCCGCACGTTTGAATATTAACCTCAGTTCTGTCCCGACCGAAGGGACGCGCGTCACACATGCCGATTTGGATGTGTTTTTGATCAACGGTTTCTCCGCCTCTGCGGACCCTGACGTGTCATCCCCCCAGATGACGCAGTCTCCTGCGGTCTTCCTCCCCAAGGTTGGCCCGTCAAAGGCCAGTAAGCCGCAGGAGACACCTTTATTGCCTGGCGAGACGCGTCAGAAGGTTATCGGCCTGCGCCGCGTAATTGCGACCCGCATGGCGGACGCTAAACGCAATATTCCGCATTTCACCTATGTCGAAGAAATGGACGTTACCGCCCTCGAGGAAATGCGCGCGCGGATGAATGAACGTCGTTCAAATGACAAACCGAAACTCACCGTCTTGCCGTTGATGATTCGAGCATTGGCTGTGACGCTGGTGGATTGGCCACAGTTCAATGCGCGATATATGGATGGCTCCGCAGGGTTAGAGGGTGGCTATGTCGCCCGTTTTGCGGATTTGAACCTTGGTATTGCGACGCAAACAGACGGAGGGTTGATCGTCCCTGTCGTCAAAGCCGTGCAGGATAAATCTGTCTGGGCGCTAGCTCTGGAAATTGGACGACTGGCCGAAGCGGCGCGGACGAACCAACTCTCAACGGATGACCTTTCCCATGCGACGACGACGCTCACGTCTCTCGGGCCTTTGGGCGGGATTGTGACGACGCCTGTGATCAATCGCCCTGAAGTCGCGATTTTCGGCCCCAATAAGATCCGTGAGAAACTAGTCTTAGACGGTGGTGATGTTGTGGCGCGCAAGGTGATGAACTTTTCCGTGTCGTGTGATCATCGTGTGATTGATGGCTATGACGCGGCGAAAATGATGCAAGATTTGAAAGCGCGCATCGAAGACCCGACGAGTATGTTCGTCATTTAAGCGCTTAATCTTGGAATTTGAGCCGAGGCGTAAATATTCACCGATATTTACGCTTGGCAGTGCGGCGTGGCTGTCCTATAGGGCCGCTCATTCGACGATTGGTGGGGTAGCTCAGCTGGTTAGAGCGCAGGACTCATAATCCTGAGGTCGGGAGTTCAAGTCTCCCTCCCACTACCATTCGATCGAAGCCTTTGATCTCCAAAACACTGTTAGCTAGAACATACCCTACTCATGGGTGCTTCGTTGGGCTTCAAGGCGTGTGGGGAGTTAGCTGGCGGCCTTCAGGTCAGCCTCTAGATCATATGTGGTTCGCTCTCGTTCTACTTGCCCGATGTGTTTTGCGCCCCAGCTCATCATCACCTGTAGCGGTTCAATATAGCTCTCACCGAGTAGGGTCAGATCATAGTCGACCCGAGGCGGAACGCCGCCTTGTGTTTGGCGGGAAACAAGTCCGTCTCGCTGCAATTCGCGGAGACTTTGCGCGAGCATGCGCTGCGAGATATCAGGAATGGCGCCTCGCAGTTCAGAGAAGCGATGCGACCCGAATGACAGGTGGCATAAAATCAAGCTCGGCCACTTCCGACCGACTTGCCCCAAAACACTCCGAACGGGACAAAGCTCTGTCTGATAAAAGATATCAGGGGCTTTTCCAGGTGCAGGGTAGGCTTTTGAGCTAGATGTCATGTGATTTACATAGGTTCCTAAAGGTAACCAAGGAGTTAAATGTGATGAGCGCAGTATTCGAGAAAATGGCGCTATTTTGAGCGGTTTCGGGTCTCAAATTGTAACCCACAAAAGTCACTTTTTAGAAGGTGATTGGAGGTAATTTTTGAGCGCATGAACTGTAGAAAATACAATCTAAGATGATTTTTATTATTTATTAACGTTAACGCTTAACGAAAAATTTATTGATAAATAACAATGGATTGGACGTGTGTTTACCTGAAGTATTAACGCAATTAATTACAAAATTACGCGTTCATAATTTCCTGACCATATTTCTAAATCATCCTTAACTGCGTGTTCATATATCGACGTCGAAACTGTCCTCTCAACAACGACTAGGACTAACTCCGATGCCCGGATTTTTTACTAAATTTATTGCCAAAATAAAGCATCTCACAGGGAGAACGGCGAAAGTCTCTCTCGCGGCAGGTATTTTGCTGGCGGGCGTGGCCACAGCCCCCACGGCCTGGGCAACAACGTTTACGCAAACCGTTCCTAATGGGAATGGACCGATCCCAAACACATATCCTGCCGTTGGCGGAACGATGTTTGTCCTGATTGGTGCAAACGGAAACATATATTATCAGTTCGTCAATCCGTCGACACAGTTTTCAGGCTTTGCTGGAACAGGGACGCCAGCTGCATTCCGCGGAATTCCAACCTTTCAACTTGGGCCAGAGCAGGAACTCAACTGTGGTACAGTCAGTTGTATGTCATATTTTGGCGGATCTATCGTTGAAGGCTATGCGCGCCTGACCGTGCGTGATGCGGATGCCTGTCCCGGTAACTTTGATTACCAAGATGTATCCTTCCAAGTGAACGGTCTTCCAGTTGGCAGTCTTTCCGATTTGGCTGCAAATTCAGTTCAACGGACAAACCTAACGGGTACAAACCAAGTTTCAGCCACAGAGAATTGCTTTCGAAATCAAGGTACGACCGAAACAAGCACGGCTTGGTTTGACCTCCCGAATAATGTCCTAACGGATATCTTGGCAGAAAACGGCACCACTCCATTTATTCGGGACGAGGATACAGGGCGTTCGACAACACGCGGTGATAATGCTTGGTTCTTTACAGATGGTGTTGATGCAACAGGCACGCCTGAAGTCGCCCCTGGTATTACAATTACGAAGACGGCCGACCAAACTTCATACACGGCGCCAGGCGACATCATCAATTATGAGTTTGAAATCGTCAATATTGGCTCAGTCCGTCTCGACAATATTTTAGTTGATGACAGCTTCATCACGGGGGCTGTGTCTTGCTCGCAAACTACTTTGTTATCTGGTGGTTCCATGACCTGTATGGGACAACATATTGTCACGCAGGAAAATGTGGATGCTGATGTTGTGTTTGTAAACACGGCCTCTGTGACGGCTAACCCAAGCGAAGGTCAGCTCGGCAGCGTTTCTGGTACACTTTCAATCCCAGGGCCAGCTGCGGACAATAACCTGACATTGACGAAGACAGCTAATTTGGTGAGTGGCGTGACGACAAACCTCGAAGCTGGAGATACAGTCACCTACACATATGTCGCCACAAATATGGGTAATATCACCCAAAACAATGTGAACATTACTGATGCGCATAGCGGGCAGGGAGCTTTGTCTGCCATCACACCCGCCAGCGTCAATCTCGGCCCCACAGAGAG
>CALHXF010000204.1 GCA_938040095.1 uncultured Caulobacterales bacterium
CCGAAGGCAAAAGTTCGGACGCTGCAGAGGCGTTTTTGAAGGCATATGACGAATTTGGCAGCCAATATTCTGTGGAACTTCGATCGAGATCACTCTGGGAGATCTATGGAAAAGCGGTTTGGGGAGGAGATGAGGCGGCAAAAAGTCAGACTGTGAGTTTTATCACGCAGACCTTGGCGCAATCTGATGGCGATATAAACCAAACAATGATCGGGGCTCTTGTGAATTTGGGGGAAGTGGAATTATTCTTTGAAGCCTATGACCGCGTTGGAATATCCAACTTTGAAGTCCTTATTAGCTTATGGAATCCATATAGAGAAGGTGCGATGGCTTTACGCCAACATCCAGAATTTCCGAAATTCGCGGAAAGGATCGGCTTGCTCAAGATCTGGCAAACCCATGGATGGCCAGACCTCTGCAAGCCAATTTCTGGAACAGACGGGTCAGGTGGACAATTTACCTGCGCGTAAATGTCCGGTTTGATGTATGAGGAAGACATAGCTGAGTGTCTTAAAATCGCCCAAAGTAAGACACTGAACTACGGCCTTAACTCCCGCCGATCACCGTCCGAGGCGCAGGGTCTACGACTACAAAGCGTCCGTTTAAAATCTGATAGACAGCCAATCCACGTTCGGGCCTGCCGTCCGCGCCAAAGCTGACGAGGCCGTCTACGCCGTAGAAGCCTTGTGGGTTTTCGGCGCGGTCATAGCGTTTCTTTGGATCACCATCGGCCACATAGGCACCCATCATGACGGCGTCATAGGCTAGGCTTGCGAGCGTTGATGCGGTTTCACCATATGTGCGATCATAAGCATCGAGGAACGGTTGTTGCGTGTCCTTATCGGGGCCTGCAAATAATCCACGGCTGAGGGCGGGTTCACGGACCGTGTCGGGATCGGCCCAACGTGAGGTGCCCATGAATTGCACATCGGACGGGTCAATGTCGTAATAGGGCAGCAGTGGCGCAAGGGAACGGAGCGCTGTGCCACCTTCGGGGAGGAGGATGGCTTCGAAACTCATCGGCGTTGTATTATTATTCGCGCGGGCGAGGGCTTCGCCTTCGGCATGATAGCGCGCGAGTTTTTGCGCGGGTGTTTGCATGACGCTGATGTCATTACCTTGATAGGTTTCGACCGCGGTGACCTCGCCAAAGTTCTTTTTGACGCGGTCCTCATAGGCAGACTTCACGCGACGACCATAGGCACTGTCGGGGCCGAGGAAGGCAAACCGTGTTGCGCCTGTGCTCGAGACATAATCAACGATGCGTTGGACTTCGGCCTCTGGCGGGAAGGACAGCAAATAAGCACCATTGCCCGCAACGGTTTGGTCCGTTGAAAAGGCGATGACAGGTGTTTTGGAGCGACGGGCTTCGGATGTGGCCGCCTTGACATTATTCGCCAAAATCGGGCCGAGGATGACGTCTGCGCCTGCGGAAATTGCAGCTTTGGTGGCTGACCGTGCGCCGTCTTCCGTGCCTTTGGTGTCCAATGCGATCAGCAAGACATCTGTGTCGTCCCGCGCAAAGATTGCCATTTCCGCCGCACGATACATTGATTGCGCTTCTTGGGCGAGGCGTGAGGATGATGTTGAGAAAGGCAGCAACAGCGCGAGGCGTTTGACTTCGCGGCCTGTCATATGCGGCGGGGTCAGGCCCTCGCGGTTATTATAATATGTGCCTTCGGGAACGGCTTGGACGCGTTCAGGTTCGTCAGGGATGTCTGTGCCTTGAACGGGTGTTTCCGTTTCGTCAGGGATTTGCGTTTCCACATCGGTGGGCGTGGTGACAACGGGCGCAACGGGGCGTTGGACGACGGGCGCGGGCCCTTGGGTGGTTGTCGGGCCTGTTGTGGTGCAGGCCGAAACAAGGGCTGTGCACACCAGCAAGAGCGCCAGTTTTAAAGAGTGGCCAAACGGAGTTGGGTTGGGCATGTTCGGTCTAACTTTCTTACGCAATCGCGCGGATCATCATTGTGTCTAAATTATCTTCTAAGCCGCACCAGCCCGGCCCGCAACACCCTAACCCTGTATTGGGGCAGGAATCGGGGTCGCCTGACGCACCTCGTCTTGAACCTGGTCTTTATGTAGTTGCAACGCCCATCGGCAATCTCCGCGATATAACCCTACGCGCCCTTGATGTGCTGGCCGCTGCGGATCGCGTTCTCGCCGAGGACACACGTCAGACAGGCAAACTCTTCGAGGCCTATGACCTCAAGAACACGCTAACCGCCTATCATGACCATACTGCGGCAGCCCGCATCCCGCAGGTTATGGGCTGGCTGGCAGACGGTCAAAGCGTGGCTTTGGTGAGTGATGCGGGGACGCCGCTCGTCTCTGATCCGGGGTTCAAACTCGTGCGTGAAGCTGTGGCGCAGGGTCACAACGTGTTCCCCCTACCGGGGGCGTCGGCCGTATTGGCGGGTCTGGTCAAATCAGGACTGCCGAGTGATAGGTTTCTATTTGCAGGATTTTTACCCGCCAAATCTGCCGGCCGAAAACGTGAAGCCGAAGCGTTGAAATCCGTGCAAGCCACGCTCGTCTTCTTTGAAACAGGACCGAGGATCAAAGCTTGCCTGACAGATTTGGCCGAGGTGTTCGGAGATCGCGATGTGGTCCTGACCCGTGAATTGACCAAACGATATGAAGAATCCCGCACGGGTAGTTTTGCCGAATTGATCGAGTCTGTTGAAGCTGATCCACCACGCGGAGAACTGGTCCTCTTGGTTGGGCCACCGGGGGAAGATACAGGTTGGGACGACACACGAGTCCAATCCGCGCTGGAACAAATCATTCCCGAAGATGGCGTCAAGCGCGCCAGCGCACAGGTCGCTGAAATGTCGGGATGGGCGAAACGTGATGTTTATGCGCTCGCGTTAAGCCTCAAAAAGTGAGAAAATATCTATGAAAGTTCTGATCTCTTGCCTCGCGGCTTCCGTGTGCAGTCTTGTATTGGCTGGTTGTCAAGAGTCAGCGATTTTTCCAGATTTCGAAATTAAGGGCGCCGCACAGTTAGAGGTTACCTGTATATCCTATCAGCTGTACTGTGATCGTCTTATTCAAAAAGGCGGGGCCGTCAAAAAGCATCCCGTTTTTGATTCCGTGACGGTGCCAGTTTCGACGGAAAACCTTTACAAATTAAAGAATATTCGTCTTTGCTCATATCGTGCGACGACACCAAGCTTTGCCTTTAACCTATCTGACGAGACTGGCGCGGTGCTTAGTTTTTCGATGGATATTCTTAAGAATGAGGAAGGAAGGTTCCTCGCAGGGGATCTATCGCTGCAAGGACCCGAATTCAAACACGCTTATCCATGCAAACCTAAAGATGGAAAAATTTTGGCTGACGTCATGACGACAATTTTTTCAACAGCAAGCCAGCATGAGTGAACGCCGCCGTCAGATCGAAGCTGAAAGTCGCAAAGCTGAAGATCATGTTGTGCGATGGCTCAAGCTACGCGGTTGGAAAGTCCTGGCTGAACGCTTCAAAACGCCTGAGGGTGAAGTTGATATTATTGCGCGCAAAAAAGACATCATCGCTTTCGTCGAAGTCAAACAACGCGAAAAAATCTCCACGACAGAAGACATCTTAACCGCCAACAATATCGCGCGCGTGATGGAAGCCGCCGAAATTTGGGTCGAGCGGAACTTTGATACGCTGGGTACAGATTTCGAAATTCGTTTTGATCTGGCGGTGATCGAAGGGCGGCTATCGCCGCTGTCTCGGGTGCAATACACGCCGAACGCATTTGGCGGGTTTTGAACGCGCTATGACGTTGTCGAAAAACAGGTTAGTTTCGCTCACTATTGTTGGGTTGAAAATCGGCGCGATTGGCTATGCTATTATTCTGACTTTGATCATTATTTCTAATCTTTCCCTATTCAACCCAAATTGGCCTTTCGGATTATTTGCGAGTTTCTCGCCGGTCTTATTGATGGTTTTCCCGATTGTCATTGGAGGTCTTTTCTTGAGCTGGAGACGGGCGATACTTGCCTTGACCTTGCTCGCAGTCTTAGCGTTCTACCCCGTCCTCACATTTGATAAATTTGTGAAACCGTCTGCCCAAGACTGTCTGGATGTCGATTGTATTTCAGTTGTCGCTGCCAACCTTCGCCATAATGATGACGCGCTCAGACGGCTGTCGCGCTCAAAGGCTAAAGACGCCGACATTTTGATTATTGTGGAATTTCCCTATGACGCGACACAGGAGGACTTACTCAGATTATTTCCGATGAACGGTGACGCCCATGTTGCTCTGATCACGGATCCAAACTTACGATTGGGAAGCCGCATCGCCGTCTTATCTCGGACGCCTTTAATCGAAACAAAGCTACATCTTGAAGATTTTCCAATTTCTAAGGTTCGACATCGAGGCATTGTGGAGTTTAACTATAAAACAGAGTCGGGTGATGAGATCAAATTCATGGCTGTGCATTCTCCTCCTCCGAAAAGCCGCTCCGTTACATCTAGTCGCGACGCGTATCTGAACGCGGCGAGACAAAAAATATCGAACACGTCGAATTTCGTGTTGATTGGCGATTTTAATCTCACGCCTTGGGAGTCGGGATTTGAAACTTTACCCGGAAAGCGGGCAGGTGACCCCCGTTGGGTTCGAACATGGAACGCCCGTAAATTATGGCAACGTATCACCATCGACCACGCCCTCCTTGGGGATGACATCGGACTTGTTGAGACAAATGTTTTGGAAGATGTCGGGTCAGATCACTTCCCTCTCCATATCGTCATTCATCACAAGGACGGATAAATGTTCATGAGAGTTTTGACGCAACAAGCGTTCTGACGGTAACCTTCCGTTCACCCTGTTCCTTTACACTTTCGGCTATGAAACATCTCATCCGTCCTACCATTGTCCTTTTACTTGCTGCGTCCGTCTCGGGCTGCGCTATTGCCACGGCGGGTGTGACCAAGGGGGACGAACGTAGCTTTGTGCGCTCCGTCAAAGACGTAAACGCAGGTCGCGTGATTGAAGCTCGCATGACACGCGCCTTGGATTTTAAACTCAAAGGCATTGATGTCGAAGTGGCCGAAGGCATTGTTTTGCTGTCTGGGAACGTCCCGACCCAACAAGATAAAATCGAGGCGGCGCGAATTGCGTGGTCAGCGCGCGGTATCCAACAGGTTGGCAATGAAGTCCTCATCAAGGGCAAACAATCTTTCATGCGGAACACAAAAGACGGTATTTTGGAAAAGACTGTTCGTGCGCGATTGACCGCCGATAAATTGGTCAAAGCGCGGAATTATAATGTCGAAACACATGATGGAATTGTTTACCTCATGGGTGTGGCGCGGACTGACCGCGAATTAAAGCGCGCCGCAGAAATTGCCGCGACAACACGCGGCACCCGTCAGGTCATCTCCTATGCGCGTATCGCGGATTTACCTGCGGCCAAAAGATTAGAGTATCAGGAACAAGCCGAGGCGATCATCAACCCGCGCCGTCAATTGCCTAGTATTTTACAGGTCGCGCCAGACGGCCCAATTCCCCAAGCGCCAAATCCACAGGCTTACATGCCTCAAACCTCAATTCCGCAGGTGCCGTCTTATAACGCGCAAGGCCCAGCCCCGATTACCAATGTACCGATGAATCAGCCGATCCCGTTCAACGCGCCAACAGCACCGCCAAAAATTGATATGGGCGAGCGCCTTGGCAAAGAATTGCCGACAGATGATCAGTTGGGTGCATACCGCACAGGCCAAGCGGGTGAAGCGGTTTCCATCATTGAGAGCGCGCCTTATTATGTAGATCCCGACACAGGCAAAGAAATTCCAATTCGATATGACGCCGATGGCAATTTATTACCGTTGATCATTCGCTAGGGTTTTTCGAAACCCAGACTTCTGCAAACCTAAGGCGTTATAGATTTATGCCTCGCGCTGGGATAACGGGTCTGGCGCTGGCCGTTGGATTCCAAACGCGACAAGCGATTGCTGCGAGGGTTGGGCTTACTTTTCATCGCTCTCATGTCTGGCTTGATTCTCTCTGCGATAGTTTAGAGTTCAGCAGCCATAGGTGGCTGGCACGTCTTTGGCCCAACCGATTGTGAAATCTCCGTCCCGGTCAATTACCGGTCGTTTCAACAATGTTGGATTTTCCACTAATAGAGGCAATGCTGTGTCGCGCGACAGCCCCGCTTTGACATCATCAGATAATCCGCGCCATGTCGTGCTCTTCTTATTGACCATAACCTCAAATCCCAATGCGGCTTCCATGACCTCTAGCGTCGCCGTGTCCAAGCCGTCGGCGCGCACGTCATGCAATATGAGATCATGGCCCGCTGCGCGTAAGGCTTTGATAGCTTTGCGGCAGGTGTCACAGGTTTTCAGGTGATAGACTTTCATGCGGTTTTCGGCTCGCTCTGTTTGAGGATAAAATCACGCATCAAGCCGTAAACCTCGTCCCGCGATAGATCATTATGCATTTCGTGTTGCGGCGTTTCAAAGGCGTGAAATTCGACCTGTTTCGCGGCATGTGCAAACCCAGCAGACCCATCAAACCCCGTCAGTTGATCGGCCTCTGAATGTAACAACAACAAAGGTCGGTCCCATTCTGCGGCGTGTTCCGCAATATTCTCACCGTTGCTGACCATACCTTCGGCCAAGCGAAACCCAAGTCTGCCGTGGCACAATTCATCGTCCAAATAGAGCGCTTGTTCGGCAGGGATATTCGATATCTTTGTACCATCAATCGGTTGCGACATCGCGCCTTTCGGATTTAATTTCCCGATCAGTTTCGCCAAACCTCGCACAATTTTAGGAATTGGTTCGGTTAGCACGATCAAGGGCGCACTCGCAATGATAGGCAGATCATCCGCCCCGCGCAGTCCATGATCCAACACCAGACCTCCACCCATTGAATGTCCATAAAGCACCAGCGGCGTCTCGGCATAAAATGTGCGTGTCTGATCCAAGAGCGCGGCAAGGTCGGCACGGAAATCATCATAATGACTAATGACACCCCGTGCGCCGGGGCTGCGACCATGACCGCGGAGGTCCAGAGCGACAACGGCGATATTATGCGCATTTAAATAGGCCGCCATAATCTCATAACGCCCGCAATGTTCGCCAAACCCATGCGCTAGTGCCATGACGGCACGCGGTGTGTCGACGGACCAATGCCGTCCAATCAATTGCGTGCCATCGGCGGAAGTAACAGTAAAATCGCTCATCGTAAGGCCGTCCCATAGGCAAAGAGTTCGGCCCCGCCACCCACTTGGGCTGTTTGGGCGGATGAACCGACTCGTGAAAATTCGAACCGAACATTATGAACTTCGGTCGCCCCTGCTGCGTCGGCTTTCTCTACTAAACGGATAAGGGCTTCGCGACGAGCGCGATCCAACATTGTCTCATAAAGTGAGATATTACCGCCCACCAACATGATGATTCGGGCGATAAAGCGTCGAAAGTAATCAAAGGCAATGACCAC
>CALHXF010000205.1 GCA_938040095.1 uncultured Caulobacterales bacterium
CTCTATTTACCTGAAGTTTGTTGCACATTTGCGGAGGCGTCTGCATCGGTCGTATCAATCGCTTTACGTTCGCTGTCTCGGACCGCTTGAACTTCAACCTGATTTAAACGCCGACGTTCTTCGAAAATAAAACGATCAATCTGTGCCTCAAGAATATCGAGGGGTAATCCACCACCAGACAAGACCGCATCATGAAAGCGACGAATGTCAAAGTCTGTCCCCAAGGCGGTTTCCGTTTTGGCTCGCAGTTCCAAAATTTTCAACTCTCCAACTTTATAGGCTAGGGCTTGACCTGGCCAAGAAATATAGCGCTGGACCTCTGTCTTGATATTGTGCGGGGCAAGGGCGGAGTTTTCCAAGAAACAGGCCTCGGCTTGCTCACGCGTCCAGCCCTTCCAATGTAATCCTGTATCGACAACCAGACGGCAGGCGCGCCACATTTCGTAGGACAGCTGGCCGAACCGTTCATAAGGTGTTGTGTAGGCTCCCATTTCAGCCGCCAATTTTTCGGCATAAAGCCCCCAGCCTTCGCCGAAGGCATTAGGGTATAGGCTCTTTCTGAATTTCGGAAGGCCTTTCAATTCTTGGCCAATCGCGATTTGCATATGGTGCCCGGGGACCCCTTCATGCGCCGTCAGGGCAGGCAAATTGTAAAGCGGACGGTTGGGCAGATTATATGTATTTACGACATAATTCCCTGCTTGCCCGCGATCAGGATTCCCTGAAAAATATCGGCCTGTGGTGTAAGATTTTTCAATCTCGCGCGGGACAGGAATGACGCCATAGGACAGACGCGGCAATGTGGCGAAAAACTCGGGCATTTTGCCATCAAGTTTTTTGGCAATATAGCTCGCATGCATCAGCAGCTCTTTACGGCTCTTCGCGTAAAATTGTGGATCAGTGCGTAGGAATTCTAGGAATTCTGCAAAACTACCTTCGAATTCGACCTCTGCGATGACGGCGTCCATTTCACCGCGAATGCGCGTGACTTCGGATAGGCCTAAGGCGTGAACCTCATCTGGCCCCATATCCAATGTCGTGAAATAACGGGTCAGGGCGCGATAATACTCGCGCTCTTCTTCGCTATCGCCCAGCCCTGCAGTTTTACGTGCAGCAGGCGTATATTCTTCACGCATGAATTTAGAGAGATCACGATAAGCTGGAATAGCCGTGGATTCGAGCGCAGCTTTTCCTAAGGCCCGCAGACGGGTTTGGTCTTCGGCGGCGATGCTATCTGGGAACGTCTTGAATGGGGCAAATAGCGGATGCCCACTTGCAGATGTTTCCGCCATCGCGTCGATCATCTCTTGGATGCCCGGTAAAATTTCTGTGCTGGCTGTGAAATTTGTACTGATTCCGCGACGCATATTCTCTTTGGCTTGTGCGAAATAACGCGGCAGCCGTGTGAGGCGGGCAGCATAGGCTTCGTAATCGGCTGTGGTATCAAAATCCGTGCGACGGACAATGAAACCAAGCTCATTGAAGAACCCACTGTCATTCGTGAACGGAACCCGCGCCACGTCAAATGGGGCTAGGCGTTGGCGTTGTGTCAGCACAAACCCAAGCAATGTATGATTTAATCGATCAGCATCCGTCATTGGCTGTTTCGACAACGCGGCATGGCGGGCCAAAAATCCCGTTGTCTTTTCATTTGCGGCGGCGGCGGCGTCTGGGGAAATATCTGGAAGTTGTTTCAACGCGTCGCGGTCACCTTCTTGTCCACGGCGATAAATATCACCTTCTAACTCCGCGGCTTCGAAGTCCGCGATCAAAAGCATCAAAGAGTCTTTCTGCTTACAGGTGAACTGACCATCTAATTCGATGACTTCGCCATCTGGGCAGATCGGTAAAATTTGGCTCTGAGCTTGCGCTTGGAAGGGCAAAGCGACGCTCAGGAGGAGAAGCGGGAGAAGAGGACGCATTAGGCGGCTGCCTTTTCCATAGCGTTCGCAAGGGTCACGTCTTTTTCTGTAACACCGCCCGCATCATGCGTCGTTAGCGTCACATCCACGCGGTTATAGACATTGAACCATTCGGGATGGTGGTCCATTTTCTCGGCGATGATCGCGATACGCGTCATAAAGCCGAAGGCTTCCGCAAAATCTTCAAACTTGAAGACTTTGGTGATGAAATCATCGCCACCTGTCCATCCGTCTAATTCTTGTGCAACGTCTTTTGGGTTCATAACTGTCATGGAAAATCCTGTTCACTCTATCCGCCCGCCCGGAACATAGGCTTCTGACCTTTTGTTGACCTTTTGCCAAGGGCTGACTTGCCGCGGAAATTCTGCGGTCTTGCATTGATGTAGGCTATTAAGGCCCCATTCAGGGAAAATATGAGATCGGTCACATTTATGCCCCAATTAAGGGTCTGTTTACCATAAATGACTGGGCTTTGGACAACATTACTGTCAGATTTGACGCGAAATGACCTTATCTTGGTCGTCGCCTTGCCTCATCCCCTGTCCTATAGCTTGGATTATGAAATGGATTTTTCGATTCTTTACCGCCGCAGCCCTGCTGACGGTCGCTTATATGAGCTTGCGTCCCTCCCTGTCTGTGGGCGGCGTTCAGAACATGGACAAAGTTTTGCATTTCGGCGCTTACGGGTTTCTCGCATGTTTGGCCCGACTGGGGTGGCTGCGCGCTTGGGGCGGTTGGATTTTCCTTGGTTTAGCGCTGTTCGGAATCGCACTCGAAATTGGACAGCACACGATGGGCCTTGGGCGGACGGGATCAATCGCCGATACATTGGCCAATCTTGGCGGTGCAGCCTGCGCCCTCATTATCTTCCATTTCATATGGACGCGCCATCAACGCTAAGACGGAGGCCATTATGCGCCAGCTGACTTTTCCTCTAACGGCTTCATTGCTTCTCACGGCTGCGGGTTCCGCATTTGCGGCAGGTCCGTCCCAGTTCCCATCCGCCCTTCCGCCTGTGTCCAACCCAGGTGAATGTTATGCGCAGGTGAAAATTCCAGCTCAATATACAAGTGGGTCGCTGCGAGTTCAGACCGCTGACGCTTACGCCAAGTTGAGTGTCACGGAGCCAGAATTCCAAAGTCGCAATGAAGCCGTCATGACCAAAGAGCCGAGCGTCAGATATGAAGTGCGTCAACCGACTTACCGTAAAGTGAGTGAACGGGTTCTTACACGTCCAGGACATGATCGCCTCTCTGTATCAGCGCCACAATTTTCGAATGTTTCAGAGCGTTTGCAAACCAGTGCGCCGCATTTAGTTTGGAAACGTGGCAATCCCGGTGACCTACGTCGGCAGGGCTATGTTATCCATTCCACGGCGGATGGACGTCTCCGCAGTGCGTCTGGCTATACCGGCGGCAGTTACGCCTCAACTCAATCGGGTGGCGATGCGTGTGGACCAGGTTGCGAAATCTGGTGCTTAGTCGAAGAGCCGGGTGCGTCCGTTACGACAACGCGTCGTGTCATGAGCGCTCCGTCTCGGGTCATTCGCACGCCTGTTTCACCGCAATATCGCACGGTACTTCGGGAAGTTGTTGCGGAGCCGGGCAGCGTTAGGGAGATTCCTATTCCTGCTGAATACGCAACGATCGTAGTTGATGATTTAGTGCGTCCTGCAGAAGCCTATGAGGTTACGGTTCCAGCTGAATTTGGTGACGTGAGAACGAAAGAACTCGAAAGCCCCGAACGTTATGAATGGCGACGTGTGGTCTGCCGACCTGGCTCGGGTTCGGGCACAGTGTCTGGTACCTTATCCAGCGGCGGTTCTGTCGCGGGAACGACCTATAGTGGCGCTGGCGGACAGCATGGATCGAGTGGATATAGCCATTCTGGGGCGAGCTCAGTTTCGTCTTCCAGTTCATCATCCGTGTCATCTGGCGCCTATGTCGCGCCCACGACCTATCTGAATTCATATTCTGCAGGTCAGAGTTATAGCGATAGTACGGGATATTATGGCACGGGCCGCATGGCAGAACCGATTGTCACGCCTAATACGGAAACATCGCAACCCCGCACAGGCTATTACGGCACAGAAAATTACCCTGCGTATCAAAACAAATCTGAGGCTCAACGCCGCGCTCCCCAGCGCAAACGTCGTTAGGCCAGCTGCATAAATATAAGCCCTGTGACTAGAAGGGCCGACGACGCAATGCGCGGCCTCCGAAGGGTTCTATCAACCAGATGGCGGCAAAGACCGCCCCAAAACCAATCGCAAGATTAACTTATCATGAGAGCGTTTCATCAACACACTAACAAGTGCGTGGGTTATCGCCGAATTCAAAATTAGCGCGACGGGATATTAGGTCGCCTTCATGATGGTTTAGTCGCCCAAACTATCCGCGACACCCGACAGAGCCGCCGCGAAGACGGGGGCGCTGAAGTTTTCTAAATCCTCAATGCCTTCACCGATGCCGATGTGATGGATGGGCAGTCCGTATTTATCCGACAGGGCGACCAGCACGCCCCCCTTTGCGGTGCCGTCCAGCTTCGTCATAATCAGGCCTGTCACGTCCGCCGTGTCCTTGAACGCTTCAGTTTGCATCAGCGCATTTTGACCAACGGTTGCATCTAGTACTAAGATGGAGTGATGCGGTGCGGTGGGGTCCTGCTTGCGGATCACACGAATGATTTTGGACAGCTCTTCCATAAGCTCTGTACGGTTTTGCAAACGGCCTGCTGTGTCGATCATCAGGATATCGACATCTTCGGCTTGCGCGCGTTTGATGGCATCAAACACGAGACCCGCGGCGTCTGAGTTTTGCGATCCGCTCATGACGGGTGCGCCGGCGCGGTCGCCCCAAACGGTGAGTTGTTCAACGGCGGCGGCACGGAATGTATCGCCAGCCGCGATCAGAACTTTCTTACCTTGGTTTGTATATTGATTGGCGATCTTCCCCAAGGTTGTCGTTTTACCAGACCCGTTGACGCCGACGAATAACATGATTTGCGGCTTGGCCATGCCGAAAACGATGGGCCGTTCCAGCGGTGTAAGGATATCAGAAATGACATCGGCAAGCGCGATTTTGACTTCGAGGTCCGTGACTTGCTTGTCGAATTTATCTTCGCGCAGGCGGTCAGTCACTTTTGTCGCCACGCCGTAACCCAGATCAGACATCACGAGAATGTCTTCTAAGTCCTCAATGGCTTCATCATCGAGTTTGCGCTTGGTGAAGGCCGCGCCGACTTGATCCGACATGCGCGTAGTTGATTTACGCAGACCTGCACTGATGCGGCCCATGAACCCGCCTTCCGCGAGAGGTTCCGCTTCAGGTTTGATTTCGGGTAGGCCCGCTGCCACGCGGTCAGCGGAACGTTTGGCGTCTGCTGCTGCTGCGGCTTCACGTTCGGCAATATCGCGGGCGGCGCGTTCTTCGGCAACGCGTGCACGACGATCAGCTTCTTCGGCTTCTTTCTTGAGACGGTCGGCTTGGGCCTTTTCCTCGGCTAAGCGGTTTGCTTCCAAGCGTGCGGCTTCTAGGCGTTCACGTTCGAGGCGCTCGGCCTCCAAGCGTGCCGTCTCTTCCGTTTGACGTTTTTTTTCAGCTTTGAGGCGGGCAACTTCGCGCGCTTTGGCCTCCCCCTCTTGTGTAGCTTTCAGGGCGGCAGTTTCTGCTTCAGATTTTGCTTTGGCGAGAGCTGCGTCTTCTTCAGCTTTGATGCGGGCGGCGTCTGCTGCCTCGGCTTCTAGGCGGGCCTTATCTTCTGCGGCGCGTTTGGTTGCGGCCTCTGACGCGAGTTCTTCTTCTTTTACCTTGCGAGCCGCTTCGTCTTCTGCGCGTTTCTGGGACTCAGATTCTAAACGCGCTTTTTCGTCTAAAGCCTCTTGGGCCTTGCGTGCGTTTTCTTCCGCGAGTTGTTTGGCACGGGCGACATCGCGTGCCGCTTGGATTTCTGCGAGGCGTTTTTCCTCTATCTCACGCGCAGCTGTTTCTTCTGCCGACATGCCTTGTGAGGCTTCATCTTGTTTCCGTGCGGAGGCGAGGGCCGCCGCGTTAATCGCCGCCATACGGGCGGCCATTTTTTCATCGACACGCTGCTGGGCGGCGGCTTTGGCCGCTGCCTCTTCGGCAAGTTTATCCGTCTTGGACTTAAAGCCCAATTTCGACAGAAAGCCTTTTTTCTTTTCAGCCATATTTAAATCAAGGTTCCAATTAACTGCGTATCCGTTGCGTTAGTGATGCGCACATGTGCCAAGCTACCTGCGGGAGCAGGATTGTCCACCTTTACCATAGAGAAATCAGGTAAACGGCCTAATCCTGTTTCTTCGAACAATGCCTCATCCGTGTCGCCAATGCGTGTTTTCAAATGCGCAGCTTTTTCAGCAGCTCCGGCATCGCGCAGACGTTTCGCACGCGCTTTCACGATATTGCCATTTACGGGTGGAATTTTCGCAGCGGGCGTTCCTTCACGCGGGGAGAAGGGGAAAACATGCAACCATGGAATACCGATCTCTGAGACAATACTGAGCGAGTTTTCAAACATCGTTTCATCTTCGGTCGGGAAGCCCGCGATGATGTCGGCTCCAAATGTAAATTCAGGTCGAGCCGTACGGAGTCGCTTGCACAAATCAACGGCGTCCGCACGCAGGTGTCGACGTTTCATCCGTTTCAAAATCATATCATCTCCCGCTTGCAAGGATAGATGTAGATAAGGGCTCAGGCGTGTGTCGGTGACCAGCAAGTCAAAGAGAACCTCATCAACTTCGGCGGGGTCAATGGAAGACATTCGCAGACGTGGTAGCTCTGGCACCAACTTCAAAATACGACGCACGAGATCACCGAGTGGCGGTGTTCCGGGCAGGTCGCCGCCCCAACTCGACAGATCGACGCCCGTCAGGACAACTTCATTATAACCTTGCTTCACAAGGGATTTAATCGATCCGACAATTTCGCCTGCAGGCACCGATCGCGAATTTCCACGACCGTAAGGGATGATACAAAAGGTGCAGCGGTGATCGCATCCGTTTTGAACTTGCAAGAAGGCGCGACTACGGTTTTGAGATTTCACAGCTGGCGCGTTTTCGCTGCCTATGAATTGTGGTGCGGTTTCGCGCACGCTCATAATATCATTCACGCGGATGCGTTCGGGTGAAGCATCGGGTCCAAAAGAAAGTGGGTTCATTTTTTCATGGTTCCCCAATACCTGATCAACCTCTGCCATATCGGCAAACATGGTTGGGTTAATCTGTGCCGCGCATCCTGTCACGATTATGCGGGCCTCTGGGTTGTCGCGTTTGGCTTTGCGAACTTGGCGACGGCTCTCTGCCACGGCATCATTTGTTACCGCACAGGTATTGATCACCACTGCGCCTCTGTCCTCGACGTCGCGCGCATTTTGCGCGATCACGTCTGACTCATAGGCGTTTAGCCGACAGCCAAGGGTAATGACTTTCGTCGCATCTTTCGCGGAGGTTATATCACCTGAGGTGCTTGGGGCATCGGCCATAGCCAGCATGTGGTGGAAGTAGGCAAGAGGGTCAAGTGAGGCGGGCAGATAGCCGCTCTAAACGACCCCTTCGCTCTCCAACTCCACAGGGCCCGTCATGATGACGTGATCATCGGATTCGCGCCAATGAACATGAAGAATTCCGCCATCTGCTTCGATTGTGACATCGCGGCTTGTCCGTTTTTGGCGATGCGCGGCGACAACCGCTGCGCAAGCGCCCGTGCCACAAGCGAGTGTTATGCCGACGCCGCGTTCCCAAACTTTCAAGCGAATACGATCACGGGATTCAACCTTCGCAAAACCGACATTGACTTGCTGAGGGAACAGAGGATGAAATTCGATCATGGGCCCTGCTAGATGTGGTTTCACTTGCTCAAAGTCGTCAACGAAGAAAACGCAATGCGGATTGCCCATGTTCACCGCGCCTGGGTTTGACAATATTGGATCGTCAATAGGACCAATTTTTACATCAATATGATGCGTGTGCATCGGTTCTTCGAGTGGAATTTGTGACCAGTCGAGCTTGGGTGGGCCCATATCCACGGCAATTTCAAATTCACCTGCGCGGGTGCAGTAGAGCAACCCGTCATTGGTTTCGACGACACATGTATCTGTCTTTGCATCGCGCATATGTAGCCACGCCGTTGTGCGCGTCGCATTTCCGCAAGCATCAACTTCGAACCCTTTTTGGTTGCGGATTTCCATGAAAATATCGGCATCAGGTGATTTGGGTGCGCGGAGGATCACGATCTGGTCTGCGCCTTTTTCACCCATGACGTTGCCGCCAGCTTTGGCGATTTCAATTGTCTGGGCATCATTCAATTTAAAACTGGGCGTTTGCCGCGCGTCGAAAACACCAAAGCGGTTACCCGCGCCATTCATGATTAAGAACTTCATGACGCCCCTATATGGGCTCTGACCACAGGTGCAAGTGCATCGAACAAAGCTTGATGTTCTACCGAGTGATTAGGAATCGTGCCCGTCATCGTAAAACCTTCGCGCGGTGAACCCAATTGGGCGAAGGCAAAACTCAATTCTGTACCTGGAACGCAAAACGCACCTGTGTATGCGCCATAGGCTTCGCCAAGATGCCCCGCCAATTGAACACCTTTGATTGGCGATTGATCGGCAGAATAGACATAACTACCCGGGCCGAAACTGATGAAATGATTGTCCTCACTTGCCCCATTGTTGCCGTCGAATATCCAAGCTGGCGAGTGAAACTTTGCCCGCGACTGCAGCAGATCCGCAATCCGCAGTAGATCAGAGAGACTCATCCGCATCCCACCTTGGGGTGAGAAAAGCGTGCCGTTTTTGCCGGGTATGTAATCTGAAAGACTCCATGTCTCACGACCTAAATAAAGTGGGCCCTCCAATGGGATTTGATCTGTTGCGTCAATCGTCGGTGACCAACGACGTCCTTTCATGCGATACAAAGCAGCAGCCATCTTACGTTTTTCGGACGAAACCCCTGACCAATTTAGGCCCGCATCAATTCCAATATTGTCGAGCCATTGCCAGATAAGCCTATCGAACCTGCCGTTTAACTGTCGTTCAATAACGCTCGCCGCCAAGCCGTAATTTAAATTCGCATAACGGAAAAATTGACCCGGCGGGTGGGTAAAATCGGACGCACCGAAGAGGTCCAAAATGTCATCTTTTGCAGATGCCCAATAGACGTCTGGATCCTTTAATCCCGATTGATGGGAGAGCAAATGGGCTAATGTCATATCTTGAGGTGCGAAGGGGAAGATGGGCCCAAGGAAAGCGTTTAGATCTAAGCGCCCTGCATCCGCCCAGTCCTGAGCGGCCATGGCGACGATGAGTTTCGTTATTGATGCAATGCGAAACGGAGCGCTCAAATCAAACGCCCTATCCATATTTATGATGGCTTTACCCGTCACGTTCGAAGCGATGATTCTACCAGCTTTGGATACAGCCCAGCCTCGGCCGGGCGATTGCAGTTTTGCTACGCTCGATTCTGCGCAGGCGGTTACACTTAGCCCGATGCCTAAGGCGAGTGCGCCTGATAATGTGTCACGTCTGTTCAACATACTGTTGAGACCCTAAGTCGTCTTGCTCTGGTGTACAAATTCCGCTTTATCAGGACAAAGCCCAAATTGGGTGCCTATATGAGGGATGAACGACATGACCTTTACACGATTTTCGAAAGCAGCCTTGTTTTGGAGTGCCTCCGCATTCCTAATGGCCTGCGCAGATTCTAACACTTCAAAGCCAAATGCTGGAAAAGCAGAGATGGCACAAACAGGGCCTTATAAGATGATTTCTTACGACACGGCGGGTCAAACCGATGCAGACCATCTCTGGTTAGAGGAGGTCGAAAGCGACAAAGCGTTGGACCAAGTCAAGACATGGAACAAAGGGTCTTTGGACCGCTTGAAGGCCGACCCGCGTTACGCGACATTCTACGCTGATGCGTTGGAAATTCTGCAATCCAAAGATAAAATTCCTTATGTTTCCTACCGTAATAATGAGGTGCATAACTTCTGGCAGGATGAAACCCATGTGCGCGGTATCTGGCGGAAGTCCACGCTAGACTCTTATCTCTCTGACGCGCCTGTCTGGGAGACGGTTCTCGATATTGACAAGCTCGCGAAGGATGAAGGCAAGAATTGGGTCTATAAAGGCAACAGCTGTCTTGCCCCGTCCTATGAACATTGCATGATTAATCTGTCTGATGGCGGCAAAGACGCCGTGGTGCGTCGTGAGTTTAACACAAAGACGAACACATTCGTTGAAGGTGGTTTCGTCACGCCAGAATCCAAAGGCACGATGGACTGGGTCGATGAAGACACAGTTGTTATTGGCGTAGATTTTGGTGAGGGCACGATGACAGATTCGGGCTATCCAATGCTTGCCAAGCTTTGGGCCCGGGGAACACCGCTGTCTGAAGCCGTGGAAATCGGTCGCGGCGAACAGGCAGATGTAGGCTATTGGGGCGGCGCATTTGAGTTGTCTGATGGGCGTCGCGAAGTCGTCGTTTCACGCTCTGTCGATTTTTACAATTCCGAGGTCTTTCACTTCCTCCGCGATGCTGAGGGTAAGGTCAGTGAGAAACGCAAGTTCCCAATTCCGATGAAGGCCAATTTGGGTTCTGAGTTTAAAGGTCAGGTCCTGCTGACTTTGAATGAAGATTGGCGTGAGTTCAAATCGGGCGACCTTGTCAGTTTTGCATTTGATGATTTTGCTGCGAACGGCGAAATTGACACCGTCAATCTGGTTTATCGTCCGGACGAAAAATCGTCGATGAATGGATATGGGACGACGAAGTCTAAGTTGCTGATGTCGATCTCTCGCGATGTTAAAAGTGCCGCCTATGCGTTTGATTGGAATGGTAAAACCTGGACGTCGGAAAAACTTGACTTTCCGGCCAATGGCACCGTTGCGATTGGCGCGACCAATGACAAAGAAGATGTAGCCTTCGTCAGCACCGAAAGCTTCCTGACCCCCGACACGCTTTGGACCTATGACACGGCAAGTGAAGCGAAAGCGAAAGCGAAGTCTCTCCCTGATTGGTTTGATGCGTCGAATATGGTCAGCGAGCAGTTCTTCGCAACATCGAAAGACGGAACGCAGGTTCCATATTTCGTTGTTCGTGCCAAAGATACGCAAATGGACGGTACGAACCCGACCCTGCTCTACGGCTATGGTGGGTTTGAAATTTCTTTGAACCCCTCATACTCCGCGACGCGCGGCAAACTCTGGTTGGAGAATGGCGGCGTTTATGTGCTCGCCAATATCCGTGGAGGTGGCGAATATGGTCCGAAATGGCATCAGGCTGGATTGAAGACTGACCGTCAACGTATCTATGACGACTTCATCGCCGTGGCCGAAAGCTTGGTTTCGAAGAAAATTTCATCGCCTGCGCATCTCGGTGTCGAAGGCGGATCAAATGGTGGCTTGTTAACGGGTGTGATGACCACGCAACGTCCTGATTTGTTTAACGCCGCTATCATAGCTGTGCCGCTTTTGGATATGCAGCGGTTCCACGTTCTCTTGGCCGGTGCCTCTTGGATGGGCGAATATGGCAACCCTGAAGATGATGTCGAAGGGAAATTCCTACGTCAAATCTCCCCTTATCATAATCTCGATCCACAAGGTGATTATCCAGAGGTGTTCTTGATCACTTCAACGAAAGATGACCGTGTACATCCTGCGCATGCGCGTAAATTCGCCAAGCGTATGGAAGATCAAGGTCATGATTTCTTCTATTATGAAAATATCGATGGTGGTCATTCTGCGGCGGCCAACCTGAAGGAAACGGCTAATCGTTTGGCCCTCCAACATGTGTATTTGATGCAGAAGTTAAAAGACGGGAAATAGACGAATTTTGAAGTCTTAAAATAACATACCGTCAGGCTTCACGGTCTGGCGGTTTTTTAATGTCGAGTGACTGTGTTTTGAGAGAGCTAAGCTTTACTTTATGGGGTCTTTCGCGTTCAACGCGCCTATGCGTATATTCCGTTTCAGCTTTGTCCTCATTCTATGTTGCTTGGCCTGTGGGGGTGCGCATGCGCAGGACCCGCAGACCAATATTGCGCCTGACTTTACGGCTCAGACGCTAGAGACACGGATAAAGGCGCTCGATAGTAACACTGACCTATCGGATGAGCAAAAAAACCAAATCCGAACGTCTCTGCAAACGGCCGTTGATCGGCTTGCGGATGGAACCCGACAATCCGAACGCCGTGTCCAATTTGTAACGGCCGTAGAGAATGTGGATGCTCTCCAAGCCGCGTTAAACCTCGAGCTCAAGACGGCGCAGGATAGCCTTGCGGCTGACGTCGAACCTATGGCTGAAATGATCGGCGATGACGCGCTCTTTGAATTAGAACAGGATTTGAACGCGAAAGAGTCGAGCCTTGGTGAAATCGAAACGAGATTGCAGGGGCTCCAAGATACGCTCAACACGCTGGCCGCAAGGCAAATAAATGCACCGAAGGAACTGTCGGAAGCGCGTATCGCATTGAGCGATTTGCAAACACGTCTAAATGAATTTGTCGATAGCGGGTTAGAGGATGTCTCTAATGCACGTCGCACCGAAGCGCGCGCTCGTGTCTGGTATCGACGCAATCAAATTCGGGCGCTTGAGCATGAGATTGAGACGCTCCCCGAACGCCAAGGGCTTCTCACGTCCCGCCGCGCAGTCGCCGAAATACAGTCTCAAATTTTACGCCAAGATGTTGCGCGACTAAGTTCGCGCACAGGTCAGAAGCGCGTGAATGAAGCGCAAGCGTTACGGGATTCGATTGCAGTCGACGCTGCGGTCTTTGAGGGAGGGCATCCTCTCTTGGTAAGCTTCGCCATTGATAATTTGGGCCTAGCCGATCAAATCGCTAGACTTGCTTCGGGTGCGCCTGAAATTTCTCAAGCGACAGCCTCTGCGCGGGGCCGCGTTGTCGAGGTTGAAAATGATCTCTCGGCAGCCACGAGCCTGGTTGGTCAAGGTCGATTGGATAGAGAGGCTGGCGCGATTTTACGTCGTTTGGGAAACCAACTGCAAACGCCCGACTCTATTCGTGTTGACATTGACGCCGCACAAAACCAACAATCGGCTGCCGCACGCCAACGGATTATTGCGCAAGAAGGTCTTCGTGATTTGCCCATCGGTCCCGTCGACTTCGAAGCGGCCTTGGCATCTGCACGTCGTGATGCTCCAGATTTGCCTGATTTAGGAGAGACGGAGCAAGCCTCCCTGACAAAAATTTTGAACACGCGACGCGTACTTCTACAGCAAATTTCTAAACAGGCGACTGCGCGCATCGGTGAGGTGGGGGATTTATATGTTGCGCAAGGCGAACTTTTGGAAAGAACCGAAAGCCTCCAAACTTTGCTGGATGAGAATTTACTCTGGGTGCGATCTGTACCAGCTATCGATTTTTCATTCCCGCAAAAGGTTGGAGCGGGCGCTTTAAAACTATTCTCCCCTAAAAATCTGTCTCTGACCATCAGCGAACTCCTACTCATGGCGCGGACCTATGGGTTTTTTGTACTCGGATTTTTTGTCATCATTGTGCTGATTGTGCGGCTGCGGCCACGTTTGTGTGCCGATGTTGATCGCCGTGCGGCATTGGTTGGACGTGTGAAGCAAGATAGTGCGTGGCATACGCCTGCCGTCATAGCCGTTGGAATTATTAATTCACTGCCCTTGGCCTTGTTGTTCCTTCTGCTCGCACTTCTCTACAACAGTTCCAAAAATTCAGATAGATTAATTGAAGGCCTAGCAAATGGTTTCTTTTACCTCAGCGCCTTTTCCCTTTTGTTCGGAAGTTGGATTCGCTGGGATAATGAGAAGGGGTTGTTTGACGCGCATTTCAAAATGTCAGCGGGGCTCCGCACTGTCATCAGCTCTAATTTACGGTGGTTCGTGCCGGCTATGGGGATTTTCTCGACGTTTCTCGCGATCACAAATGATATGACGGACGTGGATATTGCGGAAGGCTTTTCAGTCTTTGCATTTATCCTAACCAGCCTGTCCATGGTTTTGTTTGCAGTGCGTATTCTCTGGCGCGACCGTGTCGGGTTCTCATCGTTGCAAAATGACACTTCGTTTTTGATGCGCTTTCGGGGTCCCGTCGCCTTGATCGTTATTGGGATGCCTTTAGCGACAATCGGGCTGGCGGTCTCAGGCTATTATGAGAGCGCCAATGAACTCAATATGCGGATGTTCCTGACGGGGGCTTTGGTGTTGCTAACCTATGTCGTTTATGGCGCTATTCGCCGTGCAATTGTTGTCGCGCAACGTCAGTTGAAATATCGTCAAGCGCTAGAGAAACGTGAAGCTGAGCTTAAAGCGCGCCGTGAAAAAGAAGCCGCCGAAGAGCGAGGCGAGGAAATGCGGCCTCCGCCGGTTGATACCACGGCCATCGATGTCACGAACATAACACGGCAAACGTCGAAATTATTGCAAACCATTATCTTACTCGCCTTTGCTGGCTTGCTTTGGATGATCTGGTCGTCATTGGTGCCTGCGCTTTCGATTTTTGATGGTTTTGAAGTCTGGTCTTATAAGACAGGCGACTTTGATCTTGAAAACAAACCCATTTCAGTGGCCGTGTCGCTCTGGGATGTCTTGCAATCGCTTGTGATCATTGTTCTGACCTTTATTGCAGCGCGAAACCTACCTGGGTTTTTGGAAATTTTTGTTCTCAACCGATTGGGCGTTGACCCAGGTACGCGATATGCGGTCACGACGATTTTGGGTTATATTATTGTCGCGGCAGGCATAATTATTGGATTTAATCAATTAGGACTCCAATGGTCACAATTACGGTGGATTGCGACGGGTCTATCCGTGGGTATTGGCTTTGGTTTGCAGAAAATTATTGCGAACTTTGTCTCGGGTTTGATTATTCTCTTTGAGCGTCCAATCCGTATTGGTGACTATGTCACAATTGGAAATCAATCAGGGACAGTGGCAAAAATTCAAATTCGGGCGACGACCCTGAATGATCTTGATAATCTTGAAATCTTGATTCCAAATGAAGCGCTGATTTCTGAGCGAGTCACGAACTGGACCCTATCCAATTCCATCACGCGTCTAATCGTTCCTGTCGGGATTGCATATGGATCGGATACGGATCGTGCGCGCGACTTGATGATGGAAACGGTGAAGGCACAAACGAAGGTCTTGGACGCACCCGCACCGCAGGTTCTGTTTATGGGGTTCGGGGACTCGTCACTTGATTTCGAAATTCGAGTTTTCCTACGCAGTTTCGAAGAGCGCGTTACGATGCGTCATATTCTGCATACGGAGATCAATAAGACCCTCGAAAAAGCCGGTATTTCCATTCCGTTCCCGCAACGTGATTTGAATATCGTCAGTCAAAATATACCTTTGGAGGTGCTGTCTAGGGCTTCCAACCGTAAACAGCCTAAAGGCACATAGGGTCATCTCATGAAACGTATTTTATTGACGGGTACCGCCCTGCTGATATCGGCTGCGCCTGTTTGGGCGCAGGACGGATCTAACGTAGAGGAAGATGTGTCCATTTACAGGTCTTTCTATGCGCTTGGCGATATTGTCATTGCTAAGGGAATTAAGCTCGAAACAGTTGATCAACCCGAAGTCATTGACGTTATTTTGCCAACTTCTGCCGAAGGTCTGACCCTCGCGCATCATGCCGAAATCCTGAACACGGTCGCGGGGGTGAATATCCATCGCGGTTCTGGGCAGGAACATTTGACCGCCATACGTTCACCTGTTTTAATGGGCGGCGCAGGTGCGGGTAGTTTTCTCTACACATTGGACGGCGTTCCCTTGCGTGCGGCGGGATTTGCCAATGTGAACGCGCTTCTGGAAGCCCCAACGGAATTCGCGGACCGCATTGAGGTTTTCAAAGGCCCAGGACCTGCGGATTACGGCTCCAATGCCGTGCATGGTTTGATCAATGTCGTCCTTGCGAATCCAGGCAGCGGATCTGAAACTATCAGCGTTCAAGGCAGTGATAGAGGCTATCTCAATGTGACAGGCGTTAAGGATATTTCGGACAATTTTCGTGTTTCGGCCGATCTCTCGCATGATAGCGGATTTCGCGAGGACAGTGGATTTGATCAGCAAAAAATTGCTCTGCAACATCAGACAGATATTGGTGATTGGGAAATATCCAGTCTCATTGCGCTGAACAACCTCAACCAAGAAACAGCTGGGTTTCTACAAGGTGATGATATTTACTTGGATCGCGACGCAATTGAGACGAACCAAAACCCCGAAGCATTCCGCGACACTCAAGCTTTGCGGGGGCAAATCAAAGCTAGTCGAGAGACGGACCTTGGTACGCTTATCGTCCAGCCCTATGCACGACGCACGCAACAACGTTTTCTTCGGCACTTTGTTCCCGGTCAAGCCTTGGACAAGAATGCTCACACATCATTTGGTGTGAAATCAGGGCTCTATGGTAAAGGATGGAGTGCAGGCTTTGACGCCGATTATACGTCTGGATCTCAGTACGAATTTCAAGAAAATCCGTCCCGTTTTAGTTTCGTCCAAGGGCTACATTTTGACTATGACGTCGATGCAATTGTCCTCGCAGGTTTTGCGACGAAGGACATTGAGCTATCGGATCGCGCGACACTTCATTTTGGGGCGCGTGGGGAGTACACATCTTATGATTATGACAACAGGGCCGATACGGGATCGTCAGGCCGTTTCATACGCGCCGCAGATCGTACGGATGACTTTTTTACACTGACGCCAAAGCTAGGTCTGACCTATGACCTTGATGATGTGACGCTTTTCGCTCGCGCGGCACGTGGCTCTCGCGCTCCGCAAACGTCCGACCTTTATTCAGCCCAACAACACCAAGTGCCGGGCGAAGCGGATGTTGAAACGCTGGATAGTTTGGAGGTGGGCGCTCGTGGAGATATATCCGACACGGTGCGTTTCGAAGTCACGGGCTTCACGATGTGGAAAGACAATTTCTTCTTCCGTAACGCCAATGGCTTTAACGTCGTCAACGGCAAGACACGTCACGAAGGTGTTGAGGTCAGTTTGAATGCCGATCTCGGCAATGGGTTCTCCGTTGAGGGTGCAGGGACGCTCGCGCGTCACACCTATGATTTCACCGAAACCGTCGGCAGTGCCGCGAATAATATTACCAGTGGGGACCGCGTCGACAGTGCGCCGGATACGCTCGGGAATATGGCTTTGCGCTATGATGGGGGGCGTGCAGGTGCGTATCTACGTTGGACACATGTAGGTGGATATTTCACGAACCCGGGAAACACGAATAGCTATGCGGGGCACGATGTCTTCACAGCAGGTGGGCAGGTCAACGTCACGGATTCTGTTAAGGTCTCACTACGGGTCGATAATCTCTTTGATACACGCTATGCGGACCGCGCTGATTTCGCATTTGGCAATGAGCGTTTCTTCCCAGGGCGGCCTCGTACGCTGTTTGCGGGTTTGACGCTCTCGTTGGATTAACCTAGGTCGCGACCATGAATATTCCTGATACAAAACTTGCACAGGTCGTTGACCGCTTCGATCAAATCACAGCGCGCATGGGTGCGACGAGTGATACGGCTGAAATCGTCCAGCTCGGTAAAGACTATGCCGAACTGAGACCTGTGGCTGAGGGGGTCAAGAAGCTGATGGATGTCCGTGCTGAAATGGCAGACCTTGAGGTCATGTTGGATGACCCAGAAATGGGTCCGATGGCAAAAGAGGAAATCCAGAATCTGAAAAATTCATTGCCTGCGCTTGAGAAGGAAGTTTCTCTTCTTCTCCTGCCCAAGGACAAAGATGATAACGCCTCCATCGTTCTCGAAATTCGCGCAGGTACAGGCGGTGACGAAGCTGCCATTTTTGCGGGTGACCTCTTCGCGATGTATTCCCGCTACGCCAGCCTCCAAGGGTGGAAGGTTGAAGTCGAGAATGAAAACGAAGCCGATATGGGCGGGTATAAGGAGATCGTCGCCTCGATCACAGGATCTGGTGCCTACGGCATGATGAAATTTGAGTCAGGCGTTCACCGCGTGCAGCGCGTGCCTGTCACGGAAACCCAAGGGCGTATCCATACCTCCGCTGCTACGGTTGCTGTTTTGCCTGAGCCTGAAGATATCGATATTGGGTTCTCGATGGGTGATGTGCGGGTTGATACAATGCGAGCCTCTGGCGCGGGTGGGCAACATGTTAACAAGACGGACTCTGCTGTTCGCATGACCCATGTTCCGACAGGTGTTGTCGTTGTCTGTGATGCGAAATCTCAACATATGAACCGTGCAAATGCGGAACGTCTGTTGAAGATGAAACTCTATGATATGGAGAAGCAACGCGTTGATGCGGATCGTGCCGAAGAGCGCGCGGGTCAAATCGGGAGTGGTGACCGATCCGAACGGATTCGCACCTATAATTATCCGCAGGGCCGCGTGACGGACCATCGTATTAATCTGACGCTCTATAATCTCGACAAAATCGTCGCGGGTGATGCTTTGTCCGATGTTGTGAATTCTCTTATTTCTGAAGATCAAGCCTCTCGTCTTGCGCAGATGGAAGCGGGTTAGTGAACGCTAAGCCTCCAATCTGGGCGGGTTTGGGCGCGATATATTTGGGCCTCTCTGGTGTTATTTTGCCAGAAGTTCTGGGGTTTTCACGATCTGACTATAATTCAATTTCTAATTACCTGAGTGAGTTGGGTGCGGTTGGAACCTCGACGCATACGCTCGCGACCTATTTCGGATTTTTGCCTGTCGCGCTTGCCTGTCTGGTTATTCTGAAATTTCTATGGCAAACCTTAGAGCGTACGCCGCGTGTGTCTGCTGCGCTTATTCTAATCGGCATTGGTATTCCTGTTGGCTATCTGGGCGCAGTATTCTTTCCTTGTGACTATGGATGCCCCGTCGAGGGCAGTGCGCGTCAAGCGATGCATAATTTAGTTGGTCTGTTTGCTTACCCCTTAGGCGCTCTCGGGTTGATCCTCTTGGGCCTATCTTTGCCGCATCGTATTTTGAAAGCTCTCACGCTCTTTGCAGGGGCGGCGATGGCGCTGGGTTTCGTGATGATGTTGTCTCCCGACCAAGCGAATTGGCGCGGGGGATGGCAACGTCTTGGTGACTATTCTGCCTTTATCGCGCTGATCACGCTTGTTTTTACCGTCCCTAAGCTGATGCTCTCCGTAGACAGTTCATGACATCTGCTCGCAAACAAAAACTCCTTCTTTATTTCGTTCTTATGATCGTTTTGGTTGCGGGCGCGTCGTTTCAGCATTTCTACTCGAACGCCAAAGTCGACAATTGTTTAGATGCTGGCGGTTCCTATGATTTTGATGCCGAAGTTTGCGTGAATTAAATGTATTGTGTTTCCTACCGTTTTGCTTTGCTTTCCAATAACTCCGAGACCCGCCGGCAATTTATTGAGGTCTGGACTGGGGTTACGGCGTTCTTTCGTGACGACTGCGGCGCACTTGGCTCTCGGCTGCATTATGGCAATGATGGCGCGTTTTACGCCTATGCGCAATGGCCTTCCCAAGAGGTGATGGACGCGGCGCAAGGCGTCGAAGTCACACAAGATTTCCTGAAACTTCGTGTAAAATGGGCCGAGCTTTGCGGTCCAAGTGAAGTGCTGTGGCAGGGCGATACGGTTGCGGATATGCTCGTGCCTTTGGGATAGTTCTACTCCAACTTCTCCATCTCAAATAATTTGAAGTCTGCAACCATGCCTTTGGTGGCTGCGCCAAAGGCTTTGATATGGTCGCTGGCCATATGGGCGTCCATCAACGTCTTGCTCTCCCAAATTTCATAGAAAATGAAATGAGCGTTGTCGGCCTTATTGATGTGCAGGTCATAAGTGTGACAGCCTGCTTCTTTGCGGGTTGGCGGAACTAATCTTTCCAGTTCCGCCTGTACCGTGTCGCGATGCTCTGGAACTGCATGAATATGCGCATTAATAATCAGTGCCATGAGCGTGCTTTCTAGCCTTTGTTTTTGATGTCCGTGAGGGCTTTGCGTAGAGCGGAAATAGCCTCGCGAACATGGTCTTCTGTGATGATCAGCGGTGGGGCCATGCGCAAGACATTGTCGCCCGCTGTCCCGACCAAAAGCCCATATTCCATGACTTTCATCCGAACATCGACATTTGGAACTTTCAGCTTGATGCCCATCAGTAGACCCTTGCCGCGTAATTCCTCGATCATATCTGGGAACTCGTCCTTTAAGCCTTCGAACTGCTGTTTCAGGAAGTTTGAGACCTGTACGACATTCTCCATGAAGCCATCTTCGAGCATCAGGTCGAGCGCCGCGTGTCCCACAGCCATCGCCATTGGTCCGCCGCCATAGGTGGAGCCATGTGTGCCGGGCACCATATATTGTGCCGCTTCGGCACTGGCGATACAGGCACCCAGCGGGTATCCGCCACCCATGCCTTTGGCTGCCGCCAAAATATCGGGATGACCACCTTCTACCCATTGATGGGCAAAGAGCTTGCCTGTGCGACCTGCGCCACATTGGACTTCATCATAAATCAACATCAAGCCATGTTCGTCACACAGCGCACGTAACCCGCGTAGACATTCTGGCGGCAAAGGACGCAAGCCGCCTTCGCCTTGAACAGGTTCGACAAGGATCGCGGCCGTTGTTTCACTGATTGCGGCCTTGAGGGCCTCATGATCGCCAAATTCCAAATTGATGAACCCAGGAATGGCGGGGCCGAAGCCTTCCAGATATTTTGCGTTTCCGCCTGCGGTGACGGTGGACATTGTCCGCCCGTGGAATGCGCCGCTAAAGCTGATGATGTCGACGCGCTCTGGATGACCGCTGTCATATTGATAACGACGCGCTGTTTTCATCGCACATTCGACGGCTTCTGCGCCAGAGTTAGTAAAGAAGACCTTGTCGGCCCACTCTAATTGGTCGCAATAGCGTTTCGCAAGATCGGCTTGGCCGGGGTTTTGAAACATGTTGGAGAGGTGCCACAGGTTCGCAGCCTGGCTTGTCAGGGCTTCAACGAGTTTCGGATGGGCGTGACCAAATCCAGCCACAGCAATGCCCGCGATGAAGTCGAGATATTTGTCGCCGTCTTTGGTGTAAAGATAAGGGCCCTCGCCGCGCACAAATTCCTGTGCGGGCGGGCGATAGCAATCATAGATGTTATTGTTGGCAGCCATTTGAACTGTCCTTGAAATCAAAATCAATCCGAAGGTCTGCG
>CALHXF010000206.1 GCA_938040095.1 uncultured Caulobacterales bacterium
GCACCCACTCAGCACAACCATCAGCACAGCTCCAGAAGCCGCGTGACGTAGTTTACCCAAAATATCATATGTTGTTCGCATATAGCTTCACTAGGTTGAATTTAGCGAGAGTCAATCAATAATTATTGAAAAACGATAATAATATAATTTTCAAGACTCCACAAAAAGATATTGAACCTATCCCTTTCCAAGCAGTTTCAAGGCCTGTCTGAAGTACGTTTGAGAAACCCAATAAGGTTCAAATAAATTGAATTCATTTGGAATACCCCCTTGTCATTATCGCAAGACATCCGATAGATCGCAGCCTGAATAAGTTAGCTACATTGGACGCGTGAACGATCGTGCCGTCGCACTTGCCTAAAAAACGCCAACCCCCAGATGGGTTAATCATCGGCTGTATTGTCGGCAGCTCACTGTTGTCTCTTTCCATTCTGGCCAAGGCTCCATTTTGGGTCGCGGCTCTTGTTTTCAGCGTAACGGCAATAGCTTTATGGCTATATTTTCGAACCTTACGCTCACGCGCAACACCTCCGGAAGCAAGAACCTCGAATCAACATATCCGTCAATTGCGCTTTGATGCTTTAATAGAAATCATTGACGCTCTACCGCTGGCAACAGCCGTGTTAGATCGTAACTCTGACGTCCTTCACGCAAATACAGCCGCCCAAGCGATGCTATCTTCCGATATGATTGGCCAACCCGTAAGTGCATATTTGCACAGATCTTCTTTGGGACCACAAATGGAGCGGGCTTTTGCGGGAGAAACCCCGTCCCCGTTCTCCGTTCACACAATACAGCCACCTGAGCGATACCTTGATGTTGAATTTTCGCAGGCCATAGCCATCCAACGCGAGGACAACAAAAGCGCAGTAGTTATTGCCGTTTTGGCAGATCGCACGCATGCCGCGAAAGAAAGAGAACTGCGAGCTGACTTCCTGGCGAATGCGAGCCATGAATTAAAAACGCCGATTGCCTCTCTCAAAGGCTACATCGAAACCCTTCTTGGACATGCGAAAGACGATCCAGTGGCTCGTGAAAAATTTCTCGGGATTATGGCAGAGCAAGCTGAGCGCATGGAGCGTCTCGTTACGGATTTACTGTCTCTACGACGCATTGAGAGCATCGAACACATTGCACCATCAGAGACTGCAGATATTCGCAAGGCCATCGAAGCGGCACGCGATGCGCTTGATCTCTTGGCAGAGTCGCGTGGCGTGAATCTCATTATTCACCTGCCAGAGACACCCACGTCCGAAACATCAGGTAAGACAGATGAGTGCGTGCAGCTTTTTCTGAACCTCATGGAAAATGCTGTTAAACTCTCGCCAATGGGATCAACAGTAACCACGCGACTAGAAAGACTCTCCAAATGGTCGGGGGAAGCCTTCCCGCAAACATCAAATCCAAGCGCGAAATCTCGCGCCATTGTAAACCTCATCCCGTCTGACAAACCTGTTTGGCGGGCCATTATATCGGATGAGGGACCGGGCTTTTCTCCGACCCATTTACCACGCATTGCAGAGCGGTTTTACCGCGTTGCGGGTGACCTCCCCGCGCAAGAAAAAGGCACAGGTTTGGGCCTCGCAATCGTCAAACATATTGTGTTGCGGCACCGCGCCGGATTATTCGTGCAAACGATCCACGCGGATGATTCCGAGAATGTTAAAACTGGAACCTCCTTTTCTGTCGTATTTACATCAACCGATCATGCCGTTTAAAGCAGAGACATTATGACCCCCTATGTTCTCATCGTCGAAGACGAAACTGCCATCTCAACCTTGCTGGAATATAACCTCCAGCGCGAAGGGTTCGAGACCGCCATTGCCGAGGACGGCGATATGGCGCTTTTGATGGCGGAAGAACGCACCCCTGATTTAATCCTTTTGGACTGGATGCTGCCAAAGCTTTCGGGTGTTGAAGTTTGTCGGCGATTACGCCGCAGAGAATCCACATCCGAAGTCCCCATCATTATGTTATCTGCTCGTGGCGAGGAAGATGACCGCGTGACAGGTCTGGATATCGGCGCGGATGATTACATTGTTAAACCCTTCTCCATCCCAGAGCTTTTTGCGCGGATCAGAGCCCTGCTCCGCCGTATGCAATCGAACGTTTTATCTGACGCTATTGTCGTGGGTGACTTACAGATCGACACGAAAGCTCATAGGGTGGCCCGCGACGGAAATGACATTCATTTAGGGCCGACAGAGTTTCGCTTACTCGAACATTTCATGCGCCGTCCGGGGCAAGTTTTCTCCCGCGAGCAATTGCTCGATGCCGTCTGGGGCCACGATGTTTATGTCGAAGTCAGGACCGTTGATGTTCATATTGGTCGCCTCCGTAAAGCTTTGAAAATCAGTGACCGCAAAGACCCGATCCGCACGGTACGCTCTGCAGGATATTCGCTCCGCCCTGAACTCTAGGACGAAAACTCGATCAGACCACCTGATTGCAGGGGTTTAGGCGCGAAAGCCTTGCTCTAGCGCCTATGCGGGCTTATGGCGCGGCAATCCTCAATCTGGTAAGATTTCATGATCCGTTCAACGCTCGCGGCATTCGCCGAATCCATATCCGTTCCGACACCTAATCGATCGGGCAAATTAAGCTTCACGCCGAACCGCGTGAAGATTGAATTGCTCGCAGGTTTGACCGTCGCATTGGCGCTCGTGCCTGAAGCCGTCGCCTTTGCTTTCGTCGCAGGCGTGGAACCCCTCGTCGGGCTTTACGCGGCATTCATTGTCGGTCTGATCACGGCCCTAATCGGGGGTCGTCCCGGTATGATCTCTGGTGCCACGGGCGCCTTGGCCGTTGTTATGGTCGCCCTTGTTGCGGATCACGGTGTCGAGTATCTTTTCGCGACTGTCGTCTTGATGGGGCTAATGCAAATTGGCGCGGGTGTCTTTAAGTTGGGTAAGTTCATTCGCCTCGTCCCGCATCCCGTGATGTTAGGCTTTGTCAACGGTCTCGCAATTGTCATCGGCATGGCGCAACTCTCGCAGTTCCAATCTGCTGCGCCTGTTCGTGTTCCGGGTGAGCATTATGGTCCGTTCCACATATTAGAAGGCACATGGCTGACGGGAACGCCGTTAGTTCTCATGCTGGGCCTCGTCGTCTTGACCATGTTCCTAATCTGGGTGACACCGAAAGTCACCAAAGCCCTCCCCGCTCCGCTCGTTGGGATTGGACTTGTCACGGCCCTCGTAATTGCACTGAAATTAGACGTTCAAACCGTGAGCGATTTGGCGTCCATCAAAGGCGGTCTGCCAAGCTTCCACATTCCATTCACGACATCAGCAGAAACAGTTGCAGGCACATATGCAGTTGTGGGCGGAGAAGGCTTTGCGCCGCTCGCGCCGTTAAACCTCGAGACATTAAAAATCATCTTCCCTTACGCCCTCATTTTGGCTGCGATTGGGTTAATTGAGAGTCTGTTGACCCTGAACCTTGTTGGCGCGATCAAAGAGGAACGCGGCGGCGCGTCCCAAGAAGGTGTCGCCCAAGGCATCGCCAATACGGTCACAGGTTTCTTTGGCGGCATGGGCGGGTGCGCCATGATCGGGCAATCCATGATCAATGTTAAATCCGGCGGCCGGACACGTCTGTCAGGGATTAGTGCCTCTCTCTTCCTTCTGGCATTTATCTTATTCGGCTCTCAGTTCATCGGAATGATCCCATTGGCCGCGCTTGTTGGCGTGATGTTCATGGTCGTGATCGGCACCTTTGCATGGCAGTCTCTGACCATCATGCGTCGTATTCCTTTGTTGGACGCACTCGTGATCGTCTTGGTGACGGTCGTCACAGTCTATCACGATCTGGCTGTTGCGGTGGTCGTCGGTGTGATCGTTTCGGCTTTGGCTTATGCATGGAGCGCCGCGAAACACATCGATGCGCAGACGGAAGAAGACGATAAGAAGAAAGTCTACAAGATCGAAGGCCCGCTCTTCTTTGGCTCCATCGAAGGCTTTAACGACCTGTTCGATGTCAAAGGCGACCCCGATACAGTGATCGTCGATTTCGCAAACTCCCGCGTTGTTGACCAATCTGCGTTGCAAGCGAT
>CALHXF010000207.1 GCA_938040095.1 uncultured Caulobacterales bacterium
CGTGCGCGACGCCGAAAACTGGGTCCGCAGGCTGAAGCAAGACAAAACCGAAGAACCCCATAGCGAATTTCAGGGCAGCCTGGACCAAACCCTCAAAGACCAAAAACAGGCCGACACCCGCCACGTGGAAAAACAAATCACAGACGCTTTGGGATTGGTCGTCGACCTAAGAGACAAAGGCGGAAAAGGCGAGCTCCGCATCAAATATAAGAACGGGGAGCAATTAGAGGGACTTATTCAAAGATTGCTGCAGGGACGATAGCGCATCACCCAAACGACACAGAGCGCGTAAGCGCGGAGTTAGGATTGGGTGCCGCAAGAACAGTCTAAAGCCGAGGCCCCAAAAACCGTTCATCCGGGGTCCCGCAAAGGGCTCATTCCTTTAATCCAAAGTCCAAAACCAACCCAAACGCCCCCCACCCTTTTTCGCTTCTCGACACGGAGGTGGCCACAAAGGGGGAGGGGGTTAGTTTGCGACATAGCACCCTTTTTTGACAGGAGAGGGCCTACGGAAAAATGCCATATAATTTCCCTCCCCTTGATGGGGAGGGATAAAGGGAGGGGTGGAAATGGCGACGAAAACACAATTTATCCAACCCAAAACCACCCCAAAACACCCCAAAAACCACAATTTTACAGCCCCTCACGCCCCGAAACCGTCCCAAACCCCGCCCAAAATCCCCTCAGAACGACCACAGGCGAGGGGTTTCCCGCCCTTAACGCCGATATTATGAGAAATTTAGGGGGTGGGACATGTGTGCCGTTTGCGATTTATGTAGCCTTAAACTCAATTTATAGTATGACAATCAAATGTTACTATTTCTTGGATCAGGCGTATCACTCGCTTCCGGCCTTCCCGGTGTTGATGAAATCACGACAAAAGTACTGGAAGGTTCATATTTTCAGGACCCGGACCAACGGGGAATCTTCTACGAAGAAAATGATATTGAAGGCCGCGACGTCAAACCCGTCAAAAATATACAAAATTTCCTTAGCCTCCTTAAAACCGTTGATGAGCATCACCTAAAAACAATTGCGCCATATTCTTCGGGCGGGAAAACTCGATATACGGGATCGATCTACCGCCAACAAACAAGCTATGAAGACCTTATCCATTTATCAGAGCAGATAAACCAATGCGGCGTCGGGCTTACCGATAATGCTATGACCGCCGCTTTTGTTGCCGGCATAGAGGAACAGGCCAAAAACCTATTGCCGGGCGAAACGCCTGCCGAACGATTAAAGTCATTGGTTAAGTTGTCGAGACTGGCATCCGGCCTAATCGAATGGGTTGTAGCCAAAAACCTTAAGGCAAAAAAAATAGAAGGCCTCGATCTGATTGTCGATCTTGCTAAAAACGCAACAGACGAAAGATTGGATATCGTTACGCTCAACCACGATACCTTGGTCGAACAATTACTCGACGCGCACAACATTCCCTATGTAGATGGTTTCGGACCAAGAGATGGCGACGTCCGTTGGTATGATGACTCTTCATATGATTCTAGCGATGCAAGGGTTAGAATTTTCAAACCCCACGGTTCCGCCAATTGGTTTAGGTTTAGCGGTAATAGTTATCCTGCCATGGTCGTTGGTTCTGGTCCGCAAAATTGCCATACGGCAAATGGTACTGCGCTTAAAAATTACACAAGCAAACCCTCGTTTCTATCAGGCGGCGCAAAAGTCATCGCCTATAATAAAGATATATTTTCGGAAATGTTTTATCGTTTTCACCAAGCTCTACGCGAACAAAACTTTATGATCATGTCTGGCTATGGATGGGGCGATACGCCTGTCAATTTCCGAATAATGAACTGGATGGGCTATGGGCCGCAGAACAAGATCATGCTTCTACACGAACGGCCCGATGAATTGAGTGACCGTTGTATGACCTTAGATGAAGTTTACGGATCATTTGTTGAGAACGGTCGAATGATCCTCGCAAACAAATGGCTTAGTGATACGACATATGACGATGTTGAACAGGTGTTTGCAAGGTAGGTTTCGGTAACTATCACCGTAACTCGTACTTGGTCAATTATACTGTCACTAATAATGACAACTAATTAGATACAGTCTGTTGTCGGTATTCAAATAAGCCTTATATTAAAGTAACATCGATGCGGGAAAAACATGACGACATTTAACGACCTTTTGGAGAGTTTTGGCAATCGGGTTAAAAGTCCGATCTTTGGATCGGTTTCATTGGCGTTTATCGCCTGTAACTGGAAACCCCTTTATTATCTGTTTTTTTCAAAAGATATTTTAGCCGAAAGCAAGTTTATCTACTTTGATGATCATACAAATTGGCTGACCTTGTTTGTTGTACCAATACTCACTGGAACGGCGCTGGCTATTGGATTACCCTATATCAACTACTTGGCGGCCAAAGCCATTCGCAAGCCACTCCAAGATCAGCGGCTACTTGAAATTCAATCTGCCAGTGAACGATTGATAGAAAAAAGCCGTTTAGCCAATATTCGGTTATTGGCGGATGAACAATTTGATAAACATAAAATGGATGACCGCAGACGCCGCGAAGAAGACCTGATTGAACAAGCAAAACGGGATCAGGATGCACTAAAAATCGAAAATGAAGAAATCCGACAGAAACTACAAGAAGCATTAATGTTAAGCCGAGAAACTGAATCGAATACTTTATTCAATGAAAAAATGATTCCAGAAGCCTTGTATCCATTTGAAATTGTTCAGGCGGTGGACAATATAAATCGTGATCCAGATAGACAGTCAAAGGGAAACAAACAGAGGGTCCAAAAAGTTCACAATTATCTTTCTGAGTTGCTTGAAAACTTGAATGCGGGAGAAGACAGAACCCTTAACGACGCTAAGGCGATGAGACTAATACGTGCTCTACCTGATGATATACGTCACGTTACCTCACGAAAGTTTTCGCACTGGCTAGATATTAAATGATTGATCATCTCTAATTACATTGAGATTACGACGACAATTACCGATATTGCTATACTCCTAGTAAGAAAAGAAATGGGCGGCGAATATGGAAGAAATTAAGTCAGCCGTTCATCATTGGTGGCCTCGTGGTGTTTCTAAACATTGGGTTGGCAAAGATGGTTACGTAGGGGCAATTAGAGCTGACGGCGGGCATTTTAGAACGCAACACGGAAAACTTGGCGGGATAAAAAATGCCCATACCATGAAAATGGCAGCAATTGGGCAAACTTCTCCGTGGGATCATTCCTTCGAGTCTTTGTACGATACGGCAGATGCAGCGTTCCCGAGAGTAATTGAAGAAATTCAGGCCTTGATTTCTAATTGGATGCAAACTGACCCTTCTGTAACTACTTACCAACCAGTATCGCCCTCTATTTGGCTTCGCAATAATTTGGCAAAATCATTGGTTTCTCTTTGCCTGAGAGGGCCTCTTAACCGATTCATGGCATTAGATCTCGCTATGAAATTGCGGAACGGCAAAATTGATCCCAGAGAGCAAAACCGGATTGTTGGCCATAACATCATGCATATGCTGAATGATTATGTGAGGCACATGTCTGGACAAGGTAAGGTTGCTTTAATTTATTCGCCTGAACGTGAATTTATCTTTGGCGATGGATTTTTTCACAATCTAACAACAGTCGGCAATATAAACTCTACAGCGCGAATGGTAGTGCCGCTTACACCGCGTATATCTGTGATTTACGCCATGCCTCAATCTATGACACCCGAACCAATGTTTCACGCAAGCTGGATAACCGCTCAAGTTACAGAGCAAATGAACGCTACAATACAGGTTTATTCTAAAGACGAACTATTTTATTCGAATGAACGTCCAAAGATAAGCAGTAAGTTTCAATCAGGCCAGTTTATGGAGTATGATTGGGGGCCCAATCCAGCTGATCACCTAATTAAAAAAATTCCAGGGGTACACGAAATTTGAAATATACAGGATACGCATATGACTGAGCACGCCATTTGCTCTGATTGCTCCTTTCAAGACCTTTACTTGGACCAATTGGCTAGACAAAATATGTCCACAAACCACCAGTGTTCCGTATGCGAAAAGCGTCCGGCAGCACCGCTTGAAAGCCTTGCGGAGCATATTGGGAATACAGTAAGTCAGCAATTGCGTCGCGAAAGCGATGAAGAAACTTACTTCTATACCCGTCATGGTGACGGGCCGAAGGGAGATGAGCTTCAGGCGGTACTCCAAGAGCTGGGATGTGACCACCCGTGGTCCATATACCTAGCAGAGGCCTTGTGCGAATTCGATTATTGTTGGAGTTCAAATGTCGAAGGGTTTTTTGATAGTGAGGGGACATATTTTACTGAGCGTGTGAGCACAGAGAGTGTCGAGGACGCTTGGACCCGTTTCGTAGGAATCGCTCAATCTGGACCCCGTTACTTTAATAAAAAAATACGTGAGTTCTTGGATGACCTTTTTAATTCAGTGTTGAGCGTTCCTCAAGAATTTGCCCCTTGGGATGTTATCTTAGACAGTAGTTCCTTGATTTATAGAGGGCGAGTCTTTGACGATATGGCGGAAATGCGGGAAGCTATGGCAGCTCCAGATAAACTGATGGGTGCGCCACCTAGCGCACTTGCGAAGGGACTTCGCATGAATGCCCCGGGATCGCCAATATTTTATGGGGCGGAGAACAAAGAAACTGTGCTCAGCGAGCTCAGGCCAGCTATTGATAGTTGGGTGCTCGTTTGCGGTTTTAGACCGATTACAGCGCTTAGAATTCTGGACTTGGGTTCCCTAGAGCTTGCTGAAGAGCATAGCCCACGTCCGACATCGTACTTCAACCCTACTGCTGTAAAACGCTTGCAACACCTGAGATTTCTCACTTTTTTATCCAACCGACTTACTAGGCCTGTTGCCCCCCGTAGGGAAGATGTCGACTACCGCCCGACACAGATGATCGCGAATTATATAGAGAACGTTTTAGGCTATGACGGCCTAAAATGGAAGTCAGCTCAAAATACTGGTGGGCATAATATTGGATTGTTTGCTCGATCAGCGAAGATTTCTCCCTGTCATGGCCATGGAGAAAAGCTTTCGTCTGATAATATCGTTGAGTTCTATGACGAGGACGATGTAGAATTGATAGAGTTCAGAATTAAAAGAATTAAAAACAAGTCTTCAACCAAAGTTCCGGAATTTATGCAATCAATACCTATAGCAGTATTAAACGCTTCGCTTCGAGCGGACTTAAATGAAATTGAAGTGGCTCAAGTTACAAAGGCTACATATACTACGAACGCCTATTCAGTTGAATTCGATGACTCCGAACCCTGCGTCGAGACCGATACAGCCTTTTAGGTATCTAATTGCGGTTTCGGGCCGGGCCTTTATGCAGGGCGATTCTAGTCAGGGCATTCAGGGCGTGACGATGTTGTTTGAAAAAGACGGCACGACCCAGCAAGAGCAGGCGACGACCGGGCCGGGGGGCGGCTATTCTTTGACCCTTGATAAAGGCGCTCATAATTTGAGAGTCATTCATCCCGTCTATTCCGAGTGCAGTCCGGACAATCCGAATTTGGTGATTGTCCAAGCGGCGCAAGATATAACGGTCAACGCTATTTTGTGTGAGTAGGGGATTGGAGTGCGAGTCACCCCACCCTGTATCCCTCCCCATCAAGGGGAGAGGGTCTGTTTGGTGTAGTGGGTATTAATTTTTAGACGACGCATCCCAACGGAATGAGTTTCCTTTCAACTTCCCTCCCCCTTTGTGGCCACATCCGTGTCGAGAAGCGATAAAGGGTGGGGGGTAGTCATAATGCATCTCTGCCAACCTGAGCCGCATCGAAGCCTAACTCCCTTTGGTCGCGTCGTTTCGATGTCTATTGTAAGTCACATTTCAAACCCGTATTTTAAGCTCTTTGTCTCAATCCATAAGAGCCTTCATGCGCACACCTACACTGTCCAAACCCACCCCCAATATTACAACTATCGCCATAGAGCGGCTTGTGGCTAATCCGGATCAGCCTCGGCGGCATTTTGAGCCAGCGGCTTTGGCGCGCTTGGCGGAGAGTATAAAGCGTAAGGGGGTTTTGCAGCCGATTTTGGTGCGGCCCTTAAACGACGATGTTGAGATATGTGATTTTCAGATTGTTGCGGGGGAGCGGCGGTTT
>CALHXF010000208.1 GCA_938040095.1 uncultured Caulobacterales bacterium
GAACAAACCAATCAATATTGGCAATCTCAACACCTGCTTGTTCGGCACAATCACGGATAACCTGCGCAATATCAGTCACAGCATGTTTAAACACCTGATTGCCCAACATCCGTAAATGTCCGACGGTTTGGGTTCGCGATGGCCCGCCATCCACATAGAGCATATCCCGGTGACGTCCGTCTGATCTGACGAAGGTCTGTAAAACCCCGTCTTCGCCATTTTCGACAGCTTCCATAACGACAGCGCCAGCACCGTCGCCAAACAAAACGCAAGTTCCGCGGTCCGCCCAATCCAGAATGCGGGAGAATGTTTCCGCCCCGATCAACAGAACACATTTGGCTCCACCTGACCGCAATAGAGAGTTGGCAAGATGCATACCGTAGATAAAGCCCGAACAAACGGCTTGGACATCGAAAGCTGCGCCATGATGCATCTCCAGCTTTTCTTGGATAATCGTCGCCGTAGACGGAAATGTCAGGTCGGGTGTAGAGGTCGCCACGATTATCAGGTCAATATCAGCGGCGGTCATACCCGCATCGTCCAAGGCCAGCTTCGCGGCTTCATAGCCTAGATCAGACGTATATTCGCCCTCACCTGCTATGTGGCGTTTCCGAATACCCGTGCGTTCTTGAATCCATTCGTCAGACGTTTCAACGCGCTCTGCCAATTCAGCATTCGTCAGAATACGTTCAGGCAGATAGCTGCCTATGCCTCGAATAACAGCTCTCATGATATAAATCCGATATTGTCATCTTCATCATGCAGCGCATCTAGGCGCGCGTCGATTATGTCTTGGAAATCGCTTTCGGCCAGTCCCATGGCGATGTTCAGCGCATTCGCGAATCCTACACGATCAGTGCCGCCGTGACTTTTCACCGCGACCCCATTCAATCCGAGGAAAACAGCACCATTGGCACGCCTCGGGTCCATCTTCTTCTTCATTTTGTGAAGCGCCCATCCGTTCAAGGCAGACGTAAATTTAGACCAAATATTTCGTTTCAAGGCGTCTTTGACAAACCTCTCAACCAATTTGGCTGTACCTTCCGCCGTCTTTAACGCGATATTACCTGTAAAACCATCGGTCACAACGACATCGACGGTCCCTTTGGAAATATCGTGCCCCTCGATAAAGCCAAGGTAGTTCAAACCCAGCTGGGATTGCGATAAACGTTCATGCGCGATTTTCACAACCGCATTGCCCTTGCCCTCTTCGGTGCCGACATTGAGCAGACCTACGGATGGCCTTTCTTTCTTATAAATAGCCCGGTAATATGCTTCGCCCAAAATCGCGAACTCGGCGAGCTGTGCTGCATCACATTCGACATTTGCGCCTACATCCAAAACAACGGTCATATCGCCCGAAAGATTTGGCCAACTCGCCGCTAATGCTGGACGCTGAACCCCTTTTTTCGCGCGGAGTTGCAGCTTTGACATGGCCATAAATGCGCCCGTGTTACCTGCCGATACGACAACGCCCGCCTGCCCGCCTTTTACAGAGGCAACGGCATTCCACATGCTGGTGCCTTTACCCTTACGAAGCGCTTGGGAAGGTTTGTCTTCCATCGCAACAGAGGTTTCCGTGTGAAACACCTCAGAGCGTTCTCGGGTTCGTGGCGCTTTTTCCAAAAGAGGCGCCAAATCTTCAGCGTCTCCATGCAATAGAAAACGGGCACGACGTCCTGAACCTTGATGACTCAAGAAGTACTCAATGCCGTTGATGACGATGTCAGGCGCATTATCGCCCCCCATTGCATCAATAGATATGGTTATTCCGTCAAGCATGCCGTGGTCCTGTTGAAAGGCGGGTATAATGATCAGCGCCCGCCACGCAAAGCCTTAAACGCGCCTTATGCGGGCAGAGTTGGAAATTCGAAATTCGTGAGAGCGATGTCACCAATCGATCTCGGACCTAAGGCTTGATCGAAAGCCTCAACATAGTATGCAATCTTCGCCACAAATGACTTCTTATCGTGACTAATATCGGTGTCTGACAAGGTCTCAGAGAAAACACTTTGAAGCGCTAAATTTGGGTTTTCCTCATGAAGTGCCTCCGCATAGCGTTTCACTCGGTCATAAAAGAGCGAGATCATCGGCTGGATACGTTTTTTGACACTCGCATCTGAAAGCGCCTCTTCACGTAATGCAATTTCAAAGTCGTCTTTCATTTCATCGAACAAGGCTTGCCCTAAGCGCTCGCCATTTTGTCCGAACCTGTTCAAATTCGACAGCACGGCAGCGATATGCAGGGTTAGAACATCAATGCGCCCATCATAATCATCACTGAAACGTCCTTGACTATAGAAATTTGGATGACGTGATTGCGCCATCAATTTTGCGTAGATACGCCGTGCATCAATCGTCGCCGCATCCTCACGCCGAAATAGTTTATTCAAAAATCCCATCCGTCTTACCTTCTTGAGCCTTTTATAATGGTCATTTAACAGACCGTGACCAAATCTTCACGCAGTTGTAGTCTTGCCCTTCATATGGTGGAGGGCTAGGGCGTACACAACAAAATACTCTACGGGCGAACCCCTATGAACATGCCGACAAAAATTGCGATTATTATGAGTGCAGCCTTGCTCTCGACAGCGTGCAACCCGATTTTACGGACGCATGGATATGTCCCGACGGCAGAACAGCCTCAAGCGGTTAACCCAGACACAGATACAAAGTCATCTGTTCTGGCGCGATTGGGCAACCCATCAGTCAAATCTACATTTGATGAAGATATAGAAGATGACGTTTGGTATTACATTACGTCTGTTCGTCAACGCTATGCCTACCTTCGCCCTCAGATCGAAGATCGCACAATTACGGCAATCCACTTCAATCCCGACGGTCAAGTCCAGAAGGTTGCGGAATATGGCCTCGAAGACGGAGTCCCTGTCAATTACGTCGACAGAACAACACCGACACGTGGACGTGAGCTATCAGCTTTGGAGCAAATATTCGGCACGATCGGCCGTTTGCCAACGGATCGTTTGACCGGCCAAAACGGACAAACTGGTGGCGGCGGTGGCGCGGGTCAATCTAGCGGCCGTTAACCACCTCGAAACGACATCAGCGCTCAGACGTGACGATATCCGGTTTGGGCCCAAGCCATAGCTTGACCTTCTACATCTAAAGAAACTGCGCCAGATCCTGGCAAAACGGATCCGACAAGGGTTGCTTTAAGCCGCGCTTCTCTCGCCATATCAAATATAGCTTGTCGGTCCATTTGCTCAGACGTGAAGACAACGCCATAATCATCACCGAAACTTGCCAGTTCCATACGTGAGGTTATCGCATCATCTTGGCCATCCGCCCATGCCTCGGCGCCGAGGGAAAACGGCAAGGCATCAAAATTGATTGTCGCACAGCCGTCTGCCAATTTAGAAATATGGGTGACATCCGCCAATATTCCGTCCGAAACATCGGCGGCGGCGGTGGCGAATCGTTGCAGAATTTTTCGATATTCAAATGCGGGTTCAGGACGCCAATAGGCGCTCTCGAAGCTGAAAAGGTCTTGTCCGTTTGGGACAGGTGAGATCAGTTGGTTCGTTGCCAAACGGCATCCCAACATTGCATCACCCAAAACCCCAGTGACCCAGATGTCATGCCCAATCGCAGCGCCCTGACGTTGCACCATTTCATCGCGAGGGACTTCGCCGATTAGGGTAATTGAATAGACGGCTTGCGTCGTCGTCGCGGTGGTATCGCCGCCCCATAACGTACAGCCAAATTCAGCTTGGGTCGTTTCCAGACCTTTGGCAAATGCGGGCAACCACTTTTCCATTTTGTCTGCATGCATTGCGACCGATAACAAATACCCCAAAGGCGTACCGCCCTTAGCCGCAATGTCTGAGAGGTTTGTCCGCAAAAGACGTTCAGCAACATCTGCGCCATACATGCCATTTGGGAAATGGACACCTTCAACGAAGGTGTCAGTCGTAATCACTAAATCGTAGTTTTCTCTCGGCGTATAAAGCGCCGCATCGTCTTTTAAACGTAAGCCTTCTGGTCCCGCCAAAGGAGCGAAACAATGTTCAATCAGTTCAAATTCATTCATTTTCAGATGTTGGCTCTGTGGAATCTTCAGAAGCAGGTTCGGCTGCAACTTCAGCCACCACTTTAACATCAGGCGCGATATGCGAAGACGTTAGACCAAACTCAGCGGCTCGCACACTCTTCGCGATTTTGTCCAATACACCATTGACCAGCCCAGGCTCTTTGCCCGAGAAAAAGTCAGTCGCAATCGCCATATATTCATCGATGATAACAATTCCAGGCACATCTGGGCGACGCATGATTTCATAGGTCGCCGAACGCAATAGAGCCCGTAGAGTTGCATCCAGGCGACGTAGTGGCCATTTTTCAGCCAAATGCTTACCTATCGCGGTGTCAATCCCGTCTTGGTTCGCAACAACGCCTGCCATGATATCTTCGAAGTAAGATTCATCGGCATGCACCATCCCTGGCTCATCGGCATAACCGAACCGATGATCTAAAAACTCTTTGACGACCTGCGCATTTGTAACGCCAGACACTTCCATCTGATAAAGCGCCTGAACCGCACTCGTGCGTGAAACGCGGCGCAGTTTTGGATTCGCGCCACTCATGACTTTTTCAACTCATCACGAAGCTGGATCATTCGGATCGCAGCAGACGCGGCAAAGCCACCCTTATCTTTCTGATCTGGTTTAGAACGCGCAATGGCTTGGCCTTCGTCTTCAACGGTAATGATCCCGTTCCCAATTGCGAGTTGATGATCAACCGCGAGGTCCATCAAAGCGCGGGCTGACTCGCCGCACACATAGTCATAATGGGTTGTCTCACCACGAATAACGCAGCCCAATGCAACATAACCATCATAGCCTGCACCCGCTTTTTCAGCGTAGGAAATGACATGCGGAATTTCGAGCGCACCGGGAACGTTCACTTTTACGATTTCCGCATCTACGGCCTGCAATTTCGCGAGTGCACCTTGGAGAAGGTCTTCAGAAATCGACTCGTAATAGCGAGCTTCAATAACAAGAATTTTCATGGCGCTAGGCCCTTGTGTTATTCAGTGGAGTTATACCGGTCAGTTCGAGATCATAGGCTTCGAGGCCGATAATCTTAGGCATGACATTTGTAATCAGTCGCATTTTTGTGACGCCTTGATCGGATAGGATTTGCGCACCAACACCATATTCACGAATAGTTTGTTGCTTGCGATCCTCTGTTGGCTGGCGCGCACCTAGACGCTCTAACAGGCTGTCGATCGACCCTTCGCGGATCAAGACCAAAACGCTGTGCCCGTCATGTGCTGCTAGTTGCTTCATAGCGTCCCAGATCAACCCAGATCGCGGACTTGCCTCTGAAAGTATGTCCCCCGCAAAATCGATCTTGTGGACCCGCACAAGACTTTCCTCGCCTGCAACGGCCTTACCTTTTGACAAAGCTACATGCTCTTTATTGTCGAGAAAATTGCGATAGACATGAATTTTGAATTCATCGCCATTTTGGGACTCGAAATCACTGCTGGCGATATGGCGAACGAAATGGTCTTTCTGCAAACGATAGGCAACGAGGTCTTCAATCGTGCCGATATTCATATTGTGTAATTTCGCAAACTCAATCAAGTCAGGCAATCGTGCCATTGTCCCATCATCATTCATGATTTCACAAATCACGGCAGATGGATTTAAGCCTGCGATACGAGAGATATCAACGGAGGCTTCTGTATGACCCGTCCGCACGAGCACACCACCATCTTTGGCGATCAAAGGGAACATATGGCCGGGTGTGACAATGTCATCTTGGCGGCTGTTCGGATCAATTGCGGTTTTAATCGTCAAGGCGCGATCACCTGCGCTAATACCTGTCGTTACGCCCTCACGGGCTTCGATGGATTGTGTGAAAGCGGTTTCGAACCGCGATCCATTGTTCTTGTTCTGGGGCTCTAGCCCAAGCTTTTCGGCATGCTCAGCTTCAATCGACAAACAAATTAGACCTCGGCCAAATTTAGCCATGAAATTCACGGCTTCGGCCGTTGCGAACTCAGCGGGTATAATCAGATCGCCTTCGTTCTCACGATCTTCGGCGTCGACCAGAATATACATCCGTCCATTCCGCGCGTCGTCGATAATATCCTCTGGTGAAGCAAGCTTATAGGCTTCATCAGATGTCGTTGTTTTTAGGTCGGTCAAATCATGTTCCTATCGGCCGTTAGGCGCTGGGGTCTTTCATATGACCCAAGTACCGCGCGACATAGCGGGCGATCAGGTCAATTTCCAGATTTACTTCGTCTCCGACCTGTAATCCACCCAATGTCGTTGCAGTGGCAGTATGCGGAATAATATTTACCGAGAAAGAGGCCCCCTTCGCTGCATTTACTGTGAGGGAGACGCCTTCGATTGTAATGGACCCTTTGGGCGCAATCCCGAAGGCGATATGATCAGGGGCAGCGAAGTCCAATTTGATAGATCCCGCGATCTCCTCGCGCGATGTCAATGTGCCGACACCGTCAACATGACCTGTGACCAAGTGACCGCCAAGTTCGTCAGCACCTGTTAGCGCGCGCTCCAAGTTGATCTTATGCCCAACGGCCCATTCGCTCATGGTTGTTTTATCGAGGCTCTCATCCGAGACCTCAAAAGCATACCAACCCGTTCCGTCAGGGTTCTGGCCTTTTTCTATAACGGTCATACAGGCCCCTGCATGAGAAATGGACGCACCGATATCGATGGTCGTTGTGTTATAGGCGCAGGCAACTTCCATGCGCGTGTCGCCCCATTCCCCCCCTGTGTCGCGGGTAATCGCACGAACAGTACCAATATCGGTGATAATCCCAGTAAACATCAGTCTGCCTTTACATATACTTCGTGGAGATCGTGACCCACTTCACTAAACTTCATACGATGCAAACGCACGACTTGACCCATATTTGTGAGACTAAGCGCACCCACGCAATCTCGTCCGTCGCCGCCGAGCAAAACGGGCGCACGATACCAGTGGATCGTGTCGTAAAGTCCTGCGCGGATAAAGCTCGCGATCAAGGTGCCACCTCCCTCGACGAGCAGCGACCGAATACCGTACTCACCCATGATCGTCAGCGCTTCGGTCAAGCTCAATCCGTTTTCATCCGTGACGGGATGCACGACAACGCCATGTTCGCGAAGGATATTCGCTTTGGCGTCAGTTCCTGCTCGAGTGAAGACCCATGTCGGCGTTTCATTCGTGGTTGTTACGAGGTGAGATTCTGGGTCGAGACGCAAAGTTGTGTCGAACACAATTCGAACGGGGTTTGACTGCCCTAAAACACGAGTCGTCAACATGGGATTATCGATCTCTGCCGTATTCGCCCCAACTGCGATCGCGTCATTTTCAGCGCGCAAGTAACGCCCATGCGCGCGCGAGGCTTCCGATGTCACCCATTCTGACTGGCCATTTGCGAGGGCGATCTTTCCATCCAAGGACGTCGCGAGTTTCAGGGTGATTTTAGGAAACAAACCTATTCGTCCTCATTCGAGAGTTTTTCATCTTCGATGAAAGCTCCGAAATCTTCCGTCGCACGAAAATCTTTATAAACAGAGGCATAGCGGACATAGGCAATCTTGTCCAAGTTCGACAAACCTTCCATCACCAGCTCTCCGATACGGTCAGATGTGACATCCGACGTTCCGCCAGCTTCGAGCTGACGCACCACACCGGAAATCATTTGCTCCACGCGTTCCGGGTCTACGGGACGTTTTTGGAGCGCGATCAACACAGAACGTGCGAGCTTGTCGCGATCAAAGGGCGTGCGGCGGCCGGATTTTTTAACGACCATTAACTCGCGAAGCTGTACGCGTTCAAAGGTCGTAAATCGCCCCGCACATTGGCCGCACTGACGGCGACGACGCACGGCGGTATTGTCCTCCGCTTGACGAGAGTCTTTGACTTGAGTGTCTTCGGAAGAGCAAAATGGGCAACGCATTGCGGGGATATAGGGGCTGTTGGATCAAAAGGCCATTTTTAATAGGCAGGGAGACGGCAATTTCAGCTCTAGTCTTCTAACATTAAGGCTGCTTCCCAGCCGTCATGGTCTCCAGAGTGGAGCTCTGCTAATTCACGGATGGTCGACAATCGCTCACCGATGTCAGCAGGAATCAGTGTTCCTTCGTGATGGGCGCGCACAACGAAGCCCTGATCTCCCTCCTCCGCGGCGGGTTGACTCAATGCGACATCGTGAAACCCCTTTGCGAAGAGTGCTTTTGCGAAATTGCGCGCGTCACCCTCATCCGTAAAATAGGTATAATGTATGACGTCGCGAATGGCGGTTTTATTGTCTCCATGCGCCGCCAGGGCGTGCAGCGTTTGAAAATCAATCGTTTGGAGGGTCGTCATCAATCATCTTGTTTTTTGAGCAACTCGAAAAACTTCACTATAAAAATCAAGGTACAAACGATGAGAGTTATCGCTAATGCAATGACTGAAACGCCAAAATCGCTGTGTCCAGAATTATTTGGCTCAGTTAGATGTACATAAACAACACTTAGACTAAAGATCATCCAAATGGGAAATGATTGAATTACCGCGCTTTTTAGGACGCTTCTCTTTCGGTCTTCATCCCGCATAAATCGGGAAGCGCGACGTGAGGGCCACAACGCGGTCTTTTACGCTGGCTTCAACTTCGGGATTGCCTTCTGGATTTTCCACTAGGCCATCCAGAACTTCGACCATCAACTGACCGATTTCGCGGAATTCTGCGGGGCCAAAGCCGCGCGTTGTTCCCGCTGGGGAGCCGACACGAATGCCGGATGTGATCGTGAACTTCTCTTTGTCGAACGGGATGCCGTTCTTGTTACAGGTAATATACGCGCGTCCGAGTGCGGCTTCGGCTGCATTACCCTTCACGCCTTTTGGCGAGAGATCAATCAGCGCCAAATGCGTATCCGTACCGCCAGACACAACCGCATAACCGCCCTCGACCATTGCGGCTGCCATGGCTTGGCAATTGTCGATAACCCGTTGAGAATAGGCCTTAAATTCAGGTTTGAGCGCATCAGCGAATGCAACAGCTTTACCAGCAATGACGTGCATCAATGGTCCGCCTTGCAGCCCCGGGAAAATTGCCGAGTTGAACTTACGTGCGAGCTTTTTGTCACCCGTGAGGATCATCCCGCCGCGTGGACCGCGCAGTGTTTTATGCGTTGTTGTTGTTGCAACATGAGCATGTGGGAACGGCGACGGATGCGTTCCGCCCGCAACCAAACCTGCGATATGCGCCATATCAACATGAAGATAGGCGCCAACCATATCCGCAATTTCGCGGAAACGCTTGAAATCAATCTGACGTGGGTAAGCAGATCCACCACAGATGATGAGCTTGGGCTTATGCTCTTTTGCAAGGGCTTCGACATTATCATAATCGATCAAATGTGTGTCTTCGAGGACGCCGTAAGTGATGGCGTTGAACCATTTACCTGACATGTTCGGCGGCGCGCCATGTGTCAGATGTCCGCCAGATGCGAGATCCATACCGAGGATTGTGTCGCCAGGCTGAAGCAGCGCGAGGAAGACGCCTTGGTTGGCTTGTGACCCAGAGTTCGGCTGCACGTTCGCATAGCCAACATTGAAGAGCTTACACGCGCGATCAATCGCAAGGTTTTCCGCAACATCCACATGCTCACACCCGCCATAATAGCGTTTACCAGGATAACCTTCTGCGTATTTGTTCGTGAGCACGGACCCTTGCGCTTCGAGGACAGCTTTGGAGACGATGTTCTCCGACGCGATCAACTCAATTTCATGCTGTTGACGGTGAAGCTCGTCTTCCATGCTGGCGAAAAGTTCAGGATCACGATCCTTGAGGCTTTGCGTGAAATAGTTGGAAAGGTGAGCAACACCTTGATCATTAGCAGCGGCGGTCATGGGATTCTCCGTTGTCGATACGGATGTGCGATACTGAATTTGGCGGGCTGTCGCAATGGGTCGATGCAACGCAGCTGTGGCTAATCGCGTCTCAAATGCGATTCATTTAAACGGCTACGAAAGTTTTAGGGATAACTCTGTTGGATCGATCTCAAGTCCCGCAAGATTGCCATCCCAATTGGGGCCAATCAGCATCTTTTCTTCACGTAAATGCGAAAGAGTTGTCTTTAAAAAAATCTCAAGCGGAATAGAATCTGCCGAAGTCTCAAAATTGAAGTGAGTTTGCGTTCTTTTTGCATAAGAACTGTCGGACCAAAATGGTACAACACGAACCTCATCTGAACTAGAGTCACAACAACACGGATAGTCCTGTTCGACATCCAATAAAAACCAAACGTATCCACTGGACTTAACGCGGTCTAGAAAAACTTTATACGCTGCCCTGCTATCAGATCTTGATCGCATCAAGTAAGCTAAGCAACCTTCTCGCGCTTCAATCCATATTCCGCCCAAACTGTCTCAAGCGCGGCCATCAGCTCATCCATCATGACATCGTCATGAAACGGGCTAGGCGTGAAACGGAGGCGTTCTGTCCCGCGTGGGACCGTTGGATAATTGATCGCTTGAGCATAAATGCCGTAATCATTGATCAGTGTGTCGGAAATCGCCTGACACTTCACAGGATCACCGACCATCAGCGGAACAATATGTGTCTCGCCATCAATGAAGTTATAGCCGCCTTCCCGTAAACGCGTTTTCAACTCATTCGCGCGCTCTTGATGTTGCGTCCGTTTTTCAGGTGTTTGCTTCAATACTTTCACGGACCGCAAGGCGCCCGCCGCTGTGGATGGCGGGATAGAGGTCGTAAAAATAAAGCCCGAAGCCATAGACCGCACGGCATCAATTACGATCGAATCCGCCGCGATATAACCGCCAACCATGCCGTAAGCTTTTGCCAACGTACCTTGGATGATGTCGATGCGATCCATCAGTCCTCTTTCTTCGGCGACGCCACCACCATGCGGGCCATACATGCCGACAGCATGAACTTCGTCGATATAGGTCAGCGCGCCATATTTATCGGCCAGATCACAGATTTGTTCAATCGGTGCGATGTCGGCGTCCATAGAATAGACGGACTCAAATGCGATCATTTTGGGTTGATCCGCAGGAATGTCTTTCAACTTGGCTTCGAGGTCTTCGAGATCATTATGTTTAAAAATAATCTTTTCACAGCGCGCGCGCTGAATACCCGAAATCATCGACGCATGGTTCATCTCATCGGAAATGATAACAAGACCGGGCAGAATTTTACTCATCACACCTAAAGTCGCTTCATTCGCAACATAGCCAGATGTCAGCACAAGTGCGGTTTCTTTGTCGTGCAAATCAGCAAGTTCTTGCTCTAACTGAACGTGATACCGCGTTGTGCCAGAGATATTACGTGTCCCGCCAGAGCCTGTGCCTGCGGCATCGACTGCCGATTTGACCGCCTCTACGACACATGGATTTTGCCCCATGCCGAGGTAATCATTGGAGCACCACACGGTGATATCTTGTTCGGAACTATCGTCTTTAAACCACGTGGCGCGGGGGAAAGCTCCTGATTTGCGGCGAATATCGCGGAAGATACGATAACGTCCCTCTTCGCGGACATTGTCGACTGCGGCTTCGAAAGCGGCGCGGTAATTGACTGTATTGCGTTCCATAGTCAGGCCCTAGTCGGTCCAAAAGGACCATTTTTGACATAAGTCACATAAACGCAATTGCTTTGTTTTCCAATGACAAATGGATGTTCCGCGTCTATGTCGCGTTAATAGCTCACGAGGACCTAAAATGTCAGTCTTTCCCCAAATGCGTTTGCGCCGACTTCGCCGCACCCATTGGATGCGCCGCATGGTGCAAGAAACCCACCTGACAGCCAATGATTTAGTGCTCACCGCCATCGTATCCGACGCAGGTCCCGAGCGCGTCGACATCCCCAGCCTCCCAGGTGTGCAGCGCCTATCGGTCAAAGCGCTTGTCGAAGAGGCGCAAAGGGCCGCCGATCTTGGCATTCCTGCTCTCGCGATATTCCCAAATATTTCCGAGAGCGACAAATCCGAAGACGCAGCCGAAGCCGCCAACCCAAACGGCCTCGTCCCCACAGCCGTTCGCGCAATCAAAGCTGCGGTGCCTGAAATTGGCGTTATCGTCGATGTGGCGCTTGATCCCTACACGAGCCACGGTCACGACGGCTTGATGGAAGGCGAAACCATTTTAAATGACCCAACCGTCGCAATGCTCGCGAAAGTTGGCGTGATGCTAGCAGACGCCGGCGCCGATATTGTCGCCCCAAGCGATATGATGGATGGCCGCATAGAAGCTGTACGTCAGGGTTTAGATGACAACGGGCATACCGATGTCGCCATTCTATCTTATGCGGCGAAATTCGCCTCAGGGTTTTACGGGCCTTACCGTGATGCCATTGGTACAAGTGCGGCCTTGAAAGGCGACAAACGTACTTATCAAATGAACCCCGCTAACATTGATGTGGCGTTGCGAGAAGTCGAGCTTGACCTCGCGGAAGGCGCAGACATGGTCATGGTCAAACCTGGCATGCCTTATTTGGACGTCATTTCTGCAATCAAAGCCAAATTTGCGCGTCCGACTTTTGCGTTCCAGGTTTCAGGCGAATACGCCATGATGAAAGCCGCAGGACAAAATGGATGGCTCGATTATGATCGCATCATGATGGAAAGCCTGATGTCATTCAAACGTGCAGGTTGTGACGGAATTCTGACATATGCCGCAATTGAAGTGGCGGAGCGTTTGAAAAACTAACCTCGAAGAACTCGAGCTTATTGGAAATGAAGGCCCTATTGCGCCCCATAAAGTTAAACAAACGCCGAAAAAGAGAGCTTTTTATTTACGGGGACTTAGGGGTAGCTGTAGTCGTTCTCGGCATTCTGTCCTATGGTTTAGAGGCAACGATCGCCGAGCTTAGTGGCACTGGCATTCGTTTGACGGTATTGGTCGCGATCGTTTTCTTGATTAATCTCGCGCTACGTAAAAAGCCTTAGGCTTTAGCGGGAGGTTGACTAAACGCCCTAACCCTTTGACTTCAATCTCGCCAACAAACTCGACGTGTCCCAACGGGACCCGCCCATCTCTTGCACATCAGCGTAATAGCCATCGACGAGTTGCGTTACCGGCATATTGAGGTTGAGCGTTTTGGCGGTGTCGAGCACAATACCTAAATCCTTACGCATCCAATCGACAGCAAAGCCAAATTCATACTCGCCTTTCGCCATGGTCGAGGCGCGGTTATCCATTTGCCAGCTTTGCGCCGCCCCTTTGCCGATCGCGCCGACAACTTCGTCCATATCCAAACCCGCGGCTTGGGCGAAGTTCACGGCCTCAGATAAGCCTTGTAACATCCCCGCTATACAAATCTGATTGACCATTTTCGTGAGTTGTCCTGCCCCAACCGGACCCATCAATTTCACGGCTTTTGCATAGGCGTCGATTATAGGTTTCGCCTGATCGAAATGCGCGAGATCGCCGCCACACATGACAGTTAACTGACCGTTCACTGCGCCCGCTTCCCCGCCAGAAATCGGCGCATCTACGAACCCAAGGCCTGCGTCAGAACACATGGTCCCAACCTGTTTCGCGCATCCATCGGAAGCCGTTGTGTGGTCAACCAGTATCGCGCCTGTCTTCATGGCAGGGATAGCCTGACCCGCCACATCCAACACGTCGGCATCGCGCCCGACGCACATCATAACAAAATCAGCCCCTGCAACTGTATCTTCAACGGACGCGTGAGCTGTTCCCGCATGCTCTGCGTCCCACCGCGCCGTCGTTGAAGCCGAACGGTTCCATACAGAAACCTGATGACCGGCGGCCACCAAATGCCCGGCCATCGGATAACCCATCACGCCTAAACCCAAAAACGCTACTTTAGTCATCATTATTTCCTATTCAGTTCTTGTCTTGTCCGTCCCTATGCCCTCAAATGCGACCATGGCAAGACAGTACTCCCCCGCCCCATGATCGCATTGCCAGAAATTTGGCAAATGTGGTCCGTCTTTGGCATTGTTGCCGTGGGTGTGTTTTTCTACGTGCGCGAAACCTTCACGATTGAGGCGATTAGTGTCGGTATAATCCTGGCTCTTATGGTGTTTTTCCACCTGTTCGGAGTTTCAGGAAGCCTTGAAAATGCGCAACTTCTGTCTGGGTTCGCAGCCCCAGCCCTCGTCACAATCATGGCGCTATTGGTTGTAGGACAAGGTATGTTCCAAACGGGAGCTTTAGAAGGCCCGATTCTCAAGATAAATAGCTCACTGGATAAATCACCTCGGACGACATTAATGATGGTCTTTGCCGTCGCCTTTGCCGTCTCAATGTTCATGAACAATACTCCCGTCGTCGTTATGTTTATCCCTGTCATGGCGGCGATGGCGACGCGCCTTGGGAAAAAAGCCTCGCGCTATATGATGCCGCTTTCCTTTATTTCCATACTCGCAGGGATGACGACGTTGATCGGGTCATCAACAAACTTACTCGTGAATGATGTGCTTATGCGCACGACGGATTTCGAGCTTTCATTCTTCAGCCAATTTGTACCCGGAATAACTTTGGCCATCATCGGTGCCATTTACATCGTGATTATGGCACCCATCCTGCTGCCTGAACGCGAGGGTTTGGACGCGGAGATCACGTCCACTGGACATCAATATATCGCGCAAATCCAAGTTTCGAGGAATCATCCTTTAGTTGGCGCGAAACCTATTGCCGGTCTTTTTCCAACCTTGCGCGATGTGACGGTGCGTATGGTGCAGCGTGGTGAACGTTCGATGCTACCGCCTTTTGAGGACGCTCTGGAATCGGGGGATATTCTTATCGTGGCGGCGACGCGCGGAAGCCTGTCCAAACTGCTCTCATCGCAACCCGAATATCTACGAGGCATGTTGAACATCGGCGGATTTGAAGCCGAATCCGATTCGGCCGAACCCATCGTCATCTCGGAAGCGGTCATCGCACCGGGATCGCGCATGATTGGCCGCACCGTAGAGCAAATTGGGTTTCGTCGTCAGACAGGTACACTTGTTTTAGGTGTTCAACGTCGATCACGCATGATCCGCAAACGGATGTTGGAAATTCGCCTAGAAGCGGGCGATGTCTTGCTACTCTTTGGCTATGACAGCGACATGCGGGCTCTACGGAATGATCGCGACCTGCTACTGCTGGATTGGTCGATGGTTGAGTTGCAAGACATCCGTAAATCCCTCCTTGCGCGGGTGATTTTTCTCGCAACAATTGCCTTCGCGGCTAGCTCGGTCCTCCCGATTGAAATAGCTGCACTTGGCGGCGCATTGGGCATGATTGCGACAGGATGCTTGAATATTCGCCAAGCTGTTCGGGCCCTTGATATGCGTATCTTCCTCCTGATTGGAGCGGCTTTTGCGATGGGTCTCTCATTGGAACAAACAGGCGGCGCGGCCTATATCGGCGAGTTAATCGTCACAGCCTTCCTCCCCTACGGAAACCAAATCCTGATCGGCGCAGTTTTCATCGTCATCGCTTTCTTCACAAATATAATCAGCAACAGCGCAGCAGCTCTGTTGTTCTCTCCCATTGCCTTAGAGATCAGCGCACAAACTGGAATTGATCCGATTGCAATGGTACTAACCGTTATCTTCGCCGCTAATTGCTGCTTCGCTACACCGATTGCCTATCAGACTAATCTTTTAGTTTTGGGACCGGGACATTACAAATTCGGCGACTTCATTCGGTTTGGCGGACCACTCATATTATTGCTCTGGGTCTCATATACCCTGCTTGCCCCAGTCTTTTTCCAGCTCTAACACAGTCAAATGAGTCATCCGTTCGATCCTAACCAGCTTCAGTTTTATCTGACCATACCTGCGCCCTGCCCATATTTACCTGATCGGATGGAGCGGAAGATATTCACACAGCTTGATCCGCTTGATGGGCCGCATCTGAATAATTACCTCACCCACGCAGGGTTTCGTCGATCTCAAAATGTGATCTACCGCCCTGCCTGTGAAACCTGCCGCGAATGTCGCAGCCTCCGCGTCGAGGCGCGGACGTTCGAACCAGGCAATTCGTTTCGGCGTACACTTAAGCGGAATGCCGATCTCAAAATAGACATCAAATACGCCGCCGCAACGGATGAGCAGTTCGATCTTCTCCAACGTTATCTGAACCATCGTCACGCGGATGGTGGCATGACGAATATGGATTTTGAACGCTATGAAATGATGGTCGAGGAGTGCGCCTCTGAAACTGAAATTACAGAGTTCAGAACACCCAAAGGTAAATTGATTGCTGCGATGTTGGTAGATCATCTCACAGATGGCATGTCACTCGTCTACAGCTTTTTCGATCCTGAACATTCGGATCGCTCTCTCGGAAATTTCATGGTGCTGACGCATCTTAAAATGTGCCAAGAGCAGGATATGGACTATCTTTATCTCGGCTATTGGGTACCTGATAGCCCAAAGATGTCCTACAAATCCCGCTTCCGTCCCTGCCAAACCCTGACGCACGCGGGTTGGCGAACGCTTCCAAGTTCGACATGACCCAAACCCTCCAAGCGAAAGACATCCGATGAGCGTTAAACGTCGAGATATTATTGCGGGAGCCGCGGCCCTTGCCACTGGTGCAGGAATTGTGGGTGCCCTCAGGCCAAAAGCCAAAGGCGGCAGCGCGCCAAATCGCAGCGACACGCTCTCGGCACCGAACCTGTCTCAGAATCGCAAACAATTTCGCATGGCGACGAGCTGGCCAAAGGATTTTCCCGGGCTTGGGCAAATGCCCAACCGCTTTGCAGACGCCATGCGGTTGATGAGTGATGGCCGCATCGAGGTCAAAGTTTTCGCCGCAGGTGAGTTGGTCGGCGCGACAGAATGTTTCGATGCGACCAGCACAGGTGCGGCCGATATGTATCATGCTGCGGAATATTATTGGCAGGGAAAATCTCACGGCTTCTCATTCTTCACCGCAATACCAATGGGCATGACCGCCGCCGAAATAATGGGCTGGGTGGATTTTGGCGGCGGACAGGAGCTCTGGGATGAACTCTCCGCAAAATTCAACATCAAAGCCTTTCAGGCTGGAAATACAGGCCATCAAACAGGTGGCTGGTTTCGCAAGAAGATGGAAACACTGGAAGACTTTAAGGGTTTGCGTATGCGAATGCCAGGTCTAGGCGGCGAAATCATTCGCGAGCTTGGCGGGACGGCTGTCACTTTGCCGGGGGGTGAAATTTACCAAGCTCTGCAATCAGGTAGCATTGACGCAACCGAATGGGTCGGACCTTGGAATGACCTTGCGCTCGGGTTTTATCGCGAAGCGCCTTATTATTACGCACCAGGGTTTCATGAACCTGGAGCGTCATTATCACTGGGCGTAAACCTAGACGTTTGGAATGGATTGAGCCTCTCAGAGCAGAATATGATCCGCTTCTCCTGCAAGGCTGCTAATGATCAAGCCATTGGCGAATATACATTCAAGAACGCGCAAGCTTTGGAAGACCTAAAAGTCAATTATGGCATCGAGCCTCAGTTCTTCAGTACAGAAATTCTGAAACGTGTTGGCGAAATATCGGACGCCGTTGTCGATGACTTTGGCAATTCTGATGCCCTCACCCGCCGCATCGCAGACAGCTATTTCAAGACGCGCAACCAAATGCGCTACTGGACAGAAATGTCTGACGGTCGGTTCATCGCCGCCCGCGAAGCCGCGTTGGGGAAATAAACGATATGTCTGGTGCTGTATTTCAGGCAATTGGATGGGTATTCTTGCCACTTATTGCGTGGCCAATTGTCCATTTAGTAGCCGGTCGAAAAAAGCGCGTGTTGGGTTTCAGCGAAGCTCTTATTACCCTCATAGACGAGATTTCATTCTTTATCGGTGAGGCAACGAAATGGTTGCTACCCATCTTGGTTTTATCCGTCGCAGCCTCGGTTTTCGCGCTCTCAATATTTGGCGTGACGACGACAAAATGGCTGGAGTCGGCGAAATACCT
>CALHXF010000209.1 GCA_938040095.1 uncultured Caulobacterales bacterium
CTACTTCAAAGGCGACGTCTTGCCAGACACACAAATCGACGGCGCGACCTACAAACATTACAAAATACGATTCCATAGTTGGTGGCAATTCTGGTCTGTCCGTCAAGACTATCGCGAGACGGGATCGCTTCCGATTCAACCCATTCTAGACGTTTGGATTGCCAATGGATTACCCACTGCTCGAACCCTCGATGGGATTAAAGCCAATGTCGAAACCTATGGCGATATCGCAGGGCAGGCGCGCATGCGGATCGATGTTACGATACACCCAAATCAATCGCGCGATTGCGCGCTGTAATTCGGGCCTGAAGTTACAGCCTCGCGCGAGCGCGGGCTAAAGCTGACGGATCAACATTGGCTTCTAATCTTTCACGTAACGTACGTTTATCTGCATCATATTCATCAACGGCGCTCTCACCTGATTTCAGAACCCAATAATAAGCATCTTCCAAATTTTGTGTCACGCCTTCGCCTTTGGCCAAGGTGAACGCATAGAGGAATTGCCCTTCCGCATCGCCGCCAACAGCAGATTTACGGAACCATTCGGCTGCGGCGTCCATAGACTTGTTCGCGCCATACCCTTGATACACGAGTAAACCATAATCAGCCATTGCCGACGCATGACCGCCTTCGGCGGCTTGACGTAATAATTTGGCGGAGCGATCACTATTTGGACGAATTTTAAAATTCTCCGCATACATGACGCCCGCGATATAGGCAGCTTCGATATTACCTGCTCTCGCAGCTGTTTCGTAATGTGTCAGAGCCGTCTTTGGGTCGGTTTCAAACAAGCTATCGCCCAAGCGTTTGGTCGCGTCAGAATCGAAACTCTGCGACGCTTTCGTTAGCAAACGTTGCGATTCTTCTGTGTTGGAGCTCACGCCTTGGCCGGTGCGGTAGAGATCAGAGAGTGCCCGCATCGCATCGGTACGACCTGCGTCAGATGCGCGTGTGAGATAGGACACAGCATCTGTTTTGGTCAGGCCCGCTTGCTCCCGTATGCCCATTTCCCCGAGCGCGACCAGCGCGTCAGGATGACCTTTGAATGCAGCTTTTTCATACAAACGGCGCGCGGCCTTCATATCCGTCTGACCTGCTTTGCCATAGCGCAAAATATAGCCAGCCATCACGGCCGCGTCGGTGCTGCCTAAATTTGCAGCGGTTTGGGATAAGCGTAAGGCCTCCGTAAAACGACCCGCATTATAGGCTGAAAGCGCAGCTTCGAAATTTGCTTCAGTCTCTGCTGGATTTGAGAGAGTCGGAGCGGCGTGTGCCGTTAGAGAAACGGCTGGGGAGAGTGTTCCGAGCAAAGCGCAGATAAGCGTGACACTGCTGCGGCGGGCCCATCCGGATGGGACCAAACGCCCGATGACACGGCGATGAAGTCTGCGCCCGCTGCGATCACGGCTTGCGCATTGTCCACTGTGATGCCGCCAATTGCGACGCTCGGTATCTCGACGGCTTCGTGCCACCATGTCAAAATCTCCAACTCTGCACGGGCTTTTGCGTCCTTCGTGGGCGTTTCAAAAAACGCGCCAAAAGCCACATAATCCGCTCCAGCTTTTGCGGCTGCAAAGGCTAGTTCTTTTGAATTATGACAGGTCACGCCAAGAATGGCATCCCCGCCCAACACCTCTCGGGATGAATAATAGTCCATATCTTCTTGTCCGATATGGGCCCCATTGGCGCCGATTTGTTCCACTAAATCAGGGCGGTCATTCAAAATAACCTCCACTCCAACCTCGTGGCACACCGCAGTGATAGCAAGGCCAGCCTGAACCAATGCTGAATCCTCAATGTCTTTCAAGCGGATTTGCAGACAGGCCACGGGGGCCGCCGCTAGCGTCATTTTGAGAGTCTCGCAGAATGCGGGAACATCCTCAATCACGGGTGGGGTCAGGAGGTAAATTTGGCAAGTTTCGATCATATTAAACGGCTTCCATTCGGTACTGGGGTTCCAGGATGACCCAAGATGATTTCGTCATTTTCGTCAGCAAACCCCAAGGTCAAAACTTCGCTCATGAGAGGTCCAATTTGTCGAGGGGGAAAGTTGACGACGGCCATCACCTGTCTTCCGACGAGGGTTTCTGACGTATAATGGCTCGTGATCTGGGCAGATGTTTTTTTCAAACCAATAGTTTCACCAAAATCGATCATCATTTTTATGGCAGGCTTACGTGCCTCGGGAAAGGGTTGAGCCTCAATGATCGTCCCGATTCGGATGTCGACCTTAAGAAAGTCGTCAAATGTGATTTGAGGTGTTGTCATAGTGAGGGCTTAATTGGCAAGCGACAGTATAGCCAGACCCATCAACGCTGGAATTGCACAGCTCTTGTCACCTTGGCCTTGAGGTGGAGCAACTGAATATTCAACGGCACGGGCTGTCCACCCCATATATCCCTGTCATCGCGGACGTATCGGGAATGATACTTGGTGAAAGACTGTGACGTCTATTTTTCCTCAGAACCAATTCAGTTCCTGTATATCTCAGTGTTGGAAAAACCGGGATGTTCGCGTGGGTATTTCGGGGCCCGGCGGAACCGGAAAAAGAGCTAATGGTTTTCGGCCCCATAGGGACCCACGCGTCGACGCCTTTCTCCACTATCGGCCGATGTACCCAGTCGAGGGGTAAACAGCTCGCGATAGGCCACCCAAATTCACTGACATTACCCAGTTTCATCCAATGACAAGCGTCGCTTCCTTCCGATCAGATCAATGTGCACATGACCGCCCGTTGAAAGAAGACACCCTAACATGACACGGTTTTTGGGAGCGGGGATGCATCTCTTGAAAGAAAATGCAAACCCTTGATATCCTGAAATTTTCTGCAATGATTTCACGCTTTAAGCGCGGATCTATACTTTAAACCCGCAAATTAAACCTGTTAAAAACACTGCGTATGTTCTTTGTCGAAGGCTTCAACCCGCGCGAAATCATCAGTTACTTTCTTGTCTTTATATTCCGCAACGCGACGTTTTGCGACGCTGAAAAAGGCACAAGATGTTAAGCTGTCCCCCTCACGCATATAAATATTGGCTAAATCCATATTTTGCCCTGCTGAATTCGTGTTGAGGTAAGATTGCGCCATTGTACCTACGGCTTTTCTCGCAATCGGATTTAGCGGAATCGATGATCGGCCATACAGACCAACTAAATGGGTCACAGCCGTATAATCATAGGGATCGATTGTGAGGGCCTCTTCAAAATAGCTGATGACTTGTTTGGTTTCTGTGTTGTCAGGGAGGTTCCTGATTGCACCTTTTGGCAAGGTTTCAGCCATGCCATCGAGTAAACTATGATAAAAAATATCTCCGCGGAGAGAAAGCGTATCCACGTCATCGGGCACTTGTTTCAGTGCGTTTTCCACATATGTCGCCGCCGATTCATAGTTTTCCAAAAACAAAGCGCTATGGGCTTGACCCACGAGTACCTTAGGCGTTTGCCCGATCGTTTCCGCTAGTTCATCATAGGTTTTTTTCAGAGTTTTCGCCTTCTTCTTGGACATGAAGTTACGCTCACCTTCAGCATATGCGAGTTGGGCTTCGGACTCACTTAATTGGCGAACGGAGACGTCTGGATTTAGAAGCTTTTCACTGCCTTTAAACTGCATGACTGGGAAGGCGTTCTCTCCCCAATAATCACGGGCTTTATTGTGGAATTCACGGACCGTCATACCATATGCGGACTCAAATGCGGGTATCGGTTTTTCGCCAGCTTTCAGTTTTGCCATATAGATGGGCAGCTGTTTTCCTAATTCTGGTGTGTTCTGCATGTAATGAACATAAAGCCAACTCTGTCCATAAAACTGAGTGATATTCCCTTTGGTTGGATAGTACTTAATCGAACTGAAAACTGTCTCTGGGTTCATCCATTTGTTTTCTTTTAGGGATCGACCATGCGTTACATTTGGAGCACCCACCGTGATGATCTCGCCCTCAATTTTGAAACTACTGAGATAGTTTGCAAAGCCTTCGTCATACCAACGGGGGAAATCCTCTCGGCTCATTCCGTTTAAAATATGATGGCCATATTCATGGAGCGCAACCTGTGAGGCCCATCGTCCATTGTCAAAGCCGCCTTTTGTGATCGTCACAAATATGGGGCCCTGCAGACCTTGTTTATAGACGCCCGCAATGCCGCGCATATTCGTATATTTTTTCAATTCGCCATTTGTTTTAATGCCGTAGACACGAAGCGGTTTTTTGTCAGGTTTACCCTTCAAACCGACAAGTGCGATAATGGTCTCGCGATAGATTTCCAGATTTTTGACGAGTTGTTTGCCTTCTGCTTCTGAGACATCCCCGACGAAGATAACGTTTTTAGATTTAACTTCGATATCCGCCGCATAGGAGGCCGTTGAAACGGCTAGAGTTGCGAGGAGAAGCGCGGAAACCGTAAAACGTGTCTTTGTCATAAATTAGCTTCCCAATATCAAAATTTTCGATTCTAATATGAGTTGTAATTTTGAGGTTGCAAGGATTTTGTCTCGATTAGGTCTTTAACATCCGCGATGAATGGGCGGTTTAAGTGCAACTAGCGTCAAATTTCCGGTTGTTTTGTTAAAGCCCTTTCGTCCACGCTCAAAGCCTGTTTAATAACGTATATGCGAAATCTACTCTTACTCCCCCTTGTCGTTCTTCTCGCCAGTTGTGCGCCGCAGTCTGGCGGTGAGTCCAAAGACGGCCCCTTGGCGGGGTTTGAACAGCGGTCTGGGTTTTTTGATATCCATGTCGACGAGAAAACTAATCGTGTCTTTGCACGCTTGCCGAAACCAGATGCAGAGGGCGTGAGCGTTCGAATGATCCATTCGGCGCGTTTGACAGCGGGCCTCGGGTCTAACCCTGTTGGGCTTGATCGCGGATGGGGTGAGGGGGGGCGGATCATCACCATGCGTCGTATGGGCGATAAAATGATCGTCGAAGAAGAGAACCTACGCTACCGCGCCAATCCCGAAAATCCACTCGAAGCGCGTGCTGTGCGAGAGAGTTTCGCACGATCATTTATGGCATCATTGCCAATTAAAAGCGAGGCTGGCGAAGGCGTGCTGGTCGATATGACCGACTTCCTAACCGCCGATAGCCTCAATCTCGTGCAATATTTGAAAGACGCCGACCAAGGTAGTTTCAAAGTGCAATCAGACCGCACATTCGTGGACACCAAAAACACTTTTGCCTTCCCCGATAATGTCGAAATCGATGTGTTTTTTACGCTCAGTTCCCCAGATGCGGGAACCGAGGTTTCGTCAACTGCGGCCAATGGCAAGGACGCGACCCTGATCCAACATCATAGTTTCGTACGTCTCCCAGAAGCAGGTTTCGAGCCTTTGCTGTCCGACCCGCGTTCAGGCGCGATTGAGCAAGTACATTATGATTATTCCGCACCGCTTTCGGCTTCGATTGAGACACGCTTTGCGCGACGCTATCGTTTGGAACGCGCAGAGGACGGCAGCGTCAAAGACCCGATTGTTTTCTATATCGACAGTGGCGCGCCAGAACCCATTCGTTCGGCGCTCGTGGATGGCGCGAAATGGTGGGAAGACGCCTTTGCTGCTGCTGGGTGGGAAGATGCCTATCGCGTTGAGCTTTTGCCTGAAGATGCGCATCCGCTCGATATTCGATATAACACCGTACAATGGGTGCATCGCCAAACGCGCGGTTGGTCCTACGGCGGCGGGGTGTCTGATCCGCGAACAGGTGAAATGCTCAAAGGGCATGTGAACCTTGGATCGTTGCGCGTGCGCCAAGACCGTATGATTTTCGAAGGTCTGTTGGGGGCAGGGAAAACCGATAGCGGTGATCCCGATGATCCTGTACAACTCGCGCTTGCCCGTATCCGTCAATTGTCGGCCCATGAAATTGGTCATGCCCTCGGCTTTGCGCATAATTTCGCGGCAAGCTCGGACGATAAAGCCTCGGTTATGGATTACCCCGCACCAGACGTGCGTTTGATAGATGGAGCGCTGGATGTCTCTAATGCTTACGGTGTGGGCATTGGCGATTGGGACAAGGTCACGGCCAGCTGGCTCTACGGTGAAAATACGGACGCCGAACGCGATGCACTCTTAGATACGGCATTTGAGTCTGGGCTGTCCTATGTCGCCGATATGGATGGGCGCGGCGTTGGTTCGGGCCATCCCGATGGTAGCGTCTGGGATAATGGAACTGACGCGGTTGCGACGTTGAAAGACGTGATGGCTGTGCGGGCCTTTGCGCTAGACAAATTCGGTCCTGATAATTTGCCAGAGGGTCGTCCGCAATCTGATCTGAATGCGGCGATTGTCCCGATCTATCTCTACCACCGTTTCCAAACGGCAGCCGCGGCCAA
>CALHXF010000210.1 GCA_938040095.1 uncultured Caulobacterales bacterium
TTGATCTTTTTTTCCATTTTCCCATCCAAATACCATTGGTACCCTTTGGACATGCCTCCGCGAATATGGGCAATGGCGTAGACCATGCCGCGATCCACGAGGGAGAGAATATGCGTGCGGAAACTCGCGGGGATCGTAATGCCGTAGGATCCGTATCCATAAAGTAAGAGCGGGTTTGACCCGTCGATTTTCACATCGTGACGCGCGAGCAGCGTGACGGGAATAGTCTCCCCATCGCGTGCGGTAATAGAAATTCGTTCCACACGGTAATTCTCGGGCGTGTGTCCACTTGGAACGGTTTGCACGCGCACGGTGTCTCGGTGGCGGGTCTGCATATTATAACGGTAGACCGTTGCAGGGCGTGAGGGTGAGGAATAGGCAAAGAAGAGTGTATCTGTGTTGTATTCATACCCCGATTTGATGCCGAGGCCATAGGCAGCTTCGGGCATTTCAATCGCGTGTTCGTCTTGGGTGGTCATATTGCGAATGACGATGCGGGGCAGGGCGTCTTCACGTTCCAATCGTACGAGCCAATTGGCGAAACTCTCCATGCCTAAGATTAATCGACCCGGTTTGTGCGGAAGGTAGCTCTGCCACTGGTCAGGCGTTTGTCCCGCTGTGCCCGTCATGATGCAGAAGTCCACGGCCGTTTCGCCGTTTTCGTCGGGCGCATTGGTCAGGATATAGGTCACGCCACCCACGTCATTCAGGCTATATTCTATGCCGTCTTGTCGGGGCGCGAAGCAAACCGGTGGCGTTTGCGGTGCATCTGACGGGATACGATGAATTTCACCGGTTGTATGATTATGGGCGCTGATTTCGATAAAGGCTTCATCGTCGGAACTGCCGACACTGACGAAAAATCCTGGATCTTGCTCTTCATAGGCTGTGTGGGTCTTGGCTTTGGCCTCAAAAACGTCACGGAAGCGCACCGCATAAGGCCGTTGATTTTCATCCCGTTCAACCCAAAACAAAGTGCGGTTATCCGCAGCCCAGACGAGCGCGCCTGCGGATTTGTCAATGTCAGTTTCTAAAACCGTTCCTGTGTCCAGTTCCCGCAAGAACACCTGATAACTTTCGCTGCCTTTGTCATCGACTGAAAACGCGAGCCAGTTGTGATTAGGGCTGTGGGAGACATCGCCGAGATCGAAAAATTTAGTACCTTTGGCGAGGGCGTCACAATCCAGAATGATATCATCTTCGGGCGTCTTTACCGCCGTGTCGTGGCGCGCATAGACGCCGTGCTGATCGCCTTCGCGGTAGAAATGGAAATAAGCATAAGGTCCGTCTGGCATAGGAACGCCACGTGCCGTAGGTTCTAGACGTCCTTTCATTTCCGAAAAAATGCGGTCTTTTAAGTCTGTTAGAGGCGAGAGTGCGTCTTCGGTATAGCTGTTCTCGGCTTCTAAATGTGCCCGAATATCCGCGTCGAGCGTGGTGGGCTCTCGCATCACGGTTTGCCATTTATCATCGCGCATCCACGCATAATCATCGGTCCATTTGACACCAAAACGGCTTTGCGTATGCGGGCGTTTTTGTGCGAGCGGGATCGGCGTGGCGGGGCGAGTTTTCATCTATAGTCTCCTATGCAAGCACCGACATAGGGATAGTGAAGGATCATGTGTAGGGGTCACGTCCCATTAACCCTCTCCGTTTAGGGTTAGCGTATAAATATACCTATTCGAGAAGCGAGCCCCATGGCCGGATTAGCCATAGATCAAAAAAGCGACCTCCCTCCCGTCGCACCCATTTTATTGGATGCATCCCTGAAAGATGCGGATGATAATGCGGTTAGGCGACAATTGGCGAAGCGTTTGGCCGATGTGATTTGTATTCCGTCCAGTCAATTGACACCCCAAGAACGTCATATGGCCGGCGATGTGTTGGTTGAACTCCTGCGCAGTGCCGATGCCGATATTCGTGAGTCTGTCGCCAAACGTTTGGTTATGCTGAACGAAGCGCCGCGGACGATCCTCGTTATTCTGGCGAAAGATGAAATTCGGATTGCGCGGTATGTTCTGGAAGAAAGTCGCTCTCTCTCGGATTCTGATTTGATCCAAATTTCTCGCAAAGTCTCAGGCGCGCATCGGGCTGTAATTGCAAAGCGTCGCCACATTTCTGACTCGGTCGTTGATGCTCTCGTGGAGTTTTTGGAAGAAGATGTCGTAGAAGCACTTTTGAAAAACCGGAACGCGCATTTCTCTGAGACAGCGATTCAACGTATTTTGACAGTTTCCCGAAACCATCAGCCCTATGTTGAACTGTTGGTAAAGCGCGATGAATTGCGTCCGTCGCATGGCCTAACCATGTTCTGGTGGGCGAGTACGGCGAACCGTAAGAAAATCCTCCACCGTTTTGCCGTCACGCGCAGTGTTTTGCAGGAGAGCTGTTCGGATCTTTTCCCGAAAGCGGCAGCAGATGGATGGTCCGATGCGGGTGTTCGTAAAGCCCTACAATTTATCGAGCGTCGTCAACGTAACCGTGCCGCAATTGAACGGTCCGAATTTGAGGGCTTGGAAGCGGCCATTGATGCGGCAGAAATTCATGGTTTAACGCGAAAGCTGACGGAAGAAATTTCCTATATGGCAGGTGTGAAGCCTGCAACTGGCGCGCAAATCCTAACGGATAAAGGCGGGGAGGCTATTGCCATTTTGTGTAAAGCTCCCGGCTTGAAACGCGAATATATCGAAAAATTATGGCGGGCTTTGAAGCGTCCCGTGCATGATATGGATGGAACGATGCATCCGTCCCTCGAACGTGTCATGGAAACCTATAATGTGATTTCGACGGACAAAGCACAGACTGTATTGCGATATTGGAACTGGTCTTTGACGGCGTCCTTGAATGCGGATGTGCTGCGCTACATCAAGAACGGCGTTATTCCGCGCGAAGAGGAATTTGGCGCCGCGGCGATTACGGCGGCGCTCGTCTTCTCGCATCGCGGATAACGAAAGACAGCTTCACGCTGAGTTTTCTCAAAAATAATCCACTGTTTAATGGATTTACACCCACAGCTTTTCACTCCGAAAAGGGTTTTATCGGCCTGATTCGCCCGCTAAGAGCGACGCTAGTCCTCTAGGGAGAGAGTTCTGCTGCGTTTTACTTTGATACTTGTGATGGCTTTGGCCGCAACATGGCTGACATTGTCGGGCTATTTTAAGCCTATGCTCTTGTCACTGGGTGTAATCTCGATCTTTTTTGTGATCTGGATGTGCAAACGTATGCGCATTTTGGATGAGGAAACGGCGCCCTATATCACGGTTCCACAAACCTTGAGCTACTTCACGTGGCTGTTTTCTGAGATCGTCAAGGCCAATGTCGGCGTTGTCCGTGCTGTGCTTGCGCCAGATATGAAAGTCTCTCCCACGCTCACGCGCATTCCGACACCGCAGAAAACGGATATGGGTAAGGTTATGTTTGCCAATTCGATTACCCTGACGCCGGGAACGGTCAGTGTGGATATCCAAGATGACCATATTCTGGTCCATGCGCTTTTGTCTGAGATGTCTGCGCCTGAGGATTTTGCCGAAATGGCAGAACGTTCGGCTATGGCGATCGGTGAAAACATCGATGTGCCCAGAGGTAAAATCAACCATACCGAAGCTCTAGATGGCGGAGACCTTTCATGAGTCCATTTATGGGATATTTCATGTTGGGAAGCGCCTTCCTCATCATCGTGTCTATGGCATTGATGTTAGTGCGGTTGATCGGCGGACCAACGCTCTATGATCGCTTATTGGCGGTGAATAGTTTTGGAACGAAAACCGTTCTCTTTCTCTGCGTTTTTTGTTTCATCATTGGTCGCCCTGACGGCGTCGACATTGCTTTGCTTTATGCGCTGATGAATTTCATCGCGACGATCGCCGCGTTGAAATTCTTTAATTACAGAGCCCTAGATGTCGAGCTTCCGAGCGGAAACTCTACGGCGGGTCGAGTGAAGGTTGGGGAGGACGCAAGATGAGCTTGATTCTCGCAGCTGCCGTCGACACGGCACACGCCGTTGAAACGGCCAGTCATATAGATGTCGTGGGCATATTGCGCACGGTCGGAACGATTGCCTCTATGGCCGCAGGCCTGTTTTTTGTGTTGGCGGGAACCATTGGTGTTCTACGTTTGCCTGATTTCTACACGCGCCTCCATGCAGCAGGCATGACCGATACATTGGGCGCTGAGCTCATTCTGTTGGCCCTGATTTTCCAGAGCGACAATATTCAGATGGTGTTGAAACTCTTGCTCGTGGCGTTCTTTCTTTTTGTCACCAGCCCAACGGCGACACATGCGGTGGCCCATGCGGCTTACCGTGCAGGGCTAAAGCCTTTGTTGGGTGAATATCGTGCGCCTGATTTGGAAGAGGACAAGACATGAGCCTCTTTGCTGCTGCTTTAGAGCCGGCCTTTGTTGTGCCAACGCTCCTTCTTGATATCTGTTTCTTGGCGCTACTTGTTGTTGTCGCTTTTGCGATTGTCCGCATGCGGTCCCTGTTTGGGATTGTCATGTTGCAGGGCGTCTATTCGCTCTTGTCTGCGGCTTGGTTTGTGACTTTGGATGCCGTCGATGTGGCCTTTACTGAAGCTGCCGTTGGCGCGGGCGTTTCGACGGTTCTGATGCTCTCTGCGATGCTGCTTGCGGATCGAAAATCGACCCCCGTCCCGATGCGGCGTCAACTCGGCGCTTTGGCGGTTGTCTTATTGGCAGGCGTAGCGATGTTTTACGCTGTGCCTGATATGGCAGCGTTTGGTGACGTAAATTCTGCGGCGAACTCTTATGTCGGCATGGATTTCATGGCCAAGACTGCGGAAGAAGTGAAAATTCCCAACGTCGTCACAGCCGTCCTAGCCAGTTATCGGGGTTATGATACATTTGGCGAAGTCGTCGTGATTTTCTCTGCAGGCTTGGGCGTATTGCTCTTGCTGGGTCTTAACGGAAACTCAGGACACTGGGTTGCACGTCCGAACGGTCAAGTGATCAATGATCGCACAGCACCATCTGCGGGACTGTCCAAGGATAATCGATCAGAAGAGCAACGTGCGGAGCCGGACGAATGAGCGATCCAGACCGTAAGCCCGACGCCGCATTAGGCCGTGACCCGCATGTCGTTTTGCGCGTTATCTCCAAATTCCTTATTCCGCTCATCGCGCTGTTCGCGCTCTATGTGCAATTTCACGGGGATTACGGTCCAGGGGGCGGATTCCAAGCGGGTGTTATTCTCGCTGCAGCGGTTATTCTTTATGCGCTTGTCTTTGGCCTCAAAGCCGCAAAAGCGGCGTTTCCACCGCGTCTCATCCGTTATGGGATGACATTGGGTGTCTTACTTTATGGCGGTACGGGTGTTGTCACATGGTTCTTGGGCGGCGAGTTTTTGAACTATTCCGTTCTCGCGCATGATGCGTCTCACGGGCAACATTATGGTATTCTTGCTGTTGAGCTGGGCGTTTTGGTTACAGTGACCAGCGTCATGATCGCAATTTTCTATGCCTTTGGGTCGCGTCAGCCGGAAACCTCGGATGAGGATTGGTAGATGTCTGAAATTTTCTCACAATATAACTATGTGGTCGTTATCGTTCTGATGATGACGGGACTCTACATCGTCTTTGCCTCACGTAATTTAATCAAAAAATTAGCAGGTCTTTCCGTTTTTCAAACGTCGGTTTTCTTGCTCTATATCACCATTGCGAAGGTTACAGGCGGACAGCCTCCTATCCTTGTCGAAGACAAGCCCTATGGCGCTGATAAAGATGGCCATGCTTTGTTGGATGGACCCATACAGGTTGCGGCCGGAGATGGCGCGTTTCTTCTTCCCGGACCTGGGTCGGATGTTTTGTATTCAAACCCGCTTCCGCATGTTTTGATCCTAACCGCCATCGTTGTGGGTGTTGCGACGCTCTCGATTGGCTTGGCTCTGACTGTACGTATTCGCGAAGTTTATCACTCGATTGAGGAAGACGAGATCCAAGCAATGGACTTCGTATATAATCTGGAAGGTACGGCAGACTGATGCCCGTAATGTTCTCTGTGCTCGAAATGACGCCCGACTGGATGCTAACGCATGGTCCCGCTTTCTTGATGGCTTTGCCGCTGTTGATGGCGTCGATTATGGCTGTTTTACCCAATAAACGCGTGGCATGGGCGACAACCTTTGTTGTGACGGCTCTGCTAACGGTCACCGCTTTCGCTTTGGCGCTTTATAATGCCGAAGTCGGAACGACGATCTATAAAATGGGCGGATGGGCGCCACCGCACGGGATTTCACTCGTGATTGATGCGCTGAATGCACCCATTTTGGTGCTGATCGCATTGATGAGTTTTATCACCGTTATCTATGCGCTGCCCGCGACCGTGGCAGAAATTAAACCCAATAAGCGCGCACCTTTTTACGCTGCCTTTTTGCTCTGTATCGCAGGTCTGTTGGGTATGGTGATTACGGGAGACGCCTTTAACGTATTCGTATTCCTCGAAGTGTCTTCAATCTCGACATATGTGTTAGTTGCGATGGGCGCAGCGCGCGATCGTCGGGCTTTGTCCGCTGCTTATAACTATCTAATCCTTGGATCGATTGGCGCGACCTTCTTCGTTATCGGTATTGGTTTCCTTTATATGGAAACAGGCACACTCAATATGGCAGATATGGCCCGTATTTTGGCTGATTTGGACGGCGGCTCACGTGTCGCAAAAGTTGCCTTTGCCTTTATCATTATTGGCCTGGGTCTAAAGCTTGCGATGTTCCCGCTGCATACATGGTTGCCAGGCGCATATGCGTATTCCCCGACGCCTGTGACCGTATTCTTGGCATCAACCGCAACGAAAGCTGCGCTTTATCTCTTGCTACGTTTTACCTTCTTCGTATTTGATCCGAGCTACGCATATGTCGCGGATTTACTGCTCTATATCTTGGTTGGCATGGGCGTTATCGGAATGGTTTTCGCGTCGCTACAAGCAATTTTCCAAACGGATGCGCGTCGCATGTTGGCGTTCTCTTCTGTCGCTCAAGTTGGCTATATGTTGCTGGGCATTGGTATCGCGACCACGGCCTCTGTCGCAGCCGGTTATCTTCACTTGATCAACCATGCCGTCATCAAAGGCGGATTATTTATTGCCGTTGGTGCGATGTGGTATCGTTTCGGCATTACGCGCACGGAAGACTTCAAGGGACTGGGTAAGACAATGCCTTGGACAATGGGCGCATTTACTGTGCTCGGTCTATCACTGGTTGGCGTTCCGTTTACAGCTGGTTTTGTGTCCAAAGTTAACCTGACACTCGCGGCAGCGAATGCAGGGTGGTATTGGGCTGTTGGCCTAATCATGCTGACCTCTATTCTAGCGCTCATCTACATTGGACGCGTGTTGCTCTTGGCCTATTTCCAATCGCCTCCGACGGTGAATGGTGAGGTCGTTGTACGCAATGAAGCACCTCTGATGATGCTTATTCCAATGTGGGCCTGTGCAACAGCGTCCGTTGTTATTGGCGTGAATTCAGATGCGGTTGTCGGGGCGTCGATCCGCGCCGCTGAACTTCTGCTCGGTGCGGGGTAGGGGACATGGACATGACGATGACACCCCAACTTGCACTGGCGCTCTCGCTGATCATTCCCTTGATCGCAGCCGTGCTCATCCCCGTTTTTGGCAAGCAACAAAACATCCGCGAAGGTATAACTTTCGTTGCGGGTATCGCGCTTTTGGCGACGGTGATTTATCTTTGCAAGGATGTCGCCCAAGGCGGACGCCCAGAGTTACATCTTGGAACATTCGCAGGAAAGTTTGATTTTGCCCTCAAATTAGAACCGCTTGGGGCTACATTTGCAGCGATTGCATCGTCGCTTTGGATTATCAATTCGCTCTTCACGCTGGGCTATATGCGCGGCAATAAAGAGAAAAACCAAACGCGCTTTTTTGCTTTTGTCGCCATTGCGATTGCGGCCTGTATGGGTATCGCAGGGTCCGCAAACCTGATCACACTCTTTATCTTCTACGAAGCGTTGACGCTCTCCACATTCCCATTGGTCACTCATAAAGGCGATGCGAAAGCTAAACGCGGCGGCACGATTTATGCCTTGATCCTAATGGGGACGTCTTTGGCACTCTTTCTTCCCGCGATTATCGGGACCTATGTGATTGCTGGAACGACGGATTTTGTTGTTGGCGGAGTCTTCCCTGAGGGTACATCCCTCATGGCAACGTCTTTGCTCTTGTTCCTCTTTGCCTTTGGTATCGGTAAAGCGGCGTTGATGCCGACCCATCCGTGGTTGCCCAATGCGATGGTCGCGCCGACGCCAGTGTCGGCTTTGCTTCATGCTGTGGCCGTCGTGAAAGCGGGCGTGTTCACCATGCTCAAAGTCGTGACCTACACATTCGGTCCGAGTCTCGCAGCGGCGACTCCCGCCTCAACTTGGCTCGCATGGATCGCGGCGTTCTCGATTGTGATGGCGTCGATTATCGCGCTGCGTCAGGACAATCTGAAAGCCCGTCTTGCTTATTCCACAGTCTCGCAACTGTCCTATGTCACGCTTGGTGCAATGCTCGCGGTTAGCATGGGTATTTTGGGCGGTGGCTTGCAGATTGTTATGCATGCTTGGGGCAAAATCACGCTCTTTATGTGTGCAGGTGCAATTTACACCATCGCGCATCGAACAAATGTTTCGCAATTAGATGGTCTGGGCCGAACGATGCCATTCGTCTTTGGCGCGTTTCTGGTGGGCGCCCTATCAATCATCGGCATTCCACCGATGGGCGGGAGTTGGCCGAAGTTCATGCTGATGATGGGCGCAGTCGATAGTGGCAAAGCCATTCTCATCGCGGCACTAATCGCCTCATCCATTCTCAATATTATCTATCTTGTCCCCGTCGCCATACGTGGATTTATGAAAGCGCCACTCGATCCCGAAGCTGACGCGCAAATTGCGGTGCTGCGGAAACAACATCGTTGGGTTATTATTCCGCCTGTGATTACGGCGATGGGGTCTTTGGTTCTGTTCTTCTTTGCCGGTGGAATTGTGGACTTCCTGCAACCGATCTTACCAGGAGGTGGCTTGCCATGATTGTCGAAAATGAACAGCCGCTAGAGCTCGCAAATGAAGCCGATACTGAGGCCGGGACTCAATCTGAAAACATGGACGATATTCATCCCGTCAGTCGCTATTTTATGTTCCTCGGAAAAGAGTCTGTGAAACGCAATTTTATTTGGTTCCCCCTCGTGGGCATGATCCTTTGCATCATTCTCGGCATCTACCATCCGCAGAAACATCCGCTGCCGATTGAAAAATATATTCCAGGCAGCTGGGCGATTTGGGGCTTTGTCGCCTATAGTTTGATCGTTCTATCAGCGGGCACATTGTTTAAACTTCTAGGACGTGACGAGAGCTATTACGGAGAGGGCGGCTTGCCTGATCCTGATTACTCGACCGAT
>CALHXF010000211.1 GCA_938040095.1 uncultured Caulobacterales bacterium
GTATCGGTTGAGGCCGTATATCCTTCGTAAACTGTGCGGATATGCCAACCATATCCGAAGACCGCGACGAGGAGGGCCGCGATCAATCCTATGATGATTTTGGTTTGAAAACTCATAAATGCCTAGAGGTCAAATTCGCCAACCACGGGCACATGGTCGGAGGGTTTTACACCGTCTCGCGTTGATTTGTGAATGTCGATACCTGTCGCACGGTCAATCGCTTGTGGGGAGCAGAGCAGGTGGTCAATGCGAATGCCTTCATTGTTTTGCCACGCGCCGCGCTGATAATCCCAAAATGTATATTGCCCATCGCGGCCATCAAATTGATCAAACATATCATAAAGACCAATGTTGAGGATGGCGCGGTAAGCGTCATGTGTTTCCTGTCGGAACGCGGCGTCGCCTGCCCATCCCCGCGGATCATGCGTGTCGCCAGCGCGAGGGATGACGTTATAGTCACCCGCAAGAACGAGTGGTTCTTCGTGCTTGAGGAGGTCAATCGCATGTGTCCGCAGGCGTGCCATCCACTCTAACTTATAGAGATATTTCGTGCTGAGGCTCAGGTCTTCATCTTGGACAGGATTGCCATTGGGCAGATAGATTGACCCAACCCGCACAGCACCGCGATCCGTCGTCACGAGCGCTTCAATATAGCGGGCTTGTTCATCCGTGTCGTCACCCGGCAAGCCTCGACGCACATCTTCCATTGGTGTTTTAGAGAGCAAGGCGACACCGTTATAACTTTTCTGTCCGTGGGTCTCGACATTATAGCCGAGCGCTTCGATCTCCATCCGAGGGAAGCTCTCGTCTACGGTTTTGATTTCTTGCAAACAGGCGACATCAGGTTGCTCCGCTTCCAACCACGCCAAGACGGCATGCATACGGGCTTTGATGGAGTTTACATTCCAAGTGGCGATTTTCATGTGTGAGCTTTCGAGGGCATTAGGTCGTCAGGAGGTCAGCAAGAAGAGCAAGAGCCATCAGCCCGCCCAATGCAGGCCAGAACCAACGCGCGAGGATAGATGGACCTTGCAAGGGCGTTTCGGGTTCATGATTAAGGGTCATGTTCCCGGTCCGCGACATATGCATACGGCGGTTAAGCCAATCAATTTGCGCGGCTTTCTGATAGGTTAGGCCACTGATTTGATCCCAACTCATGGTTTTGAAAAGGGATGCCGCGATCGAAGGCGAGAGCTTCTGTGGCAGTTTTTCAGGTTGATCGAAATGCGGCATATCCTGATCATAATAGCCGTGAAACCGCAGAACCATATCCATCAGCAGAGCTTCAAAGTCGACATAATCATCAATATCAAGTTGGCGTGCCTTACGAAAAATCTGGTTCCAGCCTTCGCGATCATTGTAATTCTGATGGCTGAAGAGATCCATGATCTCTTGAAGGAGAGGTGGCTCTCGTGGGACCTCAGGTTCAGAAGGTTGGCCGATATTGAGGGTGCCGAAATTGGCGCCCGCAGGTGCATCTAGGGAGGGCGTTGGCCCTATCGCATAGCCCGTTGGGCTTTCGGACGGGGCTGCGTCAGGCAGCATGTCGCTGTAGGACAGGCTCTGAGTTGGTTCTGGGCTATCCAAATTGTCAATTGGGATGTCGTCTGTCGCGGCTTCAGAAACCTGTTGGGCTTCCCATGCCGCGTCCTCTGCTTGGTTCACCAATATACGCAAGGCCGTGTCATGCGCATCCCGTAGCGCCATAAAGCCTTCAGGATCGTCTTCAGGACGGGTTTGTTTGAGCTTGCGCGAATAGGCGCGCTTGACCGCTTTGCGGTCCTCTGGTGGCGCGTCCAATCCCAGCGTGACAAAATATGGCTGATGACGAGTCATTGTTTAAAATACGTCCATACTGTCGAGCTCGTCGAGGAATTTGACGGCCGCTTCGCGCGCTAACTTGATGTCGGTCGTATTTTGTTTACCCAAAACATGTTCGAACTGAACAAGGTTATGTTCAATAGCGGATCGAATGTCCCCGAGGTGGTTTTCATAGGCGGCTTTCAGGCGATTGATAATGGCAGCATTTTCGTCAACGTCGCGTGGATGAATTTTCAGCTTATCGAGCGCTTTCAATCGTTTCGCGATCTCCGCCTGACTGAGGCTTCCTGGGTTGCCTTCAAGGATAAGTTGTTCCGTTTTCCCAGTGCCGACAACAGTCACCAAGACTTCCAAAACGCCAGACACGTCATAGGTAAACCGAATGTCGAAATCCTGATGCTTATCTTTTTCCTTGGGTAGATTGATCGTGATTTCACCTAGTGGGACATTGTCCTCAACGCGCGGGCTTTCTCCTTGAAAGACTTGAATGCCGACCTTGTCTTGCCCCGGGCGGATCGTCGAGTTTCGAACAACGCGGGACGCGGGGATGACGGTATTGCGTTCGATGACAGGTTGGAAATAGCCGGATTCATATTGGTTGGGGCCGACTTCGCGGGCGATGTCCGTGCCTAATGTGAACGGGCATACATCGGTCATGACAACGTCTTCTAATGCCTCGTGACGATCAAGAAGCCCTGATTGTACGCCTGTTCCCAAGGCGATGACTTCGTCGGGATCGATACTGTGTTCTGGGAATTTCTTGAGAAGCCGCGTCACCATCGCCCGAATAACGGGCATACGTGTTGCGCCGCCAACTAAGATGATCCGCTCAATATCAGAACTGCGCAGGCCGGCATCTGAAATCGCGCGCTGCAATGGCATACGCATCCGTGATTGTAGCTTCTGCGTGAGGTCCTCGAATTTGGCTCGATCAAGCTTTAGTTCTTTCTCGGTTTTACCTGACAGGAATTTGACCGTAACTTCAGTTTTCTCGGACAAGGCGACTTTCGCTTTATTTGCGAGATCGCGCAATCGCCCGAGGTCCTTTGGCTTCATCTTCTCGCGGGATGTCTCAAGTTGCGTGATGAAATGATCTTCGACCGCCGTCGTGAAATCCTCGCCACCCAAGAACGCGTCCCCAGCACTGGAACGAACTTCCATGACCCCGTCAAAGATTTCGAGAATGGACACGTCAAATGTTCCGCCACCCAAATCAATTACAAGGAACGTGTTTTCGTCTTCCTTGGCCGACAGCCCATATGCGAGCGCGGCTGCGGTCGGTTCATTGATCAGGCGCTCAACCTTCAAACCTGCCATTTTCCCAGCAGCATAAGTTGCTTTGCGTTGAATGTCGTTGAAATAGGCGGGAACGGAAATGATCGCGCGATCCACTGTTTCGCCCAGATGTTTTTCCGCATCCGCTTTGAGCGAACGCAGCACGAGTGCTGAGAGGTCCTCTGCTTTATATTGTGTCTTGCCGAGCGCGTGTTGTTTCGCGGTCCCCATTGCGCGTTTGAACCGCGCGACGGTTTTATCGGGATGCGTGACCAAACGATGTTTCGCGGCTTCACCGACGATGACATCGCCCTTATCTGACAGGCCCACAACAGACGGCGTCAGAAAGCTACCCGTCCCATTCGCGATCAATTTCGGACCTTCATCCGTGAAGACCGAAATGAGAGAATTTGTTGTGCCGAGATCAATACCGACGAGTGCCATAAAACGAAGCCTATGCGTGTGAAACTAGATTAGTTTCCGTCCTGTCTGTGAGGGTCGAAGTCAAGACTAAGGCTGGCATTCGTTGAAATATCTGTGGAGGTGACGGCGCTATCTTTGGAGGACAAAGTCTGAGGCAGCTTCAATCACTTCATTATCTCTTACGCTATTTGCAACAATCAAGGCTCCTTCTAAAATCGAGACGCCTGCCTTTGCGCGCACATTTGCGTTCTCAACACCTGCGGCCTCATAGGCTTTCGTCAACCATGAAATGTTGCGCTTAAAAAAATCAGTCACAGCAGAATTTATATCCTCGGGTAATCCGCGGGATTCTGCGCCAAAGACCGCACATAGGCACAACAACTCTTGTTCAACAAGGGCGTTGCGATGAAGATCGACAAAGGTTTTGATGCGGTCCCACGGGTCTGTTGTCAGGCTATCTGAGGCATCAAGGGCGGCGTGAAACGTGTTGGCGTAGCGGTTGACGAGTTCCACACCTAAATCTGCTTTCTTCGGGAAGTGATAATGGAGGCTGGCACTCTTTATCCCAATCTCTCCTGCGATGTCGCGGAATGAAACCGCATTATAACCACGCTCTCTCATGCGGTGTTCAGCGATGTCTAGAATTCGATTTCTTTGGCTCATACTTCCAATTGCCTGAAATCACACTGAAAAACAAGCTTGCCTATCAGAAGGTAGGTTGTTATCTACCTACTACTAGGTAAATGGAGAATGTAATGAAAATTTTTGATGTAGACGGTTTCCCAAACCCTGCGCGGGTCCGCATAGCTTTGGCTGAGAAGGGCGCGACGCAAGACGTCGAGTTCCACTCTGTAGACGTTATGGGCGGTGAACACCGTACGGCTGAGTTCAAAGCTAAAAACCCTGACGCAACTGTTCCATATATGGAGCTAGAGTGCGGCACGTGTATCAGCCAATGCACCGCGATTACGGAATATATTGATGGTGCCTTCGAAGGGCCGTCATTGATCGGTGATACGCCAAAGCAACGCGCCATCACCCAAATGATGAACTTGCGAGCCGAGTCTGGGTTAGTGGATGCCGTTGGTGCCTATTTCCACAATGCGACACCAGGTCTGGGACCCGACTTGGAAACCAATCAAAATCCTGAGTATGGTCATGCACAAGAAACGCGTGCCGTGAATACGATGCGTTATTTTGACGGTGTTTTAGCCAATCAGGATTATTTGGCGGGCAAGGCGTTCTCAATGGCGGATATTACGGCTTTTGCGGGTCTGGCTTTTGCAGACTTTGCGAAGGTAGTTATCCCTGCTGAGTTGACGCATTTGAAAACTTGGCGTGAAAAAGTGTCTACCCGTCCCAGTGTTTCTGGTTGAGTAAAAAGCGAATAGGAAAATATGATGCATATAAATGCGAATTTCAGTCAGCGAGTTGCGATCGATACAAATGCTATGGCGTGGGAAGCCTCGCCAATGGTGGGTGTCGAGCGGCGTAAACTTGATCGTATCGGCGATGAAGTCGCGCGGGCGACGTCTCTGGTTCGCTATGCACCTGATTCCTATTTCAGCGAACATACCCATAGTGGAGGCGAAGAGTTTTTCGTCCTTGAGGGTGTGTTCTCTGATGAGCATGGTGATTATCCTGCTGGTACTTACGTTCGCAATCCTATCGGAACAGCGCACACGCCCCATTCGAAAGATGGGTGTGTGATTTTTGTGAAACTACAACAGTTTTCAGAAACCGACACCGCGCAGTTTTCAGTGAGTACGCGTGATGCGCAATTTATGCCGGGGCAGGTGCCTGGTCTCACGGTGCTGCCGTTGCATAGTCATGAGGGCGAAAGTTGCGCCCTTGTGCGCTGGGCGCCGGGTACTAAGTTTGCACCGCATCGCCATTGGGGTGGTGAGGAAATCCTTGTCCTAGAGGGGACTTTCCAAGACGAAATGGGAGATTACCCGAAAGGCACATGGCTCCGCAGTCCGCATATGTCGCAACATAACCCGTTTAGTGATGAAGGTTGTCTGATCTATGTGAAGACAGGCCACTTGCCTGATTGATAAGATAAGCGTCTAGCGGTCCAAAGGACTTGCAATTTGGGCCTTATCCCCACATATCGCGCGGGAAATCACACATACACGAAGAGCGCAAAATGGCCCGCCAATTCTGCTACCACATGCAAGGTCTAACGAAGAAATTCGGCAATAAGACCATCCTAGATAACGTCCATCTGTCCTTCTACCCCGATGCCAAAATTGGTCTGATCGGTGTGAACGGTGCAGGTAAGTCGACGTTGATGAAAGTTATGGCGGGCGTTGATACCGAAGTCACAGGTGAACATTGGGCCGCTGAAGGCACCAAAGTCGGATATCTACCGCAAGAGCCAAAGCTCGATATGGACAAGACGGTTTGGGAAAACGTTATTGAAGGCTGTGAAGATAAGCAGATTTTTGATGCCTATAACAAAGTCGCCTTGGACATGGCCGAGGAATACACTGACGAATTGATGGACAAAATGACTGTGCTCCAAGAGCAAGTCGACGGGCGCGATGCTTGGGATATTGATTCCAAAATTGAAATGGCGATGCAAGCTCTGCGTTGTGCCCCAGCGGATAGCCCCGTGACATCCTTGTCGGGCGGTGAATCCCGCCGTGTTGCATTGTGTCAGCTTCTTTTGTCGAAACCTGATCTTTTGCTCCTCGATGAGCCAACCAACCATTTGGACGCTGAAACTGTGGGTTGGCTTGAAAGCTACCTTGTAAATTACAAAGGCGCGATCATTCTGATTACCCATGATCGCTACTTCCTCGACAATATCACCAATTGGACGCTCGAAGTTGATCGCGGTAAGACCTATCCGCATGAGGGTAACTACTCCTCTTGGTTGGGCGCGAAAGCCAAACGCATGGACCAAGAAGGTCGCGAAGGGGACTCCAAGACCAAAGCGTTGAAACGCGAATTGGAATGGATTCGATCAAACCCCAAAGCTCGCCAAACAAAATCCAAAGCCCGTATCAGTGCTTATGAAGAATTGCGTAATTCAGCGGACACGGAAGTCGTGTCCCACGCCGAAATCCGTATCCCAATGGGCAATCGTCTTGGCAATATTGTTGTTGAGGCGGACAAAGTTTCGAAAGGGTTCGGTGATAAACTGCTAATCAAGGACTTGTCTTTCAAACTTCCGCGCGGTGGTATTGTTGGTGTTATTGGGCCGAACGGTGCGGGTAAAACCACATTATTCAAGATGATCACAGGCGAAGAACAACCTGACGAAGGTACGTTCAAAGTCGGCGAAACCGTCGAGCTTGGCTATGTTGATCAAAACCGGGCGGCGCTCGATCCTACGAAAAATATCTGGGAAGCGATTTCCGACGGCTTAGACATCATCGTCATGGGTAAACGCGAAGTCCCTTCAAGGGCTTATGTCGGATCGTTCAACTTCAAAGGGACAGATCAGCAAAAGAATGTTGGACAGCTTTCGGGTGGTGAACGTAACCGTGTGAACTTGGCCAAAATGCTGACCAGGCCAGCCAACTTGCTGCTTCTCGATGAACCAACCAACGATTTGGATCGTGAAACGCTTTCGTCTTTGGAAATTGCGCTTGAGAAATTCCCAGGTTGTGCCGTGGTCATCTCGCATGATCGCTTCTTCCTTGACCGTGTCGCCACCCATATCCTTGCCTATGAAGGTGACAGCCATGTTGAATGGTTCGAAGGGAACTTTGCGGATTATATTGAAGACAAGAAACGTCGTCTCGGCCCAGACGCCGACATGCCGAAGAAGTTGAAATTCGTGAAGTTTGATCGTTAGGACTACCTTAACGCAAATGGAAATGTCGTATCTTCAGAAAACTGCGATCACCGTCACTTTACTGCTTTCAGCATGTAGCGGCGGTGCAAGCCCCGATTTCCAAGCGGACGCAGATGTATATCGTCTGCAAGATTTGGAATATTATGGCGGGTTGATCGAGGCATATAAAAACAAGACAGGGGTATACCCATTCTTGGATGAAGCGCAGGCGTTACCCGTTTACGCGGTGATCGCGTCACCCGAACAAATAGATGATGTTCAGGCGTTGCCATTTAAACATATTTCAAAATCTACGGCTCAGTTTTTCGAAGAAATCGAAACTAAATTGGGTCGGGTTGTTCAAGAGCGCTACGACCCGCAATTCGAACCTGACAGCAAGCCTAATTTTTACATCTACAAGGCAGGTGGAGGTGGTTATTTCTTCGCGGTTCACGTCAGCCAGTCTTATGCTTTTGCGCAGGTTGTGGGGCCAGGTCACAACAAAGTCGAAATCAGTAACTTAGCGGGTGACGATAATTATGCGTCGTCGCCAAAATCTCTTTTTGAGCATCCACCTTTTAAAGCAGCCTTGGATGCCCCAGTCTCTAAACCGGCGTTTTTTGATGGACGACGGGCGAAATATTCCAACTCATATCCATCCGAACCATAACTTCTTAGTTAGTGTGAGCTCCGCTTGGCGACTAAGGTGTTTTCCGAGGCTCGCGGATTAATCCGATCTTAGGCGGTTCTTGATACTGTCTGAAGTATGGAATTGCTTCAAATACTCTTATCTTATTTGGCCGGACATTTTACGGGGCTTGGCTTTCGCACCTATTGGGTGTTTCTGCTGAGCGCGCTGGGCATGGCGTTTGGTCTTTACCTGCGACAGTCAGGCAAAGACTGGTCTCTATCTGGGGCGGTTCAATATCTTTTCCCGAAGTCTGTCTGGCTGCATAAATCGTCGCGCGTCGATTATGCATATTTCCTGATTAATGCGTTAGTGATGCTCTTGGTTTTCACGCCACTGATCTTGAAAGTTTATCCTGCAACGGTTGAAGCGGGTCTAGCTGCTGCATCAACAATTGGGTTGCCGTCCTTCAATGCACCCTTTGCTGGCGCCGCCGTATTTTACTTTGTTGCATTTGTTCTGATCACGGATTTCATGATTTTCTTCAGCCATTGGCTGATGCACAAAGTGCCGTTCCTGTGGCAATTCCATAAGGTTCATCACGCCGCAGAAGTCTTGAACCCGATGACGCTCTATCGCCAGCATCCTGTGGACCTTGTTTTAACGGGTGTTTTGGTCGGTCTTGGAACGGCAATCGTCCATGTTCTTTTCACGCATATCTTCTCGCAACCTTTCTCATTTCTGACATTTAGTGGTTTGAATGCGATCACTTTGGCGTTTTATATCGGCGGGTATAATCTGCGCCATTCCCATATTCGTTTATCTTTTGGGCGTGTTTTGGACCGCTGGCTAATCAGCCCTGAACAACACCAATTGCATCACTCTTGTGTCGAAGCACATTTCGATAAGAATATGGGATTGATTTTTGCCGTATGGGATCGCTTGTTCCGCACGCATTATCTTCCCGCAAAAGACGAAGAAATTGTGCTGGGTTTGCCTGATGGCGAAGCAAAAGAATATTCCAGCGTTTATGCCTGCTACATATTGCCATTTCGGAAAGCGGCCACCTCCAATAAACTGGCTTTGACGGCCCTCGCGATCTGCGGCCTAGGTGTTTCGTCGACTGCATTCGCCGTCGGAAGATACACGCCACCCAGCCTGCATTTGGAAGAGCTGACGTGGACAGAAGTCCAAAAGGCAGAGGGTGAAGGCTACCACTCTGTGATTATTCCGACGGGCGGCACAGAGCAGGGCGGCGCGCATGTCGTCTTGGGTAAACATAATCACATCATTCGCCACACCGCAGAAGAGGTTGCAAAACGCAACGGAAACACGCTTGTCGCGCCTGTTATGGCCTATGTCCCCGAAGGTGGAATTTCACCTCAAACAGGTCACATGCGCTATTCTGGAACACTGACCGTCCGTGAAGACGTGTTCCAAATGATCTTAGAAGATACAGCCAATAGCCTGTTTTCACATGGTTTTAATACGGTTTATATTTTGGGCGATAGTGGCGACAGTGTTGCCGCACAGGATAAGGCGGAAGCCGTCATTCGGGCGAAACTGAAGCCAAGTCAGACGATTATTCATTTGGATGAATATTACCTCGCCAATGGTCAATTTGATCACTTGCTGGCGGAAGGGTATCGCCCAGACGCCATCGGCTATCATGCAGGTTTGCGGGATACTTCGGAATTGATGGCTGTTGCCCCTGAGGGTGTTCGGAAACCCGCTCAACGACAAACGACCCAGACAAAAGGGGCCACAGGAGCGTATTGGAAAGCCAACCCTGACATTGGTCAAAAGATGCTTGAGCTGAAAATTGAAGCGGCCCTGAAACAAATCTCAAAAGCCGAGGTTGGTACCCTTGACTCTGAATAGGACGATAGCGTCTCTTACGGTATGAAACGTGTAATTTTTTCAGGCCTATTTTGTATCTCTGCATGTTCGAAAGCTATGGTAGAGGCCGCGCCGCCGCCTCCAATTATTATTGACCAATTCGGGTACTTGCCAAACCTGGATAAAATCGCCGTTATAAAATCTGCAAAGAGGGGCTTTGACAAACATCCAAGTCTCTACAAAGCATGGGACTATGCCGTCATTGATGCGGAGACAGGTCAAACCGTTCATGAAGGTCCAGCGATAGTTTGGAACGGCGGAAAAGTTGATGATAATTCTGGTGATATTATTTATCACTTTGATTTCTCTTCCGTCCGTGAACCTGGTCGTTACTTCATCCAAGATTTAGAGCGGGAAGCGCTGGATATTGATATTCGAAGCTACGAGTTCGAAATTTCGCCGACAGTCTATACGCCTGTTTTGAAGACAGCCTTTCGAACACTTTACCTGCAACGTGCTGGGTTTGAAAAGCGTGCGCCGTTTGCACCACCTGGATTTGCAGACAAAGCTAGCCACCTTGGAAGAGGCCAAGATAGCGAAGCGCGTTTGTTCAATGATATGGACAACCCAAAGACGTCTCGGGACCTGAGGGGCGGATGGTATGATGCGGGCGACTATAATAAATATACAAGCTGGACCGCCAATTACGTGACAGAGTTACTGGCCGCCTATCTGGAGAACCCTAGCGTCTGGACGGATGATTTTGGTATTCCTGAGTCGGGTAATGGGACGCCTGATATTTTGGATGAAGTGAAGTGGGGCCTCGATTGGCTGGAGCGCATGCAGAATGAAGACGGCGCTATGCTGTCCATTATGAGTCTCGATAGCGCGTCTCCGCCATCCGCTGCCAAAGGGCCAAGCCGTTACGGTCCGCCAAACGCGTCTGCGACGCTGACATCTGCGGGCGCTTTTGCTATGGCTGCCAAGGTATATGGCGAGGCTCAAGGGTTTGATGAGGCGTCAAAGACATATGCCACGCGCGCGGACAAGGCATGGCGCTGGGTCGAGGCGAACCCAAGTGTGAAGTTCTATAACAATGATGCCCACAGTAATTCCGAAGGTTTGGCAGCTGGGCAGCAAGAGGTTGAGAGCGACCGCATGGCGAAGAAGTGGCTCATCACCGCAATCCATATGTCGGCCCTTACGGGTGAGCCCTATTACATCAGGACCGTCGAAAAGCTTTACGCTCAAGTAAAGCCAATGGATGCAGGTACGCCAAATGGGTTCGAAGGCGCAATGGCATTCGATATGCTTTATCACGCCCGTCAACCTAAAACGCCGAGGGCTTTTGCAGCTCGAATTAAGCGCGACTACGACAAACATGTCCTGAATGGCTATAATGCTTGGCCTGCAGTCGTAAATACTGAAGATCCTTACTTTGCATTCGTTGATGGATATTGGTGGGGTAGCAATTCTAATAAAATGCGTCGTGGGGAAGTTTTCACCCAAGCGATTACTGCAGGTGTCGGTAGTGAACCCAAACAAGACTATCTCAATGCGGCCGCAGGTTATTTGCATTATATCCACGGCGTCAATCCGCTCAATAAAACCTATTTGTCAAATATGGCGGCGTTGGGTGCGGAGAATTCGGTCAACGAATTTTACCATAATTGGTTTGCGGATGGAACGGATTGGGATCGTGTTGGGACGTCCAAATATGGACCAGCGCCGGGATTTTTAGTGGGCGGTCCGAATGACGGCTATGAGCGGGACGCCTGTTGCGCGGATGTTTGCGGTGGGTTTGGCGCTAAGATGTGCAAAATACCCGTTAAATCGCCGCCAACGGGTCAACCGCCCGCAAAGTCCTATGCCGACTTTAATGAGGGATGGCCGATCAATAGTTGGTCTGTCACGGAGAACTCCAATGGGTATCAGGTTAACTACATAAGACTGCTGTCTAAATACGCCCGATAAAAGCATATAAAGATTTTCTTATATACTTTTCAATTCAATTTGATTAAAGATCGCGCATGGACGCTATTGCGACATTATTGAAGACTCTCGGGCATCCGGATCGGCTGCGCATTCTAGCTCTATTGAGCCAAGGCGAGCTGACCGTCAGCGAACTTGTACAGATATTGGAATTATCCCAGCCGCGCGTCACGCAATATATAAAATCTCTCGAGCAAGCAGGTGTCGTTGAGCGCATGCGTGAGGGAAGCTGGGTCTTTTCCCGTCTCAAACGTGGGCATGGAGTTTCAACCGCGATCGTCGCGGCAACATTAGCAGCTTTACCGCAAGACCACAGTCTCTTATCGGCTGATACAAAACGTCTCGGGCAAGTGCGAGCAGATCGATCTCGTCAGGCAGAATCCTTTTTCGCCTCTGTTGCAAATGACCAAGGTCAGTTGGGTCATGAATATTTGCCACAAGCCGATATTGAAACCGCATTGCTCGATTTACTACCTGATCAGAGCTTTGAACGGATGGTAGATTTGGGGACAGGCACAGGGCGGATGCTGAAGCTCTTCGCACCTCATGTCCGCAGCGGTATTGGTGTTGATGACAGTGTCGAGATGTTACGCGTTGCGCGTCATACATTATCGGACGACGCCTTTACACATGTCTCGGTTCAGCAAGCCGATTTGCATGATGCGCCGTTGAAGGATGGGTCCGCTGACCTCGTGACTTTGCATCAAGTTTTACATTTTCTCGAAGACCCTTCGCGTGCCGTGCAAGAAGCTGCTCGTTTGTTGAAGCCCGGCGGGCACCTGCTCATCACCGATTTTGCGGCGCATGAATTGGAAAATTACCGCGAAGATTATGCTCATCGACGATTGGGTTTTAACCAAGAAGATATGGCGCAGTTCTTAGGTGAGACGGGTTTTACCCTCATGGCCACACGTATCTTGCCAGCGCCAAATGCATCGACGCCGGATGTAAAAATTTGGCACGCTATCCACTCTCGCTCTCCACTTTTAGCAACAGGATAAAATCATGAACGCTCGTCTACCTTTGCGTGATCCCAACGCCCCGGTTGGCGCCATTGCGCGCGCCTCTGCGGAAGCGCCTGATTTAAAAGTAAGTTTTGAATTTTTTCCGCCGAAGACGCAGAAAATGGAAGATAAACTCTGGGCTTCCATTGAAAAACTTGCGCCACTTGAACCTGATTTTGTCTCTGTAACTTATGGCGCAGGTGGTTCTACGCGAGAGCGTACGCATAGAACAGTTTCGCGCATGGTGAAGGAAACGTCCTTTGCCCCAGCGGCACATCTGACCTGTGTTGATGCCAGTCGTGAAGAAATTGATGAAGTTGCGAGGGCTTATTGGGCGGCTGGTGTTCGTCATATTGTGGCCCTGCGTGGCGATCCCGCTAACGGAATTGGTGAGCGGTATTCGGCTCATCCGCAGGGCTATGCCTATGCGAATGACTTAACCGAAGGACTCAAGAAGATTGCAGATTTCGAGGTATCTGTTTCGGCCTATCCTGAACAACACCCTGAGAGCTCCGATTGGTCGGTCGAGATCGACAATTTGAAACGGAAAATCGATGCAGGTGCAACGCGCGCCATCACGCAGTTTTTCTTTTCGCCCGACGTGTTCTGGCGGTTTCAAGACCGCGTGCTTGATGCGGGCATTTCTATTCCCATCGTGCCCGGGCTTATGCTTCAGCCTAACTTCAAAGGTCTAGCGCGGATGTCAAAAATGTGCGGTGTCTCGGTACCAGATTGGTATGCAAGCCTGTTTGATGGATTGGATGATGACCCGTTGACGCGGGATATGTTGACCGCGACGCTCGCTGCGGAATTGACGGCAGAGCTACGTGATAGAGGTGTCGATCATTTCCATCTTTATACTCTGAATCGCGCGGAAATTGCCTCATCTGTCAGCCGGATCCTTGGACTGCATAATCGTCAGAAACAAAGACAGGTCGCAGCATGATGAAAAATCCAAGAAATTTATTGATCTTCGCCGTATTAGGTGGCGTTGTCGGCTTAGGGCTTGGTTGGTTGGGGGCTTCAATGATCGGAAAAACCGACGCTGTTGCCGATGTGACGTGGGATGAGGCCCAAGCTCAGAATGATATCAGGGCCGTTTTGGATACCCAAACTGCGGCTTGGAATGCAGGTGACGTCGCGGGGTATATGGATAGCTATGTCAAAGATGAGAGTTTGCGCTTTGCCTCTGGCGGAACCATCACGAATGGATGGCAAACGACATTGGAGCGCTATCAAAGACGTTATCCAGATCGCGCGGCGATGGGTAAATTGATAACCGAGGATTTTGAGGTCAACGTCATTGATGCCGACGATGCCATTGTCTTTGGGTCGTGGGAACTAGAGCGCGACGCGGATAACCCTGGCGGCTTATACACGCTTCATCTTCGAAAAATTTACGGAAATTGGGTGGTCGTTTCCGACCACACCAGTTCGGCAGAGTAACGCATTCGTCTAAGGCTTTTGCTTAGACACCAATATCAATTTTACCTCGTACGCAGTCGTCATAATCTGAGGCGAGTGCGTGGCAAATTTCGCCAACTGTGTAGTGCACGCCGTCAATTTCACGAACAGGCGTGACTTCTGCGGCTGTACCGACAACGAAACATTCATCGAAGTCAGGTAGTTCAGACGGATCAATATCTCGTTTGTGAACGGTATACCCGCGTTTCTCAGCCAAGCGACAGACGGTATCATGTGTGATGCCTTCCAGCAGGATGTCATTGGTAGGCGTGTGTAGCTCTCCGTCACGAACAAAGAAGATATGCGCGCCTGTGCATTCTGCAACGCGTCCTTTGAAGTCATACATCAGGGCGTCATCCCAACCCGTCGCTTGCGCTTTATCTTTGGCGAGGGTGCAGATCATATAGAGACCTGCTGCTTTCGATTTGCAGGGTGCAGAGCGTGGGTCAGGGCGAATCCAATCCGAAATACAAAGGCGAATGCCTTTCATTTTATCTTCGAAATAGCTGCCCCAATGCCACGCTGCTACACCGAAATGGATTTGATTGTTCTTGGACGCCACGCCCATCATGTTTGATCCACGCCATGCAAAAGGGCGGAGGTAAGCGTCTTCGAGTCCAGTTTTCGCCAATGTATCGAGGCAAGCTTGATCGATGTCTTCGAGCGAGTAGGGGATTTCATAGCCAAGTAGATCTGCTGATTTCATCAAACGTTTGCTATGATCGGTTAAGCGAAAAATCTTCCCATTATAGGCGCGGTTGCCCTCAAAGACGCTGGAGCCATAGTGTAATGAGTGCGTCAGCACATGAATTTTCGCCTCGCGCCAATCGACAAAGTCTCCATCCAACCAAATATGGCCGTCGCGGTCGTCAAAGGCTTTCTCGATCATCGTGTTTCTCTCTTGAATCCAGCAGTGAAGTGCAGGTGTCTTGCCAGCGCTTCAGTTACAAGCCATTTAACGTCTATGCCAGATAAAAAAAGTTCAAATATTATACGATCAAGGGGCGAATGAGGCATGAGTACAACATATCTTGACCGCGCCGACATCCACATTCTCATTATTGATGATGATGACCGTATCCGAGATCTACTCTCGCGATACCTGATCAAGCAAGGTTATCGCGCCAGTGCCGCGGCCAATGCAGATAAAGCTCGGCAGAAAATGGGTGGTTTGAAATATGACCTTTTGATCATCGACATCATGATGCCAGGTGAAGATGGGTTGAGCCTCACGAAATCCCTTCGAGAACATCACGATGTTCCGATTATTTTGCTGACGGCCTTAGGTGAGGCCGAGCAACGTATTGCAGGGTTGCGGTCAGGTGCGGATGATTACTTGGCTAAACCTTTCGAACCTGAAGAGCTTTTGTTGCGAATTGACAATGTCTTTCGGCGCGCAGGGAAAAGTCAAACGGCAGATAAGGTCGTTTTTGGACCTTATGAGTATGATCTCACAAAGAGCCTTTTGCGTAAAAATGGGAAGCAAATGAAGCTCACGACGGGAGAGCAGACACTTTTGTCGTTGCTCGCAGGGCAGGCTGGCGCCGTTGTATCACGTTATATTCTGTCAGAGAATATCAAGGCGCAATCAGAGCGCGCTGTCGATGTGCAAATGACACGCTTGCGACGGAAGTTGGAGGACGACACGGCGGAACCTCAGTTCCTTTTGACCGTGCGCGGTGAAGGGTATCGCCTCGTCTCTGACGCGGTGTAGGTTTAGATGGCTATCTCACTCAGAAATGTCCTCCCAAAGTCAATTTTTTGGCGTGCGTTTCTGATCATTATTTTACCAATTGTCGTTATGCAAATGATGGTGGCTTGGTTCTTTTTCAACGCGCATTGGGCCCGTGTGACGTCCAGTCTTTCCGATTCTGTTGCGGCTGACGTTGCTGTCGCCACGCAATTATTCCGCCAGGACCCAACGCAGGCTAATGCTAAGGTGCTGGATACTTTACTTCGACCCGATATGGAGCTTTCTGTTGTTCTTCGCGCAGGAGATGTCTTGCCTACTGCAAATAGGAATTCATTTTTCTCGAATTTAGACAAGACGTTAAGGCGAAGTCTTACAGAGGCTGTTGATGTTCCATTTTGGTTTGATACGACCCGTTATCCTAACCATATTGATATTCGAGTGCAGGTTGATCAAGGTGTTTTGCGGTTCGTCGCTGCTCGTGAGCGGGTCTTTGCCCCGACAGGATTTGTTTTCATTTTCTGGTTGATCACGGCCACTGTTGTTTTGTCCATAATCTCAATCCTATTCATCCGACGTCAATCGGACCCGATACGAGAACTTGCGGATGCTGCCGCGGCCTTTGGTAAGGGGCAGGATATATCTGGGTTTAAACCGCGAGGGGCAACAGAGGTGCGGATGGCAGGGCAAAGCTTCCTGAAAATGCGTCGACGTATCGGACGTCATTTGGAACAACGCACGTTGATGTTGGCAGGCGTTTCACATGACTTGCGAACACCTTTGACGCGCCTGAAACTGCAATTGGCAATGCAGGATGATACTGAAGATACGCGTGCAGCCCGACGAGATGTCGATGAAATGGACGCCATGTTGACGGGCTATCTCGATTTTGCCCGTGGAATGGGAGAAGAAAAGCCGACCTCAGTTAACCTCATCGAATTCATCGATAGCGCGGTCAAAGGACGGCAAGTTACGGTGGAGCCGTTTGATGGCCAAGAGATATCTATTCGCCCTGTTATGTTACGTCGATGTCTCGAAAACCTTATCAATAATGCGCGCAAATATGCAGATGTTTGCGTGCTCTCGGTGGTCGAACGAAACGCATTCCTTTTCATAATCGTTGATGATGATGGACCAGGTATTCCCGAGGCGCAAAGACACGCTGTTTTCAAAGCCTTTCAAAGATTGGACGAGGCGCGAAACCAGAATGTAGAAGGCGTTGGCTTAGGTCTATCCATTGCGCAGGATATTGCGCAGCTCCATGGTGGGAGTATTTCTCTAAGTGACAGTTCCTTGGGCGGTTTGCGTGCAACTTTGCGCTTGCCGCTGTAGCTTAATCTGCGAGCTGTTTAGCCCGTGCAAAGGCAGCCCGAACGACGGCAAGAATGAGCTTTGATAGCCCCATTTCACCCATCAAAACATCCAATGCGGCTTGGGTCGTGCCATTGGGTGACGTGACGTTTTTCCGCAATGTTCCGGGGCTCTCATCTGACGAGTCCAATAATTTTGCGGATCCAATGACGGTTTGACGGGCCAATTTGGCTGCAATATCGGCAGGTAATCCCAAATCTTTTGCGCCTGCTTCTAAGGCTTCTACCAAGTGAAACACATAGGCGGGGCCAGAGCCTGACACTGCGGTTACGGCGTTGAGCGCAGCTTCGCTGTCAACTCGAACAACGTCGCCGCCAGGTTTGAGTAAATTTTCGGCAATCTGTATTTTTTCAGGCGCTATATTGGGGTCGGAGAATATGGCGCTTATGCCAGCCCCAATTGCAGCGGGCGTATTTGGCATGGCGCGAATAACTATCCGACCTCCAAACGCTGTGTCGAGTTTCCGCAAACTTGTCCCAGCCAAAATTGAAACGATCATGGCTTTCTCTGACAAGGCTTCGCCTAGAGATGTGCCTATTTTTTCAAAGAGTTGCGGTTTGATCGCTAATAAAACAGTTTGAACCGAGCGCGGAATGTCTGCTGCGTCTGTGATATGTTTCGCACCGCGTTCGATCGCGTAAACCGCTTGCGGTCCGGGTGCGGGGTCTAAGATTACTAATTTTCGTGGCGCGACGATCCCTGAATCAAGCCAGCCTGACAATAGGGCTCCGCCCATTTTACCTGCGCCGATAAGGAGATGTGTTCCAGCCATTACGGATAAGCCGCAAGGTCAACGAGGGCACTTGTCAACGCGTCTTCAGGGGATTTTCCCGCCCATATCACATATTGGCACGCAGGATACCCGCGTTCTGCGGCATCAAGTGCGTGCGCTAGCATATCCATGCCTTGTTCGGTGCCAAGCTTTGCGCCGCCTCGAAATGACGCTGCATCCCGATAGACCAAGCATCGTTTTTTATCCCAATAATCGAAATGTCCTGAGGCTAAGCGCTCATTCAAAAGGCTCATTAGTCGACAAATGTCGTCAGATCGTCCACCTGGCATTCGCCCTTCAAAGAGGAGAAAGACTTGAACTTGTTCTGTTGCCGCATTCCATGTCAGTGAGACTTCATGTTCGCACCACAGCCCTGGAAGGCTGATCTGCAACTCATTGATGTCGACGCGTTCGTGATCATAGCCTTCTGCCACGCAGATACGAATGAACACCTCTAACGGGTTTTGTCGTACTCCAAGGGCACCTGCGAGGTTGGGGCTGGGCCGTATATGTCGTTGGTCAGCGTAAGACATGTAATCCTGATGAATCGTTTAACTCTTGCTCACAAGCTATGGTCATTCATGATTCTGGCAAGGGGCGGAGCCGTCACCGAGTGTTGATAACCGAAAATAGCTGGGGTTATCCTTGTTGAGGTCTCTAAAAACCACAAATCATGGCCTGAACTCGCCTTTGTGGAGCCTTAAGTCTTAAAGACCCACACAGGATGTTTCGTCATAACCGCAGAGAACACCTCTGATTCTAGGCAAGTTTTTAGCCAGAGTTGCAGACTCGCAATCTCATCAGTCTCCGCCCACCACTCTGGTTCTACAGCCGCAAATTGCCTCACAAATGGAAAACTCGCCATATCATTTGGGCCGAGTGTCGCGCCCGATAAGAACGGTGATGTTTCGAGTTGAGCGTCCAAAGGGTTGAGGGCGCCCACAGCTTTATGGCGGTGCTCCAGATCAACATCACCGCGTTTGGCGGTCTCGTCATACCGCGATGCGTATTTGTAGCGATCAAGGTGATGCTTAAACGGGCCGTCAATCGCGTTGATGATTTCCGATGCGATGTCTGCATCTGGCAGAGCCCAGCGCATAATATCTATGCTTTCGTCTAAAACCGAACCATCTGCGCGTATAAATACAGGTACGGACCCCTTGGGTGAGGCGTCGAGCATCTGTTGTGGTTTGTCCCGCAAAAAAACTTCTCGATGCTCATAGTCAGAATCTGCGACGTGAAGAGCCATGCGCGCACGCATGGCATAAGGACATCGACGGAAACTATAGAGGACAGGGCGCAATTATTCAGCCTTGCGGCCAATATGCGCTTCCCCACGAGACCGCGCGAGGGAAATTTGTTTCTGGCGTTCCGCAAAGGCCGCTTTCTGATCGGACGTCATTTCGTCATAGCAATGGTGGCATGATACGCCTTTTTCATATTCAGTGCGGGCTTTGTCTGCTTCGGTAATTGGTCGACGACAGGCGAAGCATTGATCATATTCGGATTCAGCTAAACCGTGTGAGACGGCAACGCGTTGATCGAAAACGAAGCAATCGCCTTCCCACAAACTCGTGTCTTCGGCTTGCGTTTCAAGGTATTTTAGAATTCCACCCTTGAGGTGGTAAACATCATCAAATCCATTTTCTAACATGAATGAAGATGCTTTTTCGCATCGAATACCGCCTGTGCAGAACATGGCGACTTTGGGCTTTGTGATGTTATCGCGATTGGCTTCGACCCAAGCTGGGAACTCACGAAAGGTATTTGTCTCAGGGTTCACAGCGCCTTTGAACGTCCCAATGCCTACTTCATAATCGTTTCGAGTGTCGATCAGAATTGTGTCAGGATCAGAGATCAATGCATTCCAATCAGATGGATCGACGTAGGTTCCGACGGTCTTGTTCGGATCAACACCTTCAACTCCCATTGTTACGATCTCACGTTTAAGTCGGACCTTCATGCGGTAGAATGGCATTTCGGTTGCGCTTGAGAACTTGACGTCCAGATCGTCGAGGCGTGGGTCCGCGCGCAAGAATGAAATGACGGTATCAACGGCGTCTTTTGGTCCCGCAATCGTACCATTCAAGCCTTCCTGTGCCAGAAGAAGCGTACCTTTTGTCCCCATCAAATCACACATATCTTGCAATGGGGCACGTAGCTTAACGTAGTCCAGAAGGGACGTGAATTTATAAAGGGCTGCGACGTGATATCTCATAGTCGCGATTTAAGTTTGCGAGGGAAGTTCGTCAAGCTGCTCTAGCGGCTAGCGTCCACACGTTCGGGCTCGGCGATGCTGGAAATGACGTTCTGGTAAATTGGATTGTCTTCAATCTGTTGTATCAGTTTTTCCGAAACGCCTTGGCGCTCCATCAGGTCCCGCATTGAGGTGCTGATGATTTTGGGGTCGTTGCAAGTCTTGGCGACGGTTTTAAGGTCTTTGATGCCTTGGCCTTGGGTCATTTCTTTTTCTAAGCCTTTCAGCGCGCGCGACAAAGCAAACAATTGTAAGGGGCCAGGTGTCTTGCCTGAGGACCATGTCTTTGAGACTTTGCCTAAGGTTCTGAATGAAGACTTCGCGCGTTTCTCAATGCGGCTTACTGCTTTCTCGGCACGTGGCGCGATCCATTCCGATGAACACACGACCGCGGGGTCCGGTGTTGAGGCGCAAGCGCTAAGAAGTACAAGCGATGCAGTCGCGGCGACGGAGCGTAAAATAGTTCTCATGACAGAGGCATAGGGTACGGCACAAGGACTGGCAAGACGGGTCCGAAGGACAAGTTTTTCGGAAAAACCTCTGGTGCGCCAATAACGCCGTTGCAAATTTGCAACGTCCTGCTTAGTTAAAGTTCTCGGATTTTTGATATACGGAAATAAAGGCATCAACATGGCCGGCGCGTCGACAGCCATTCCTGAAGACATTATGAACGCCGAACAATCTGATCTTGTTCGAGCGGAGCTAGAGCGTTTATGTGAAGATACGCTTTTCCGTGAGACGACCCGCATGAAACGTTTTCTCAGATATGTGACGGAAGAGACGCTTGCAGGACGCGGTGAGCGCCTAAAAGGCTACGTGATCGGCGTGGAGGTTTTTGACCGCCCCGACGATTTTGATCCGCAAGCCGATACCATTGTGCGCGTGCAAGCGGGGCAACTCAGACGTCGCCTCGATCTTTATTATGCCGAACGGGGTCAGAATGCACAGGTAAGAATTTTGGTTCCCAAAGGCCGTTATGCGCCGACTTTCGAAATGCGCCAAACGCCTGAAGCTGACGAGACTCTAAACCCTCAGGACAGCTATAGAGTCGACGATTCTAGCGCGAATGACCCGCGCCCTTGCATCGCCGTTATGACGCTGGATGATCTGTCGCCTAGCCCTCCGAAGGGTGAGACGCGGTTCGCAGACGGAGTTTCGGCCGAGATTGTCAACGCACTCGTGCAATTCCGTTCGATGCGTATCATCACGCTGAGCCCAACCGTCTCCACAACGGCAGTAGGGCGCTCTGTGCGCGACATAGGCACCGAATATGGCGCAGATTTTATTCTCTCGGGAAGCGTTCGCCGCGATGAACAGGTTTTTCGTGTGACCGTGAGCCTCATCCGTTGCCAAACGGGGGAGCATCTTTTCTCTCGCGTATATGATCGTGAATTTCAGTTGGGTGGACTGTTCAACCTTCAGGAAGAAATTGCGTCCTACACTGCGGCAGCCGTGGCTGCGCCCTATGGTGCCGTTAACAGGTATAATAGACGCGCGTCTGATGGACGTCAGGAGTCGATGGAGGCTTATAATTGCGTCCTGCGATATTATGACATCAAGCTGTCGCCGACAAGAAATCAAGCCGAATCCTTGATGCGTGACGTCACCAGCGTGACAGAGGCTCAACCTGAATTTTCGACGGGTTGGGCTATTCGATCACTATTGAACAATTTCATGGCGACACAATGTCTGCCCCCAGAAAATATTGATGGACGCTTGATCGAGGCCGATCGGACCGCGCGTCGTGCGCTAAGCGTAGATGGTGAAAATGCGATGGGCTATTACGCATTGTTCCAAACTTATTTTCATCAGGGACGTTTTGAAGATGCAGACAGAATGATTCGTCGCGCTTTATCTTTGAACCCGAATGATTATTCTAAATTGGCCTATTACGCCATTTGCCTCGCATTGCGCGGTGAAATGGGACGTGCATCAACAATGCAATCCGCCGCCTTGCGTTTGATTGGTCGCGCGCCAACTTGGTATCACTTGCCGCAGATGGTCGTCGATTTTTCTGAAGGGCGCTATGATTCCGTAGCAGGTTGGGTTGACAAAGGCTTGGCGGATACGCCCGCAATCTTCTATTTGTTTGGGCTATCTGCAAAGGCTTACTTAGGTGAGGTCGCAGAGACGCGCTCAATTATTGAGAGAATTTTGACGATAAATCCAAATTATCAAGCCGAGGCATCCATTTCCATTGCGTTGTGGCACCTGCAACCAGAACTTGCGCAGCAGGTTTATGACGGGTTGGTATTAGCTGGACTTGACATCGATGTGCTAAAATCGTCTATGTGATGACAGCGTTGTCACACTTTTAAAGGTGACAACATTTATAATGGTAAGATCGGGATAACCGACGACCAGCTGAGGGGATCTTGCAGTGAGCGTGAGTGCATCATCAAAACAACCGAGTCCTGCCAACCCAGTTCGCATGGGAATGGTTGGTGGCGGCGAGGGCGCCTTCATCGGTGAAGTCCATCGTTGGGCCGCGCGGCTGGATGGTGAAATTGAGCTAGTCTGTGGTGCCTTTTCTCGTGATGCTGAAAACACGACCCGAACAGGGGCGGCCTTGGGGTTGAACGGGAGTCGCTGTTATGCGGACTTCGCTGAGATGATGCGGGCCGAAGCTGCGCTCCCCGCTGACGAGCGTATGGAATTCGTTTCGATTGTTACCCCTAACCATGTTCACTTTCCTGTCGCGAAAGCGGCTTTGGAAGCTGGATTTCATGTTCTGTCTGATAAGCCAGCGACCCTTGATGTAGCTGAGGCAAAAGCATTGCGAACCATCGTCGCTGCAAACCCAAATCTAGCCTATGGACTGACCCATACCTATCTCGGCTACCCTTTAGTCGGTGAAGCGCGAGGCATTATCGAATCTGGCGGTATCGGTAAAGTCCGCAAGGTCTTTGTCGAATATATCCAAGGCTGGCTCGCAACCGAGTTGGACAACAAGCAAGCGGATTGGCGGACCGATCCCGCGAAATCAGGCGGCTCTGGCTGTATGGGGGACATCGGAACCCATGCGCATAATTTGGCTGAATATATAACAGGCAAGCAAATGACCCATGTCGCGGCAGACTTAACGACATTCGTCGATGGTCGGCGTTTGGACGATGACGGGTCGGCCTTGTTTCGCATGGAAGAGGGCGTGAAGGGGACATTGTCCGCTTCCCAAATTTGCGTCGGGAAAGAAAATACGCTGTCCATTCGTGTCTACGGTGAAACGGGTGGCTTAGAATGGGCGCAAGAAGAGCCGAATACTCTGGTGCGAACCTATGCGGATCGTCCATCCGAGACGCTACGTGCGGGCCAAGGCTATTTGTCAGCTGGCGTTCAGTCGGGTTACAGGACGCCTCCTGGACATCCTGAAGGTTATATTGAAGCGTTCGCGAATGTGTATCGGGACTTTGCGAGAGCACTCCGCGGCGAAACGAGTGCGACAACAGGAATAGACGGCGCTGTGCGCGGTATGGCTTTTGTCGAGGCGCTCTTGGTGTCATCCGAAAACAACTCCGAATGGACTGAAATTAAGACATGAGAGCCCTGCTATGAAAACCCTCAAAGGTCCCGGAATATTCCTCGCGCAATTTATGGGCGACGCGCCCTTTGATACGCTTGAAAATGCGTGTCGCTGGATGGCCGATGCAGATTACAAAGGTGTCCAACTCCCGTCGGATAACCCTGTCGTTATGGATCTCAAACTAGCGGCTGAGAGCCAAACCTATTGCGATGAGCTAAAAGGCAAAATTGCTGAATGTGGCCTCGAAATTACCGAGCTCTCTACGCACATCCAAGGGCAACTCGTGGCTGTTCATCCTGCTTACGATACTGCATTTGACGCTTTCGCACCCGAACACTTGCACGGCAAACCTTCTGACCGTCAAGAATGGGCCGTTCAACAAGTCAAATATGCTGCGACAGCGTCTCGCCGTTTGGGACTTGATCGCAGCGTCTCATTTCCAGGCGCACTCGTTTGGCCCTACATGTATCCGTGGCCACAACGTCCCGCAGGACTTGTCGAAGAAGGATTCGCAGAACTCGCGCGCCGCTGGCGTCCAATCCTTGACCATTATGAGGATGAGGGCGTTGATGTGTGTTACGAAATTCATCCGGGTGAAGACCTGCATGATGGCGTGACATTTGAGCGATTCTTGGAGCAGGTTGATAATCATCCGCGCTGCAATATTCTCTACGATCCGTCTCATTTCATATTGCAGCAACTCGATTACTTGGACTTTATCGATATCTACAAAGACCGCATTCGCATGTTTCATGTCAAAGATGCGGAATTCCGTCCAAATGGACGGTCAGGTATTTATGGAGGCTATCAAGACTGGGTTGACCGCCCGGGACGTTTCCGTAGCCTCGGCGATGGTCAAATTGATTTCAAAGCCATTTTCTCAAAGATGGCGGCGAACGACTTTGATGGTTGGGCGGTTGTCGAATGGGAATGCGCACTGAAGCATAATCAAGACGGCGCACGGGAAGGTGCGCAATTCGTCAAAGATCATATCATTCGCGTCACAGACAAAGCCTTTGACGACTTCGCTGGTGGAAAAGCCGACAAAGAAACAAACCGTAAGATGTTAGGCCTGTCGTAAAAGACGTCGCTGAAAACAAGATTTGAATAAAAGGGGAAAGACATGGTTGCCGTAACTGCTGGAGGGTCCGAGGACCTGAAACCGAATAGATTATTTGTCCTGAGTTGTGTCGCGCTTTGCGTCACAGCCATGACCTTTGCGATCCGCGCTGGGATGCTCAACGATCTTGGAGCCGAGTTTGCTCTGACAAAAAAACAATTAGGTTGGACTGCAGGTATGGCGTTCTTCGGATTTCCCGTGGCGACCGTTTTGGGTGGTCTGATCTATAACACGACCGGGCCTCGCTTCATTATGATTTTAGCTTTCGTTGGTCATCTACTGGGTTTGGTGCTGACGATTTTAGCGGGAGGTTTTTGGGGTTTGATGATTTCGACCTTCCTAGTCGGTTTTGCAAATGGTTCTGTAGAGGCAGCATGTAATCCGATGATTACAACTATGTATTCAAATAACAAAACAACCATGCTTAATAAGTTCCATGTGTGGTTCCCTGGCGGTATTGTCGTGGGATCATTGGCCGCCTTAGCGATCAAATCATTGTTCGGTGGAGACGGTCGGCCGACATGGCAGTTGGAGATTGCGATTATGATCATTCCAACACTCATTTACGGATGGATGATTTTCACGACAAAGTTTCCGGATGTCACATTGGACAAATCCGACGAAACCGACACAGGTAAAAACCTGAAAGCAATGATTTCTCCACTCTTCATTGGCATCGCAATCCTTATGACAATTACAGCGACAACAGAATTGGGTACCCAACAATGGGTCGGTTCACTGCTTGAAAGCTCTGGCGCGAATCCATTGATTATTTTGGCAATTGTGACTGGCCTAATGGCAGTTGGTCGTTATTTCGCTGGACCGCTTGTCCATGCTCTTAACCCCGTGGGCGTATTGTTGTTCTCAGCGGTTGTGACCACACTTGGTGTTTTCCTCCTCTCGATTGCGACAGGCGGAATGACATATGTGGCGGCTATCGTCTTTGCGATTGGCGTCTGTTACTTCTGGCCAA
>CALHXF010000212.1 GCA_938040095.1 uncultured Caulobacterales bacterium
GGCGCCAAGGCCTGCTGTCGGCCCAAGTGCCAAGGCAACGACAGGCACAGTTTCCAGATTTTTCACAACATGATCCCAGCCCGGCACCATCGGCACATAGGTATGCCCCATCGACTCCAAGGATTTGACGGACCCGCCACCACCCGTTCCATCAATCATACGGATGATCGGCAAACGAAGCTCATGCGCCATTTGTTCGGCGACAATAAATTTGCGATAGATCGCCGCATCCGAAGCGCCACCCCGCACAGTGAAATCATCAGCTGTTGCGACGACGGTTCGTCCATTTATCCGCCCGCGCCCAAAGATGAAATTGGACGCAGCCGATTCTATGAACTCGCCATCTGCAGTGTAGCTGCCCTTGCCCACCAAACCGCCAATTTCATCAAAGCCGTCAAAATCAAGTAAGCCTTCCAGACGTTCGCGCGCGTTTAATTTGCCCCGTGCCTTTTGACGGGCGAGCTTATCTGCGCCGCCCATCTGCGCCGCCATCTCACGACGTTGCGCCAGTTCATCGAGTTCCTTTTGCCAGCTCATGTTTCGGGAATATCCTTATTTGCCGTTGTCCAGCCTTGCGCATTTTTATCGGTGAGCAAGAGGCGTTTGGTGAGGCGCGGGAATAATCGCGGGATAATATTGATCATCCATCGCATACGTCCCGGCACAAATATTTGCGGCTTATTTGATTGCACCGCGCGCAAGACGGCGTTGACGACATCTTCGATCTCAATCACGGGCGTCAATTTCGTATTGGGCACATCATCGATCATGCGGGTTTTCGCCATGGACGGATGAATGGAACTGACGTCGATTTGTGTGTCGGCAAGCTCATATTCCAAACTTCGGGTAAATCCCGTGACGCCATGTTTTGACGCGCAATAGGCTGCCATGCCTGGTGATCCCCACGCGCCTGCGATGGAGGATAAATTGACGATATGCGCCTCTGGACGTGACATTAGATGCGGCAGCGCGGCATGTGTGACCGCCATGAGGCCGATGAGATTAACATCAATCGTGCGTTTCCAACGTGCAAAATCAGCATCAGCGAAGTTGCCCGAGGTCGCGATCCCCGCATTATTGATCAGGATATCGAACCCAATGTCTACGGCTTGATCCACAACGGCCTTTGCGCCGTCGGGGGTTGAAATATCACCAATCAATTGCGTGTAGCGATCACCGACCTGTGCGGCTGTTTCACGTTGTTCGCTCAAATCACATCCGATGACGTGACATCCCGCTTTCGCGTAAGCCACGGCGAGTCCCTGCCCGATACCCCGTGCGGTACCCGTAATAAAAACTGTCTTGCCCTGAATATCCATAAGATGACTGTTGCCTGTACCGTCTTGCCACGCAAGGTTCATCCGAATAGCGTACGTGTTCAATTTTGTAAGTCTCCACACTTTTGGAAGGACCTGTCATGATCCGTAGTATTTTAATTGCCCCTCTCCTCGCGACGGGATTATTGCTCTCCGCCTGTAATTCTGGCGCACCGACCTATATTTCGACAGGTTCAGCCTCACAGCCCACCTTGAATGTTTCCGCGACAGGCTACGCCAATGTCGCGCCTGATCGTGCCACCGTCAGTGCAGGCGTCGTCCAGCAAGGCAAGACCGCGCGCGAAGCCATGATGGCGAATGCGACCCTAATGACCGCCGTTTTTGAGGAGTTGGAAACTGCGAATATTCCCAAATCTGACATCACAACCAGCCAGCTTTCCCTGCAACCGCAATATGATTATCGTGATCGCAATCGTCCCGTGATTAAGGGCTATGAAGCCCGGAATACCGTCACCGTGAAATCCGATGACATTGAACAGGTCGGCCCGATGTTGGACGCCCTCGTCCGTGCAGGCGTAAACAACATCAACCAAGTCAATTTCACCGTCAAAGACCCTAAAAGCGCGTTAGATAAAGCCCGCAAGGATGCCATCAAGGAAGCCCGCGAAAAGGCGCAAGGCATGGCCGAAGCCGCAGGTGTAAATCTCGGTCCGCTTCTGTCGCTGAATGAAAGTGGCGGCGGGAACATGCCGCAACCTGTTATGATGCGAACGGCGACAAGGGAGTCCTCTGGCTTTTCAACGCCCATCAGTGCGGGCGATCAAACCCTGAGCGTACGCGTGAATATGAGTTATGGGATTGCGCAATAGCCAATTACGTTCAGCACGCGCGACTTCCGCTCAACGCCACGCCTGAAAACTGACCCAAATCAAGGGTAAAACGCCGATAAGGTCGACAATTGCAATCTTTCGTAAGTCGCCTGCAGGTAGACCTGCGCGAGTATATGCGATCAAAAAACCGAAAACGCTGATACCCACGATCAGGCTCGCAAGTTTGCGACTGGTTGGGTCAAATATGGCGTAAAGGGCGGTGACGCATATCGCGAAAAACAATATCCCGCGATGCACGAGTAATATTCCAACATCCCCTTCAGCAGATACGCCATAGAGTTTTTCAACGAGTCCCGGCGCAAATCCACTCAAGGCAGGCACAAAATGTATCAAAATCAAGGTAAACCAAGCAATTTTTATCGAAGTTTCCATATAGAAGTTCATTCCAAATGGGGCACGGTCAAACAATACCTATTCTTCGCATAGCACGAATGCTGACTGGAACGCCCCGAAGAGTTATCACTAGACACTCGTCGTTCTAGGCCAGACAAGGGGGTCCATTTTTCCAATTAGGGTCCCATGCGTAATTTTGAACTCGAGACATATTTTTCCAAATGGGAGTTTCAAGCCAAACACCATTTGACAGCCTCTGATGCACAGAGCCTGTCGGTTGGCGAATTACTCGACTTCGCGGGATTGCCGCAGGATCATCTCTCAGGACTTCATCTCGGCTATACAGAGACATGGGGCGCGGCCGATTTGCGGCAGGCTATTGCTGAAACCTATGATAAGGTATTACCCGAAAATATCCTCTGTTTTGCAGGGGCCGAAGAAGGTGTCTATACCGCCATGCGCGTGCTGCTGAACGCCGACGATCACGCGATCGTTGTTGTCCCAAATTACCAAGCGGCAGAAACGGTACCCCTAGATATTTGCGCGGTGACGGGCGTGGCACTGGATCCCGAAAATCATTGGCATCTGGATTTGGATGACATTCGACAGGCTATCCGACCCAACACCAAACTCATTTCCGTTTGTTTTCCAAATAATCCGACAGGCCATATAATTCCAAAAGAAGACTATCGCGCCCTCATCGAAATATGCCGAACCCACGGGCTCTATCTCTTTAGTGACGAAGTTTATCGCGGCGTTGAGCTGGACTCCTCCAAGCGCATCCCCCAAGCTGCTGATGCCTATGAGAAAGGTCTATCCCTGAACGTGATGTCCAAAGCCTATGGCTTGCCAGGTCTGCGAATTGGGTGGATCGCAACACAGGATATCAAGGTGCTGCAACGGCTAGAACGTTACAAACATTACCTGTCGATCTGTAATTCCGCACCCAGTGAACGGCTCGCTGTAATTGCCCTGAGCGTACGCGAAAAATTATTAGATAAAAATCGAGCACTGCTGCGGAGAAATATCTCCAAGCTAGACGCGTTTTTCGCGGATTACCCCGCACTGTTTGAATGGTCACACCCCGACGGCAGTTGTATCGGCTATCCCAAATTCACGGGACGCGGGGGCGTTGAAGGCTTCTGTGAAAAATTGGTCGAAGAAGAAGGCGTTCTTCTGTTGCCTGCGTCACTCTATCGTTCCGAACTTATGGACACTCCCACGGATCATTTCCGTATTGGCTTTGGCCGTGAAAATATGGACGCGGGCCTTACCGCGTTCCGCGCCTTCATGGACCGCAATTATAATCGGTTGAGACCGTAATGCGACTGATCGGATTAGACGAAATCCTGCCAGCGATAAGCGATAAGTCTAAAGTTCTTCAAGCTATTCGCTCAGCCTTCATAGATCACAGTATAGGCCGCATTAGGTTGCCGCCACCCACCCAATTAGTTTTCAAGAAAACTGCCACATCGCTTGCAGGGGATTGTCATGTGAAGACAGCCTACTCTGATCAATATCCCTATTTTTGCGTCAAAATCGCGACGGGGTTTTACGGAAATCCAACCAAAGGGCTTCCAGTCAACAACGGTTTACTTATGTTGTTTTCCTCTGAAACAGGTCACCCCCTGTCATTGTTTCAAGATGAAGGGCATCTCACATCAATTCGAACCGCCGCCGCGGGGGCGCTATCTGCACAATTACGGATATCCTCAACGCCATCTCGACTTGGGATCATCGGGACAGGTCATCAAGCCGAGTTGCAATCGCGGTGGATAGCGGCGAGCTGCTCGATTTCATCTCTTCATATTTGGGGCCGTTCAGTCACTAAGGCGAGGGCCTTAAAGGCCAAATTAAAGACCCTAGGCATCCCCATACATATCGAAAATAATGTCGCAGACCTCTGCGTAACATCTGACGTTATCCTAACAACGACGCCTGCTACCGAACCTATTTTGCTATCTCGACACATCAAACCAGGTCACCATATCATTGCGATGGGATCAGACAGTCCGGGAAAAATAGAACTCGAACCTGCTATGCTTGGCCTCGCAGACGTGATTCTCACGGATGACCATGAGCAATGTCTTCATCACGGAGAATTCGGACACGCCGTCGATGCAGGTGCCGTGGAACCAAGTTGTGACCTGTCACTCGGACACGCATTGGAAAACCTCAGGGGTTTGGACATCGCAACAGACGCAATTTCGATCGTGGATCTCACGGGGTTGGGCGCACAGGATTTAGCCATTGCAAGCTTGGTTTATGACACGCTGCCGCCCATCTCATAGCTGCGACCTAATATGCGAAATCGCTGCTATACCCGCGCGGCGCGCCTATCTATAAGCCGCACATGTTTAAGAGCCTCATGACATTTTTCCGTTTGCTGCGAACGGGTTGGGTAATGATCCGCCATGACGCTTTGGTGCCGTCAGAATATGTGAGTCTCGTACCGTGGCCTGTGCGGATTGTCGGCGCGATCAGTCGCATTTTTTCGATTGGAAACCGCAAAGGCAATGCAGGCGAACGCTTTGCGCGCGCCCTGCAAGACCTAGGTCCTGCCTATATCAAATTCGGCCAAGTCCTTGCGACCCGTGGCGATATGTTTGACGCAGAATTTGCGCGTGGCCTGTCCGTCTTAAAAGATAAAGTTCCGTCGTTCCCGATGGAAACCGCCGAGAAAATGATGGCCGCCGAATGGGGCGCACCGTGGTCAAAACATCTGGCTTCGCTGTCCGAACCCGTTGCCGCAGCCTCTGTTGCGCAAGTCCACAAAGGCGTGTTGCACTCTGGCGAAACTGTTGCCGTCAAAGTCTTACGTCCGAATATC
>CALHXF010000213.1 GCA_938040095.1 uncultured Caulobacterales bacterium
ATCGGGGGTCAAAGCCCCTGTGAACCAGTCCTTAAATTGCACCATACCTGCATTAACGAACAGGAGCGTCGGATCATTATCAGGGACAAGCGGCGAGCTTGGCGCAACGGTATGTCCCACTCCATCAAAGAAGTTCAGGAACTGGGAGCGAATGTCAGCGAGAGATGTCATGCGTAAAATCCATAATGCGGATCGCACATATAGAAAGAGCGCCTGACAGTGCCAAGCGCTCTTTTGATTAGAATGTGAAGTCTCTAACTGCGGGGGACAGCGGGGACGAGACCAGAAGCCAACAATAGGGCTTCTAAAAATATGGCTTCCGTCACCTTCCAATCATCAAACTTGGGGTTGGCGAGAAGACAACTCCAAATTCAAATGCTGTTTAGACTTAAGCGCCGAGACCAAGTTTCGGTTCTTCGCCATCATCTACAATCTGTTCAGATTTTGGTAGAAGAAGGTCTTCTTCGATCAAACCCTCATTCATACGAATTTTACGTTCGATTTCATCGGCCATTGCTGGGTTTTCCAAAAGGAACTTACGAACATTCTCACGACCTTGGCCAATGCGCTCATCACCATAGGAGTACCAAGAGCCTGATTTCTCAACGACTTCAGCTTTCACACCAAGGTCAATAATTTCACCTGTCTTGGAAATACCTTCACCATACATAATATCAAATTCAACTTGGCGGAATGGAGGGGCGACTTTGTTTTTGACGACCTTCACACGCGTCTGGTTACCGATAACCTCATCGCGATATTTGATTGCGCCAATACGACGGATGTCGAGACGGACAGAAGCATAGAATTTCAGCGCATTCCCGCCCGTTGTCGTTTCTGGCGAACCATACATAACACCGATCTTCATACGGATTTGGTTGATGAAGATAACCATACAGCCAGATTTAGAAATCGAACCTGTCAGCTTACGCAAAGCTTGGCTCATGAGGCGCGCTTGCAGTCCTGGCAAGCTATCGCCCATATCGCCTTCAAGCTCGGCACGTGGCGTCAAAGCCGCAACCGAATCGATGACGAGGATATCAACAGCGCCAGAACGCACCAATGTGTCAGCGATTTCCAAAGCCTGCTCGCCTGTGTCTGGCTGCGCAATCAGCAGCTCATTGACGTCAACGCCGAGTTTGGCTGCATAGACAGGATCAAGCGCATGTTCCGCATCAATAAAGGCCGCAACGCCGCCCGCTTTTTGACACTCAGCAATCGCGTGCAATGTCAGTGTTGTCTTACCTGATGATTCAGGGCCGTAAATTTCGATCACGCGACCTTTTGGCAACCCGCCTATGCCGAGCGCGACGTCCAATCCAATGGACCCCGTCGAAATAGCTTCGATATCCATTGTCGTTTTATCGCCCATTTTCATGACCGAATTTTTGCCAAAGGCACGATCAATTTGGGATAAGGCAGCATCCAATGCTGCGCTTTTGTTTTTGTCAGACGCCTTTTCGACGACTTTAAGAGGTGTGCTGTTTCTCGCCATGAGTTCAACTCCAATAAAACCGACGGAGCCCTTCGTCGGATCGTAAAGTTACGGCTGTAATCGGACTGCCGTGATTACTATGTTTCACATTTGTTCTCCTCACGCAAGAAGAAAGAACAAATAAGGAACAGCTTTATAAATCTATTAAATTCAGATAGATAAGCTCGAAATCACCATCATTTCGATTTCGAACCTCTCAACGTCTAACTCAAGAAACCTCTCCGATCTCTGATTTTACCTTCTCCGCGAGTTGCGCGAAGGTGAAAGGCTTGGGTAGAAATGTAACGTCAGGCTCTTCCGACAATAGTTCAGAGAACTCTTCCTCGGCGTAACCAGAGATGAAGACGATGCGCGCGTCGCCCAATAACTTACGCCCAGCCCGCAACAATGTCGGTCCATCCATACCAGGCATGACGACATCTGAAATCATCAGATCAAATGGAATCGATGTCTCCTCCAGAATTTCTAACGCCTCTTCGCCGTCCTCAGCTTCAATCACGCGGTAGCCCTTCTTCCGGAGAGCTTTGGCCGCAATACCTCGAACGGAGGCTTCATCCTCAACAAAGAGAATATTGCCCTGCCCTGCAAGGTCAGAAGGCTTGCGCGGCGGCGGCGGCGCTTTGACGACAGGAACATCGCTAATCTCAGGCGCAGGCCCAGCCGCTGGCAGATAGATACGGAATGTCGTGCCTTGTCCGATAACGGAATCGACGGTCAAGTGCCCGCCTGATTGCTGGACGATCCCATAGACGGTCGCGAGACCGAGGCCTGTGCCTTTGCCTTGCTCTTTGGTCGTGAAGAATGGCTCGAAGATTTTCGACTTCACCTCTTCAGGCATACCCGTCCCCGTATCGGCGACACTAATGACAACGAAATCATCCCCCGGAATAGGACTTAGGGCTTCTAAAAGCTGCCCTTCTTCAATGTTAGATCGGAGAAGGAGCGAAGACTGAATTGTAATCGTCCCGCCACCTTGTTCTTCCATCGCGTCGCGCGCGTTCACGCAAAGGTTCATGAGAACCGTATCAATCTGTGACTTATCCGCATTCACAGGCGGCAATCCCCGGGCATGTGTTATCTTCAACTGCGCCCGCTCACCCAATGTCTGACGCAAGGTGACGATCATATCGGACAAAGTATCGGTGACGTCCAAACGTTCCATGCGCCGCGTGGCTTTCCGCGAAAACGTCAGGAGTTTCTTGACCAGCGCCGCAGCGCGCGCACCCGTAGTGTTAATATTTTGAAGCTCAGGATAGGACGGATCACCCACGGGATGCCGTTGCAATAGTTCATCCGCATTTAAGCGGATTGCGGTCAGGAGGTTGTTGAAATCATGCGCAACACCCGCCGCCAATTGACCGATCGCCTGCATCTTCTGGCTTTGGACCAGCTGATCTTCCAGCATCTTACGCGCGCTAACATTGACCAGATAGGCTTGGCTCTCTGTCGGGTTCTGCGTGTCATGGACAATATAGACAGAGACGGGCAAGCCGTTGGCCGACGCGCTTTTCAATGTCCCGTCAAATGGAACATCAGGCGAGGTTTGCGCAGCATCCCGCGCTAAAAACCTATGCTGAACCTCATTCTCAGTGAAAATATCTGCAAATGGCTGCCCAACGCCATCGAGGCCGCCTGACATTTTCGCGAAGGCTGGATTAGCAGACACCACTTTCGCCTCGCCCAATTTCGCGCCGTCTAACTTCAAAACGGCGACAGGGGCAGCGGCGTAGCTCTCTGCCTCAAACTCAACTTCGCCTGAATCCGTCCGCGAGCCCTCTGAACGCGACATCGTCGAATGACCGTACAGGGCGACACTTGCCACCATATCGCCGCTGTTCAACTTGTGCCAATTTGCAACCATGACCGTCGGCGTCACAACACCCTTTCGCGTGATCAAACGCGTGTCTGTTCGAACGGTACGTCCCGATTCTGCGGGGCTATCTAATAACGCGCCTGGGTCTTCGATGAAGCTCGCAAGACTTAACGGAGCATCATTCTTACTGCCACCTAACCATCGCAACAACACATCATTGGTCGCCAAGACCTGCCCATCTTTCGCGACGGTGAACAGGCCAACAGGAGCTTCAGCCAAGACTTCATGCCCGACATGACCTTCGGAATCTGTCTCAACGACTTGCCAGAGGGTGCTGTCACGCCCCAAACGCTGCACCTGCAATTGATATCGTTTAAGCTCACTTTGCTCTGAGATCAGATCAATCGTTTCCTCTGCAACGTCCGTATTCGCAGACATATGGTGTAATCGAAAAATCGCAGCTGCGGCTTCACTCCCTGCAGATGTGAAGAGACGATCAATCACGGGCGGCGTCTCCCCGACCGTTTCCGCGCCTAAGCGCTCCGATAACTGCCGATAGGCGAGGTTAGCATGGGCAGCTTTCCCGCCTGTAATAATCAAGCATGGAACAAGACTATTGAAGAACGCCCCAGAATAAAGTGTGTCGCGGTCAAGTTTTCGGCGTTCGCTCAAACCTCGCGTTCGCGCCATGATAATCAATGTCATCAGCGTCAGAACCGCGACAATTGCCATACCCGCGAGCAGAATAAATCCGCCAATGTCCAAGCTATCGCGCCCGATCCAAACGGCACCCAACGTTGCCACCAAACAGCCAAAGGCTAAAAACACCCCTATCCAGAGGGGAAGTGCGCTTTTCGGCGGGGGCATATCTGTGCGAATCATCTCTACCATGGTCTAACCTTAGGCATGATTTCCCAGTTTGACGCGTGCAAATTATCGCGTAGCTCTATTAAGTGCGATTCAGAGGATAACAGGCAATGAAAAAGACACTTTTGCTGGCGACAGCGCTGCTCACGATTGGCGCGACGCCCTTACTCAGCGGTTGCTTAGGCAGTGGCGCAGATATTCCACAGCGCGAAGCCTTGATCGAGGCAGAAAGCCAACGCCTGAATGAATGGTTCGCAGCGCGTTATGAGGACCGTCTGGCGCGTTCGCCGATGTCTCGGACATATCTTGGGATGGATGACGGCAAAGACCAACTTGACGATATTTCTCAAATCGCGTTGGATGAGGAAGCCCGATTGTCGAGCACTTGGGTAAATGAAATGCGTCGAGAATTCGATATTGATCGTCTGGATGATCAAACACGCCTCTCCTATCGCCTGTTCGAAGCCGAGGTTGAAGACAGCCTTGCCACCCATGCGGTGGCACAAAGCGACTATGTCTTCTCTCATATGTCGGGTCCGCATTCGAACATTCCCAGTTTTCTGATCAATTTCCAGCAAGTCAAAACGGTCGAAGATGCCCGCGCCTATATCTCGCGATTGAAAGCCATCCAAACTTATCTCGGGCAAGCCCAAGCCCGCGCAGAAGTTCAATTCGCGGCTGGCGTGTCGATGCCGAAATTTGTGTACCCAAAAATTAGCGCGGCCTCACGCAATGTCATCACGGGCGCGCCCTTTAGCGAAGGCGACGACAGTCCGCTTTGGGCCGACGTGCAAAAAAAGTTCAATGCACTCGAAATCACGCAATCAGAAAAAGATGATTTACTCACAGAAGCTCAAGACGCGCTTCTATCATCCGTACAGCCCGCCTATATTTCATTGATCGGCATGTTTGATCAACAATCCCTAGAGGCGGACACAGATGATGGGGCGTGGAAACTGCCGAGTGGAGACAGCTATTATAATGCGCGCGTGAAACATTACACGACAACGGCTCTAACGGCAGATGAAATCCACGAAATCGGCCTCAGTGAGGTCGCGCGCATCCAAGGCGAAATGCAGAAAATTATGGACCGCGTCGCGTTCAAAGGCAGCCTCAAAGACTTCTTCACATTCCTTCGCACGGGCCCGCAATTCACCTTCCCTGAAACCGACGAAGGCCGTGATGCTTACATGGCGGAAGCCACCAAAGTCATCGACGAAATGCGGCTGCAGTTAGATACAATGTTCATTACCAAGCCAAAGGCGAATTTGGTTGTCCAACGTGTTGAACCTTTCCGCGAAGACACAGCCTTTGGGGCGTTTTACAACTCGCCCGCATTGGATGGCTCTCGCCCCGGTACGTATTATGTCAATTTGAAATCAATGGCAGATCAGCCAAAGTTCTTGATGCAAGCCCTCGCCTATCATGAAGGCATTCCCGGACATCATATGCAAATCGCGATTGCGCAAGAGCTGCAGGGGTTACCAAAATTCCGGACACTTGGCGGACACACCTCCTTTATCGAAGGCTGGGCGCTTTATTCCGAGGCCCTGCCGAAAGAAATCGGCCTCTACACAGACCCTTATAAAGAGTTCGGACAGTTGGGCATGGAAATTTTCCGCGCCGCGCGCCTTGTGGTCGACACGGGTATTCATTCGAAAAAATGGGACCGTGAAAAAGCGGTTCAATATTATCTCGACAATATTCCCAATCCAGAAGGCGATGTGCGCGCCGAAATCGACCGCTATATCGTCTGGCCGGGCCAAGCCACAGCCTACATGATCGGGAAACTAAAAATCGAAGAGCTACGGACAAAAGCTGAAACAGAGCTCGGGGATAATTTCGACATCCGCCGTTTTCACGATACAGTTCTCGCAAATGGGTCCGTCCCTCTCAGCGTGTTAGAAGAACTCGTAGACGCCTATATTCAAGACACGAAAACGGAGATTAACTAATGCGACGAATCGCCCCTCATACCCTTGTTCTCGCCTCTATTCTGCTACTTGGCGCTTGTGCGCCCGCATCCGACGCGCCCACACCGAAATCATCCGCTGAAAGGACAGCCACGGAAGCTACCTCAGAAAAAGCACGTCTAAATGCTTGGTTTGAAGATCGCTTCATGGAGGGCGTTCGCGCATATCCACAACGCCTCACATCCCTCGGGTATACTGAGCGAAAGGACGAATGGAATGACCCCAGCCGCGCATATTCCCTAGAGCAATTGGACCGCACCCGTGAAGCGCTGGTCGAGATGCGAGAGACATTTGACTATGACGCGCTAGATGCAGATGGGCAGCTGTCTTACCGCCTGTTCGAGAAAAATGCGGATAATTCGCTCGCGGGACGCGAATGGTGGGATCATCAATATACTTATACGCAGATGCGAGGTGCCCATTCATCCCTGCCGACATTCCTCATCAATAATCACAAGATCAAGAACATCGAAGACGCGGAGAGCTATCTAACGCGCCTCGAAACAATCGACGAGCCCTTGGACGAACATACGCGCCAAGCAAAAGCCAAATTCGAAAAAGGCATTGCACCGCCGACCTACGTTTATGACTTCGTCATCGAGAGCTCACGAAATATTATCGCAGGCAATCCAAATGATGCCGACAGTGATGACCTGAACCTCTTACTGGGTGACTTTAAGAAGAAGGTTGAAAAACTAGACATTGATGATGAGACGCGCACAAAACTCTATGAGCGCGCGATTGCGGCGATCGTCAATGATTTGACACCGGCCTATGAACGCATCATTGCCGAGATGGAGCGTCAGAAACCTCTGTCCTCAGCAGATGATGGCGCATGGAAGTTGCCCGATGGTGGTGATTACTACAGCGCACGCCTCAAAATCATGACCACGACAGATATGTCTGCGACAGAAATCCATAATCTTGGCCTTTCAGAAGTTGACCGTATCCACGCAGAGATGCGCGAGATCATGAAAAAAGTCGAATTTGACGGAAACCTACAAGAGTTCTTTGAGTTCACACGCACGGACAAGCAGTTCTTCAAGCCTGAAGGCGCACGCGGCCGCGCCGCTTATCTGAAGGAAGCGACAAAATTCATCGACGATATGAAAATGCGTTTGCCAGAAGTCTTCAATCGCTTACCTAAAGCACATCTCGAAGTGAAAGCCGTCGAAGCCTTCCGCGAGAAAGCCGCCGGTAAAGCCTTCTACAATCGCCCCGCCCCTGATGGCACACGTCCCGGCATTTATTACGCCAATCTCTACCGCATGGACGCGATGCCCGTCTATCAAATGGAGGCCCTCGCCTATCACGAAGGCATTCCAGGACATCACATGCAACTCTCCATTAGTCAGGAATTAGAGGGTGTTCCCTCCTTCCGTAAATATGGTCGATTCACGGCCTATTCTGAAGGTTGGGGTCTATACTCTGAGTTCTTGCCAAAAGAGATGGGGCTTTACGCCGATCCATATTCGGACTTTGGACGTCTGGCGATGGAACTCTGGCGCGCCGCACGTCTCGTCGTCGACACAGGTCTGCATGATAAAAAATGGACTCGTATGGAAGCCACAGATTACCTGATGACAAATACGCCGAACCCAGATTCAGACTGCCTGAAAGCTATCGAGCGTTACATCGTTATGCCAGGTCAAGCGACAGCTTATAAAATCGGGATGAACAAGATCGTGGAATTACGGGAAGCCGCAAAAGATGAACTTGGCGACAAATTCGACATTCGTGATTTCCACGATGCGATCCTCGCGACGGGTCCTGTCCCGCTCAGCATCATGGAAGAGCAAGTCGACATCTATGTAACGAAAGCCAAAGCAGGATAAGCTCACGGCGGGCTAACCCGTCTCAAAATTACACATAAAAAAGCCGGGGGCTCACGCCTTCGGCTTTTTTGTTCTAAATAACACTTAGAACGAAGACACGATCAGTCATCATCGAAATCTTCGTTAGAATCCAAGACCTGCAATAACTTAGCATGCGCCGTCATCTCGTTTAGGTAGTTCACCTCAGCCATAGACAGATCTCTTGCGATCTCCCGCTTATTGAAACCAAGAATCCCTCCCAACAAACTCATTACAAGGTTCCAGATTTCATCAATCAGCGGTTCTAAACGCTTCCACCAAGCTTCCAATTTTTTCGAAAATATACCCAGTATCATTCCGATAATTTTCTTTATTTCGGTCATGTTCTGACCCAACCACTGCCAAATATTGCCGCCAAATAGCTTTGACTTGAAAGCAGCAACGCCAACTTTTTCTGTGCGTTGCGCAAATCCTAGACCATCAGTGATTTCAAGAAACTCAAAAGCTTGCTCGACTGCAACAGCATTCCCGCCAGCAAACTCTTTCTCAATTTTTGCAAAGCTCTTTTCAAAGATGTTTTTCACCATCTTCACGTTTGCCCGGACAAGTGCAGCGTCTGGGTCTGACCCTGCCAACTCCAAAGCAGCATTAGGCACGCTCTCGACCATTGAAAGGATAGCCGCTTTTAAATCTGAAAGGGCTTTGTTGGGACTTTGGCTTGAGCCTCCGGTCCGTGGGGTTTTCTCACTTGGCATCTTTTTTGCTCCATATTTAACTATGGAACGAAAATTAGTTTCTTTTTTAAGATCCTACCGTGACCGCTATCACGTAGGGCCTATTTTTCTAACCCGCCTGCAAACGCTCACCACGTTCGTGCATCACTTGGGCTTCGATAGATTTTTTCGCAATCGGACGCGCGTCCAAACGCTTTAGGTTGATTGGATCACCTGTTTCTTCGCAAAAACCATAAGTACCTGCTTCGATACGTGCGAGGGCTTTATCGATTTGGCTGCTTAGTTTGCGCAAGCGATCTTTAGTCCGCAACTCAAGTTGACGATTTGCATTTGCCGTGGCGGTATCCGCAGGATCAGGATGAGAGACGCTTTCGCCCTTCAAAAATTCCACGGTATTGCGCGTTTCTTCAACGATATCGGCTTTCCATGCCAAAAGCTTCTGGCGGAAAAATTCACGCTGCTTTGGGTTCATGAATTTTTCGTCTTCCGAAGGTGTGTACCCTTTTGGAAGTTTCACAGTTTTTCTTGCTGTCTTGGTCATAGTCATCCCCTATTTTCCAAATACCGAGCGCCCTAGCACCTGTGCTTTCACAGTTGTACGTGTTTGCTAATTCCGCGCGGTCATAACGCCGGCAATAAAGTCCAGCAAGCGCATTTGACAGAAATCACAACCCTAAGAAGTCACAATAAATTCAACGCCTATTATTCACCGCTGTTCCCTTGCCCCGCTGAATGGATGACGTAAAACAAGACAAGAGATTCTGGAGACTAAAATGGCAAGATTTGACGGCACCGACAATTATGTCGCAACAAATGACCTAAAAATGGCGGTAAATGCTGCGATCACGCTCGAACGCCCCCTGCTCATCAAAGGCGAACCTGGGACAGGTAAAACGGTTTTGGCGCATGAAATCGCCAAAGGGCTTGGCGCGCCGTTGATCGAGTGGAATGTGAAATCCACCACGAAAGCCCAGCAAGGCCTGTACGAATATGACGCAGTCGCACGCTTGCGCGATTCGCAGCTTGGGGATGACCGCGTTCACGACATCAAGAACTACATCAATAAAGGAAAAGTTTGGGAAGCCTTCGAATCGGATGTTCGGCCGATCCTGTTGATCGACGAAATCGACAAAGCCGATATCGAATTTCCAAACGACCTTCTGCATGAACTCGATAAGATGGCGTTTTCTGTCTATGAGACAGGCGAGACGATCACGGCGAAACAACGCCCTATTATCATCATCACCTCCAATAATGAAAAAGACTTGCCGGATGCGTTCCTGCGTCGTTGCTTCTTTCATTACATCCAATTCCAAGATGATGAGACGATGGAGAAAATCGTCCAAGTCCATTTCCCTGACATCAAACAACGGATGCTGTCTGCGGCGATGAAACGCTTCTTTGAAGTCCGCGCGATGCCAGGATTAAAGAAGAAACCGTCAACGTCAGAATTATTGGATTGGCTCAAGCTCCTACTTGTCGAGGATATCGACCCTGAAATTATCAAAGAAGCTGATCCAAAGAAAATGATCCCGCCGCTGCATGGTGCGTTGCTCAAAAACGAACAGGATGTGCATCTGTTTGAACGTCTCGCTTTTCTGACACGTCGCGAGAGTTAGTCACCTCACCCCATGCGCCCTCCTAAAACCCTCTCGAACCATCCCTCTCTAGGTCAAAAAAGACCGACGGGTGTCGAAGTTTTGGAAGCGGAAATGATTGGCGAGCAAGCCTATGCCTTAGGCTTGGTCGCTAAGAAAATGGAGCGAACCCTAGACGCTTATGCCAAAAGCAACGGTGATCCGCGACATACTCAACTGGCGGCAGATGCCGTATACGCCTTCTTTGTCCAGCGGGAGTTATTGGGGCTAGATAACCACGACTATGTCGTTGATTTCTATAATATCCCGAAACTCGTCCTCGCCCGAGTTGGTTCAAAAAATACGGATGCGTTACCCATCTAACTCTCCAATGCCAAAGCCAAAATTGAGGCATCAAGGCCCGTTTTCATGATCTAAGAGGTCCAGCTTCTACGCATCTACATCGCTTGGACGCCCTGCGAAGCCCCATACATCGGGAACCTCGTTCAATTCCTGCGCATAATACGCCTGAAATCCTGGCATCTTGACCTGATTGAGGAACGCCGAATAGGCCATGTAACTGACGAGAAATCGCAGATCGCTGGCCCAAGGCGGCATAAATTTCGGTGGCTGAATCCGGTCCTGACTGCCCAATTGCGCAAGGGCGGGAATATCTTCGATATCGAGCTTACCGACAAATAAGACCCGTATTAAATCCGAGCGCCGTAGCTTCACAGCCGTTCG
>CALHXF010000214.1 GCA_938040095.1 uncultured Caulobacterales bacterium
ACGAAAATACGCGACCCAATATCCGACAGCCAGCGCAGCAAATAGCGCGCAAACAATCATATTCGTCTTAGTGGCTTCACCGCTTTGGAGTGTCACGAATAACGTAAAACCCCAAGCTGCAGTTGCCATCGTCATCAATATGGCCGTTATCAAATTGTAGTTTCCGCCGAACACCTTAACCCGCCTTCGCTGCAGATTTCGCGAGCACTTTGGCCTGCTTTACCCATTCATCACGTTTGATGCGACCCGGGAAACGCGACAGCGCTTCGGCTTCGACCATCTTCACATCGGCTGCTTTCCACGCACCAATCTGGCGATAGTAATAGATACCTTTTTCATTCAACTCACGCTCGAATACTGGACCAATACCTTTGATGACTTTCAAATCATCGGGCGTGCCCTCCGTTGGACCATCTGTGTAGAGAACCTTTGGCGCGGGTTTGGCGGCGGATTGAGCTTTAGGCGTTGCAGTCTCAACAGCTTTAGGTTTGGCAGCAGCTTTGGGCTTCGTTGATTTCGCTGATGAGGCTTTTACAGGAGCAGCTTTCGCACTGCCCGCATGACGGACAATCTCTAGCTTCTTCACCTGATTAGGCAATTTTGTGAGCTTACGACCTTGTTTGTAAATAGACGCATCGATCAGGACGGTCGCCCCGCCCTCAGGCTCGGATGTGTGCCGTGTGTTCTGTGGACCCTGCGCAGGTTTTTCGCCCGCGACCAATTTGTCCAACAGTGCGTCAAAACTCTCTGCAGTCAAATCTTCGTAGTAATGATCGCCGTCCGCATTTGAAATTTGGATCATCGGCGCATTTGAACAGGCGCCAAGACATTCGACTTCAAGCCAGCTCAACTTACCATCTGCAGAGATCGTATTTTGCCCACCGACGCGGCGCTGCATAACGGCTTTCAGATCATCCGAACCGCGCAACCAACACGGTGTCGTGCCGCAAAGCTGGATAAAATGCTCACCCACCGGTGCGAGGCTATACATCGTATAGAATGTCGCGACTTCATAGACGCGAATATAGGCCATGCCGAGTTTGTCCGCGACGGTGCGCATTGTGACTTCTGGCAGCCAACCGCCAGCATCCTTTTGCGCAATCCATAGCGCAGGAATCAGCGCGGACCGTTGACGATCCGCAGGGTATTTTGCGACCCACATGTCGATTTCTTTTTCAGCCGCAGCAGAGAAAGCAAAGCTCTCAGGTTGCTTTAGGGCCATACGTTGCGCGCTCATTTCATAAACCTTGTGATCTGAACATCGGCGTCCAAGACAAACCCATCTGCCATGATTTTGGCATGTGGCATATGTGCGATGACGACATCGTTTTTGCCTTGAAGCACCTGAAAATGGAAACCGTCTGCCTGATAGCCAGAGACGACCGCATACCCCAGCGCGATATAATCACTATAGGTTTTCTTGAGTGCATCACTCATCGGTCGATCTCCCCAAAGACGATATCGAGCGAGCCGAGGATCGCCGAGACGTCTGCTAGCATATGCCCACGATTGAGGTAATCCATCGCCGCCAAATGCGGAAAGCCCGGCGCACGGAGTTTCACACGGTAGGGTTTGTTCGACCCGTCAGAAACAAGATAGACACCGAATTCGCCCTTTGGAGCTTCGACGCAGGAATAAACTTCACCCGCAGGAACGTGAACGCCCTCCGTATAAAGCTTAAAGTGATGGATTAGCGCTTCCATACTTTGCTTCATCTCAGCACGGCGCGGCGGAACGAATTTATTGTCCTGCGTCATCACGGGACCCGCAGGCATCATTTCGATGCACTGCTTCATGATTTTCACAGACTCATACATTTCCTCGACACGGCAGAGATAACGATCATAGCAATCGCCATTTTTTCCGAGCGGAATTTTGAAATCCAATTCTGAATAGACTTCATAAGGCTGGTTACGGCGCAAATCCCAAGCCAGACCCGATCCACGAATGAGAACGCCCGTAAAGCCACGCTCATGGCAATCCGCCTCGGTGACAACACCAATATCGACGTTGCGCTGTTTGAAAATGCGGTTTTCAGTCAACAGGGTTTCGATGTCTTGCAGTTTTTCTGGGAACTGCTCGCACCAAGCATAGATGTCAGAAATCAATGCGTCTGGTAGGTCCTGATGGACACCACCGGGACGGAAGTAATTCGCATGCATACGCGATCCAGAGGCACGCTCATAGAACACCATCAGCTTCTCGCGTTCCTCAAACCCCCAGAGCGGCGGCGTTAGCGCGCCAACATCCATCGCTTGCGTCGTGATGTTGAGGAGATGCGAGAGTATACGTCCGATTTCAGAGTATAACACTCGAATGAATGACGCACGGCGCGGGACGCCGATGTCGGTTAGCTTTTCAATCGCAAGACAAAACGCATGCTCTTGGTTCATCGGCGCGACGTAATCGAGGCGATCAAGATAAGGCAACGCTTGGAGGTATGTCTTATGCTCCATCAGCTTTTCCGTACCGCGATGCAGCAAGCCGATATGCGGATCTACGCGCTCAACGACTTCACCCTCAAGCTCCAGCACAAGACGCAAAACGCCATGCGCCGCAGGATGCTGCGGACCAAAGTTGATCGTGAAATTACGCTCGTTGCCGTTTACGATGGCTTCAGTTGTGGTCATCTTAATGTCACCCGCTCTAGCGCCTGATATCTACCCATTACACTCACCAAACATCTGGAGAGCTAGTGATGGCATCCATGAAAGGTACGCATCCATTTAATTTTTCCACAGCGACCTCCGACGTACCCTCGCCCGTCAGCATCATCTCAACGGTCAGCAAGCTATAAAGACTTGATTGAGCCGCCATATCCTGAAGGGATCGACTCTCGCCAGTTTCTTGGCGGTAAGCCGAAGCAAAAACTCCGCGCATAATCCTTAACGCTTCGTCAGCTTCACTCTTGTCATCACCAAGTTCGTCATATTGCATCTCGCTAGCAAGCACGGCGACATGCGCACAATCTTCGATCTGCGCAACCTCATAGGAATCACTAATTTGCTTACCAACGCGCATAAATCGGCTGCCCTCGTCATTTGCAGGACCGCAACCGACAGCGATCATTGCAACGCAAGACAGCGCCACAACAATAGCGCCAAAACGATATGTCGGGTTAGATCGCAAGCTTAATCCCAGTCGACCGAGCTGACATAGGTTGGCTCTTCTTCACCCGCTGCAGGTGCAGCAGGTTGGTTCAGCTTATATTCGAATGACGCGCGCTCATATTTATCACCACAGGATTCATAGAGACCCAGTACGATATTTTTATCCGTCGTTTTCAACGCCGCTTTTTCATCTGCAATTTTCAAGTTCTCAACCAACACATCCTGCGGCGCACCTTCACGATGCGTGGCTTGGATATAGACCTTATTCCACGTCGAAGACTGAAGGAGCGCATCGATCAAGCTAGCAAGATTTGTTCCCGCCTTTTCGGACGCAATCGCATAACAAAGGCGTGCAGTTTTTGCATCAACATCTGTGATCATCGCGGCTTTGGCAGTCGTAATGCCGATGTTCTTTACTTTCGTGCGCGCCATAGGCTTGCCGCATTTTTTGTTTGAGTCTTTGGCCAATTTGAACAGGCGTTTTTGTTTCTTCTTATCTGCCGTCTTGAACATGACGAATTCAGTTTTGATGTCATCAATATGAGCTTGGAAAATCGTGTCCGTTTGCGTGCGGTCCCGCAAGACAAGCTCGAGCTTTGGCACGACATCAACGGCCCGCAAATATTTCGCGGAGTCTGTTTTGATAAAACCAAGATCAGCGCCAGTTTCAACAACTTTTGCACCCAACAAACACTGCTGCGCCCGTTCTGCGTCAAACCCACGCTTATCTTGCATGGTGGACAATGCGCTGAACAATGGCATTTCAGCCGAAGCAGATGCTGCAGCAGCCACGCCAACAGTCGCCAAAATCGCTGTCTTAAAAACCTTGCGCATCATCATATCCTTTATTTCGCCTCGGCCTTCTCATCACCCGGCAGGTCATATTGACCGCCTTCCCATGGGTTCATGAAGTCGAAGCTTCTATATTCTTGCGGCAAGTTAACGGGCTCATAGACAACAGCTTTACGGCCTTCGTCATAACGCACTTCAACAAACCCAGAGAGCGGGAAATCTTTGCGTAGAGGATAACCTTCAAATCCGTAATCCGTAAGAATACGACGAAGGTCAGGATGGTTTTCAAAGGCAATGCCATACATATCGAAGGCTTCGCGCTCATACCAATCGGCATTTGGGAACACCGCAGCTGAACTGAGGACCGGCGTCTCTTCATCGGTTGTGATCTTAATGCGGATGCGCGTGTTCTGCGCCATAGAAAGCATATGATAGACAACATCAAAACGGCGCGCGCGCGTTGGATAATCCACGCCCGCAATATCGATCAACTGTGTGAATTTACAAATCGGGTCATCGCGCAGAAACGTCAGCACGGTCAGGATTTCGGCCCGTCGCGCATTTAACGTCAATTCACCAAATGCGATGTCCGCACTGTTAATCGCGTCACCGAGTTGGTCTAGGATATGGTCTTTGAGATCTTCCATGAGCTTTTCGCTTTCCGATACGCTAACTTAGCGCTCGATATTGCCTTCGCGGCGGATTTTCTTCTGCAATTGTAGAATGCCATAAACCAGCGCTTCCGCGGTTGGCGGGCACCCAGGCACATAAATATCAACAGGCACAATACGGTCACACCCACGCACAACGGCATAAGAGTAATGATAATAGCCGCCGCCATTGGCGCAGCTGCCCATTGAAATCACGTAGCGCGGGTTTGGCATTTGGTCGTAAACCTTGCGCAACGCTGGAGCCATTTTATTGGTTAGCGTTCCCGCAACGATCATAACGTCAGACTGACGGGGGGACGCACGCGGGGCAAAGCCGAACCGTTCGACGTCATAACGCGGCATAGACGCCTGCATCATTTCTACCGCGCAACACGCCAATCCGAACGTCATCCACATTAAGGACCCGGTCCGTGCCCATGTGATCAAATCATCTGATGCCGCAGTGATGAAGCCTTTGTCCGCGAGTTGATCGGATAAGCCAGAAAAACCAACGTCATGTTTATGCGCATCATAAGCTGGTGTGCCGATATCGCCATTTGGGTTTACGAGTACCATTGTGCTGCTCCCTATTCCCAATCTAACGCGCCGATTTTCCACGCATAAGCGAGGCCAGCAGCCAGCTCTGCAAGGAAGATCATTACAACGAGCCAAGCTCCCCACGTCATCGAGTCAAGCGACACGGCGTAAGGGAACAAAAACGCGACTTCGATATCGAAAATAATAAAGAGAATGGCGACCAAATAGAACCGCACATCGAATTTCATACGGGAGTCATCAAAGGCATTAAAGCCGCACTCATATGTCGAGACCTTCTCAAAATCAGGGTCCTTTGGCGCAATCACCGCAGGGACGAGCAAAAAGAGAAGAGACAACACCAATGCAATTCCGAAAAGAATAACAACTGGCAGGTATCCGATAAGGAATTCGGTCATAAACTCGCACACAAAAATCGGCAGACTCAGAGAGGTCCGCATTTGGCGCAGAACCTATTGAGGCAGAGGGGGCAATGCAACGGACAATCTGACGCTTTTGTGAGTGTTATACACCCTCACCCGCGACGTTAAGTCCATGGGAGCGTGGCAAATATTGCGAATGATTTGCAGGTGCAAAAAAAGCCAGTATTAGGAACCATTTTAAGTTAAAGCATAAGCCCTCAAAACTCTATTCTTGACGCCCATCCGCACCTATCATCCACTGACTATCATAACTGAGGCCCGCTATATTTTTTGGCAAAATACTGAAACAATCTGAGTCGCCATCACAAGACTTGTACTTGTGATCCACGGATAACTACTGCTGGATTGCAAGAACAAACCTTGCAATGACGGGGTAAAATGAGGCGAAAGTTAAGTGATTTCAAACTCCGTCCTCGTTTAGTAACGATTTCCCGTAAAGATAATCAAATAATATCAACGCCTTAAATTTTCTTTCAGAAGATGCATCCCCACCCCCAAAACCTATGTCATTCTAGGGCTGTCTTCTCACAACGGGCGACCAAGCGTACGTTGGCTTGTTCGGTGGGAAGCGACGCTTGTCATTGGGAAAGGCTTGGTAACGCTTGCTGATCTGGGTGGCCTAACGAGAGCTATTTGTTCCGAGACTGGATAGTATGGCCGTTAGTGGAAAAAGGCGTCGTCGCGTGGGGTTTTCACAATGGAAACATTGGGAGGGCTCGAAAACTATACATTTATTAGGTTTCCGCCCGAGCCTGACTAGCCACGCGAACATCCCGTAACTGGGGCCGTTTTTCCAACTCTAAGAGATACAGGAACTGAATTGGTTCCGAGGTTTAGCAAGGCCAGCGTCGCCAAAACCCTGTCATCCCCGTTCCGTTGTTTGAGACACAAACAATTAGCCGAGGATGTCATTGGTATGCGTTTTAAAACGAGGTTTTGACCTCGGCATTGCATTTACCCGACAAAGCATCGCCGCGATCTCCTTTCAGGAGAGGACCCGTACTGGGTCACGTCGATGGGCTAATTTATATCAGGTTCACCAGGCCAGATCACAATCCGTGTTGGGATGTCGTCTTCGTCCACCAGAATTTCGCTTGTGACCGCGTCTTGGACGCTCATGCCGACTTCGTGGATTGTGTCCCGCGAGCCCGAGACGAGGTGATGATACTCTGGCAAATCTTTGCCTTCAGACACCAATCGATAGGCACAAGTCTGCGGCATCCATTTGAGCTGGCTGACATTAACGGGTGTTAGCGTCACGCAATCTGGCACGAGTTTCGAGCGATTCTCGTAGTCTCCGCAGCGACACGTTTCGGGATTGAACAGCTTGCATGCGACATCTGTGATATAGATTGCAGCTGTATCTTCATCTTCCAAACGGATGCAGCAACACTTACCGCAGCTATCACAGAGGCTTTCCCACTCCTCTTGGCTCATTTCGGCCATAGTTTTGGTTTTCCAAAAGGGTGCATCTGCTTTAAGGGGTGTGGACATAGGCGCCCTTTAGGGGTCTGAGGAGAGAATGCCAACATTTCGTGCTGACATAAATCCACACGCGGTTGCGAATGATAACCGCAAGCGCAAGCGGCGAACCATTTGGTTGCTAATTCTGCTCGTCGTCTCGGCTTTGACGGCGCTGGCTTATTTTCAGACGCGCTATTATCTGCTCAAGGATTTACCCTCCCTGCCCGATAAACGGACAATGTGGGAGCTGAACCTGCAGCCGACGATTACACTGCTCGATAAAGATGGAAATCAAATCGGTCATCGCGGGCCATATATTGGCGCGCCGCTCAAGCTCGGACAAATGCCAAGCTATGTCGGTGATGCGTTCCTTGCGATCGAGGATGAGCGGTTTTACGAACATGCAGGAATTGACAATAAAGCGATTTTGCGGGCTTTATTTGAGAACACTCGCGCTGGTGAAAAGACCCAAGGGGGTTCGACCCTCACGCAGCAACTCGTCAAGAACATCGTTTTGTCGCCAGAGAAATCCTATCGACGGAAATTCCAAGAAGCTGTTTTGGCGCGCGATATGGAAGCCGTACTCTCCAAGCCAGAAATCCTTGAACTTTACATCAACCGTATTCCGATGGGGCCGCGCGTCTTTGGCGTAGAAGCCGCTGCACAGAAATATTTCGGGAAATCCGCGCGAAATATGAACCTCGCAGAAGCAGCGCTTTTGGCGGGCCTTCCCCAAGCGCCGTCCCGCTATAATCCAACGCAACATTACGACCGCGCCGTGACGCGATCCAAATTGGTCCTACAACGCATGGTCGCCAACGATATGATCACGCTGAGCCAGCAGCAAACCGCCTTGGATAATCCGCCCATCATTGCGGAAGACGCCGATCCGTTGATCAATGAAAATGCGATTGGTTATATTTTCGATATGATTGCCGAACAGGCGCCGAATCTGGTCAATGACGGTCAAGAAGATTTGATCATCACAACGACTATCGACACAACGCGACAGAAACTCGCACAGACCTCTTTGGAAAATATGTTCGTCAAATCGGCGAAACGCAAAAAAGTCAGCGAAGGCGCTGTCGTTTCCATCGACAACACCACGGGCGCAGTTTTGGCCCTTGTCGGCGGACGTAATTACAAGACGTCGAAATTCAACCGCGCCGATCAAGCCAAACGTCAACCCGGATCAAGCTTCAAGACATTCTCCTACGCGGCCGCCTTGGAAGATGGCTTCACGCCTGGAACTGTGCGGATCGATCAACCCACAGAAATCGGGAATTGGGCTCCGCAGAATTATACCCGTCGCTATCGCGGTCCGATGACTATTCGCGAAGCGCTGAAATTATCAATAAACACCATCGCCGCGCAGGTCACCGCCGAAGTTGGCCCCTCACAAGTGGCCTCACTTGCCAAACGGTTTGGTATCAATAGCGAGCTGCGCCCCGAATACTCTCTCGCGCTGGGGTCATCAGAAGTCACCTTGGTCGAAATGACTCGCGCCTATTCTGTCTTCGCAAATGAAGGTCTGTTGCGTCCGACGCATATGATCACCGAGATCAAGGATACGTCAGGCACGCCGATCTACAAACGCCGGACCGTCGCGGGACGTCGTGTTTATCCTGTGCCCTATGCGCGACAAATGACGTCGATGCTACGTGATGTCATCGACACAGGCACAGGACACGGCGCGCGACTGGGTCCACGTCAGGCTGGCGGGAAAACGGGAACATCACAGGATTATCGCGATGCTTGGTTTGTGGGTTTCACGGCGCAAATGACGACAGGTGTGTGGCTCGGCAATGATGATAATTCATCCATGCGAAAAGTGACGGGCGGATTACTGCCTGTTGATGTCTGGAAAGCCTATATGCGAGGTTCGCATAAGGGGTTGTCTAACATCGCCCTATCCGCCCCTGATCCCAATATTGACAATGAGCGCGCGCAATCACTCGCCACATTCTATCAAGGGCTTGGTGATGCCTTTATTCAAGAACGAGATATGGCCGCAGGCGGTGGAGGCGGTAAAACGGGTGCTGGGCGTTAGCGTAATTACCTTAACGTATTGCCAAAATTCATTGAGAGAACCTGACGAAGAATTAATAGGTTTGGAAACTGACCCTTAGGGGTTAAACTGTCATTCTCTATCTCAAATTCAGATCGCTTTATAAGTTGACGTTATGGGAATAAGAAATTGGACGGTAGGATGCGCGGCCACATTGGGGGCAGTGTTGGTCATGACTGGGAGTGCGATTGCCGCTTCAGATATTACAACTATAGCCGACGACGATGGGACCTATAAAGTTCATATCGTCACATCTGTTGAAGCCTGCGAAGCTTTGTGTAACGCCGATATCGAAACCTGTCGCGGTTCAGTCATTCATCAACCTGATGTCACAAAACCTGAAATGTTCTGTCGCCTCAATGATGGTGGGGGCGAGAATGCCGTGTTTCCACGTGTTCCACCCGAGACGTTAGATTTTAACATCGCGCTTTCGGACTTGAACGCTTACCGCGTCTCGAAAGGGCTGCAGACGCTACGATATAGCGAGAAGCTTAATCTTGCCTCCGAGGTTCACGCGCTTGATCTAGCGGCAACAGGAACAATCAGCCACACGGGAAGCGACGGTTCGGGCCACGGCGAGCGCATCCAACGACAAGGCTATTATTTCTCCATCGCTGGCGAAAATGTCGCCACAGGCCAGATGAGTTGGGACGCCGTTTTCGAGGGTTGGAAAAAATCTCCAGGCCACAATGAAAACTTGCTCCGCGATGATGTCACCGAATTTGGGCTCGCATTAGTTTACGAACCCGACACGACCTATTCTACATATTGGGCGATGCTGGTGGCAAATCCCTTTCCAGAGCGCGTTTCTCCGGGCTCGAATTAGAACGCTAGGAGGTTGGACTAGAACCGCATTGCGCGCGCGGCATCGATACTTTGCTTAATTGATCCACGGAAAGGCTTCGGCGGGTTATCATGCTCCATGATGAAATATTCCATGCCTGAAATATCATTGAGGGCAAAATAACTCTCGAACGGGATATCGCCTTCACCGACATTGACCATCAAATCCGCTTTGATCCCGTCAAAGTCGACACTATTTTTCCACTTTTTCGGGTTCCCTTTCATGTCTTTCACATGGGCAAGTTTGAAGCGCCCAGGATGCGCACGCAAGAAGCTCGGGACATCATCAAGTTCCAGTCTTGTCCAGAATAGGTCCAACTCGAAATCGACAATTTCTGGATCAGTTTCATTCAAAAGAATGTCCATGCCCGTGACACCCTGCCCTAAGTCAAAAAACTCGAACTGATGGTTATGATACGCGAGCTTGAACCCTTCTTCCCGCGCTTGACGGCCCCGTTCATTGAACATCGCAGCAATCGATTTGTAACCCTCCACGGAGCGTCCCTCCTCGCCGATCCAGGGCACGATCATATACTCGACACCCAGGTCCTGTGCATCTTGTACGGTTTTCGCAAAATCATCTCTGACGCCCTCAAGGCTATAATGCGTTGCAGGGGAATAGAGGCCTGCATCTTTGACCATGCTGATCATGTCTTTTGCCGAACGCTCTGAGAAATTTCGTCCGTTTAATTCGACGTAATCATAGCCAAGGTCTTTGATCATTTTCAGTGTTCCTACAGGATCATCTTCGATTATTTCACGCAATGTGTAGGTTTGAAGTCCGATCTGCCCGAGCTTTCGTATACCAACCTTCGTGACATCCGCAGGCGTTCCGCCACTACAAGCCGCCAAACCAAGTGTGGCAGCAGCACTGCCCATGAATAAACGTCGTGACAGCATCACAGCTCTCCTCTTTCGATTAAATCCGCTGCGTGATTTGCAGCCCGCGCAGAAAGCGCCATGTAAGTTATGGATGGGTTTTGAATGGCGGATGACGTCATACACGCCCCATCCGTGATAAATAGATTAGGAACATCCCAAGCCTGGTTCCACTTGTTCAAGACGCTCGTTTTAGGATCACGTCCCATGCGAGCGGTACCCATTTCGTGGATGCGGTTGCCAGGTTGCGTCGGTTTGACTTCACCGCGTCGAATATCGCGAAATCCAGCTTTAGTTAGGATATCCACAGCGTCGTCAGAGCCAGCTTGCATCAAGGCCATTTCATTCGGCCCCATCTTCGCATCCATGTGTGGTACCGCTAATCCCCATTGGTCTTTCGTATTGGACAAGGTCACGCGGTTGTTCGGATTAGGGAGGACTTCGCCGTAAGTATCCAAGGTGATTGACCATTCGCCGGGTTGTCTTTGTTGCGTCTTATAGTCTTCGCCAATGCCCGAAGCATTCGCGTTCCAACTTCCGCGACTCGTGTAAACTTGAAAAGCAAACCCACGCTTATAGTCTTCTGTATATTCAGGGTAATTCCGATAGCGCGGAATATAGCCACAGGCGGGACGGCGGCCCGAGTAATATCGATCCTCCAACCCATCAATTTTCGCATGGACCAAGGCCCCCGCAACATGGTCCATCAAGTTACGCCCGACTTGATCCGAGCTATTTCCGAGTCCCTTTTTAAATGTCTCAGATTTTGAATTCAAAAGTATAGTAGCCGTTGCGATTGCGGAAGCATTAAGAAACACGACCTTAGCCGTATATGTCGTCGTGGCCTTCGTAACGCGGTCGATAACGCGCACGCCTGAAACACGATTGGTCGCTTTGTCATAGACAAGACTATGGACGATTGAATCAGGTTTGAGGGTCAGGTTCCCTGTATTGCGAGCTGCGGGTAAAGACGCAGAGTTCGAACTATAATAGGCACCGAATGAACACCCGCGAAAACATGAATTTCGAGCCTGACACGCCCCACGACCAAGTGCCAAATGCTCTTCCGTCGCACGCTTCAAATTCGCCACTCGCCCGACCATCATTGTACGGTCAGGAAAATGATCCGCCATTTTTGATTTTAGCAATTTTTCTGCACAGTCCATTTCAAACGGCGGCAAAAATTTCCCGTCAGGTAACTGACCAAGGCCTTCCATCGACCCAGAGACTCCGACGAATTCTTCTACTTTGTCATACCACGGTTCCAAATCTGCGTATCGAATGGGCCAATCAACGCCAACGCCGTCGGCCTTATTAGCTTCGAAATCATGGTCCGAAAAACGGAATGACATGCGCGCCCATGTGAGGGATCGCCCGCCAACATGGTGCCCGCGTAGCCACTGATAATCGGTTCCTGATTCCGTTGTGTATGGGTAAATGCGATCATTCGCCCAGAGGTGTTTCGTCGATTCATAGAAGACATAGACGTCTTTTTGGATCGCATAATCGTGGTTAGCTTCTTCAGTTTGTATGCGGTCGAGATATTTTTTATCCCAAGGGTCCTGCATATCGGAGTAATCTTTAGCAGGATCAATATCGGGACCACGCTCCAAGACGAGCGTTTTCAATCCACGTTCGCAGAGCTCTTTGGCTGACCACCCGCCCGACATGCCCGACCCGACAACAATCGCATCAAAATCAGGCATCAAAGCGCTCCAGACTGGATCAAATCAGCAGCATAATTCGCTGCGCGCGCAGAGAACGCCATATAGGTCAGGGATGGATTTTGGGTCGCGGAGGATGTCATAAATGACCCGTCCGTAATAAATAAATTCGGAATTTCGTGAGATTGATTCCATCCATTTAGGACGGACGTCTTAGGATCACGGCCCATACGCGCCGTCCCCATTTCATGAACAGCTCCGCTTATCCCGTTTAAATTATCATCAGGTTTCTGTATTTCGTATAAATTGCGCAGGCCTGCATCGGTCAAAATATCAATCGCATCTTGATGCGCCGCACGCATTATCGCTTCTTCATTCTTCCCTAGTTTTAAATCGATAACAGCAATCGGCTGACCCCATTTATCGACCTTATTGGCATGAGCCGTGACACGGTTGCTTTCGTCTGGAAGGCATTCGCCAAAGGCGTGTAGGACGACGGACCAAGGACCGGGCGTCTGGTTTTGAGACTTAAATGTCTGGCCAATCCCTTCGGAGTTACCGCTCCAGGGACCTCTTCCAGAATAGACCTGATATCCCCATCCACGTTTGTAGGTTTCCACATGTCTCGGAAAGTTTCGATAGCGCGGAATATAGCCCCCAATAGGACGACGACCGAACACATATTTATCTTGAAACCCATCAGAGGTGCCTTGAACCATTGTCCCCTTAACATGGTCCATCAAATTGCGTCCCAGTTGATCCGACCCATTGCTGAGGCCAGTGGGCATATGCTCCGTCGCAGAATTCATCAGAATGAGTGTAGACCCGATCGTTGACGCATTCAGGAAAACAACCTTCGCGGTATGTGTGGACCCAACCCCAGTGTCACGGTCAACCATTTGGACACCAGTTATCCGGTTTGCATCTTTGTCATGGACAAGACGGCTCACCACGGCATTAGAAATGAGCGTTAGATTTCCTGTTCTTTCCGCGGCAGGCAGCGTGGCTGAAACTGAGCTAAAATAAGCGCCATAGCTGCACCCATGAAAACACAGATTTCGCGCTTGGCATTTCCCACGACCGAGGGCAATTTGTTCATCCGATAGATGCGTTAAGTGCGCCACCCGCCCCATAATGAGCTTGCGTTCGGGATAGAGGGTTTCGAGCTTTTTTTTTAGATCAGTTTCAACACAAGTATGTTCGAAAGCAGGTAGAAAATGCTCGCCATCAGGAACCTGCGGAACACCGTCTCTGTCGCCGGCGACTCCAATGAATTTTTCGACATGGTCATACCACGGCGCAATATCTTTGTAGCGAACAGGCCAATCCACACCTTCGCCATCCAATTTATTCGCTTCAAAATCATTGTCGGATAGACGATAAACTGCACGCCCCCAAAGTAATGACCTGCCCCCAACATAATTCCCACGTCGCCAATTGAAAGATTGGTTCGGCGCACGTTCGTAAGGTTGTTCCCTATCCGTTAAAAAGAGATGTCTGTTACTTTCTTTCAGAGCATAATATTGACCCTGAACGAAAAAATCGCGCTTCATATCAGCATCGGGAATGCGATCAAAGTTGGGTTTGTCCCAAGGGTCGAGATGATCTGAATAATCTTTTAACGGATCGATCGGCCGCCCCCGCTCGAGAACGCAGACCTTCAATCCGCGTTCACACAGCTCTTTCGCGACCCAGCCGCCAGAGATACCAGATCCGACGACAATTGCGTCGAAGTCTGCCATTATAGCTCGCCAGATTCCATCAGCTTCGCCGCGTAATCAGCGGCCCGCGCGGAAAAGGCCATATATGTGATCGACGGGTTTTGACATCCCCCTGAGGTCATGAAGCTACCGTCCGTGATAAAGAGATTTTCCACGTCCCAGCTTTGGTTCCACTGGTTCAGGACTGATGTCTTCGGATCACGACCCATGCGCGCCGTTCCCATTTCATGGATACCGCGGCCTGGAGCGGACATATTTTCTGCGGTGATGTCATCTGGGTTATCGGTGTGATGAACAATCATGCCTGCGGCTTCCAACATCAACTTCGTATCGCGTGTTGCATGTTTCATCAGGGCGACTTCGTTCTCACGATGCTTCTGATTAATCACTGGCACAGGCATGCCCCATTCATCTTTTCTTGTCGGATGTAGGGTCACCGTATTGCGCTCATCTGGCAGAATTTCACAGAAGGCCACAATGCCGACGCTCCAAGGCCCAGGCTTACTGTTGGCTTCTTTGTAGTCTGGACCAATACCTGCATCGCCCACATTTGACTGCCAGCTTTCCCGATAGATGCGACCCTGATATCCATATCCACGTACCGAATCTGAACTCTCTTCCGTATGGTTGCGGAACCGAGGGATATAAAACCCATTCGGACGTTTGCCGTAGTGATACTTGTCTTCAAAACCTGGCATGGTCGCAGCGGCACCCGCGCCAGCAACGTGATCCATCAAGTTTTTACCTAACTGCCCCGAACTGTTGGCCAAACCATTCGGCGCACCTTCATGCGCGGAATTCAACAAAATCATCGTCGTTCCGATAGTTGACGCATTTAAGAAAACGACACGAGCCGTAATCGTCTTCGTCTCTTTCGTTTCAACATTGATGGTTTGAACACCTGTGGCCCGACCAGTTTCCATGTCGTGATCAACTTTCAGAACAGCCGTGTCCGTAATCATCGTCAGATTACCCGTAAGCTTGGCCGCAGGAAGCGTCGCAACATTGGAGTTAAAATAAGCGCCGAATGAGCAACCGCGATAGCATAGATCTCGGGCTTGGCACTGACCACGACCCAAAGCGGTTTGCTCTGGCGTTGGTTTTGTCAAATTGGCGACACGGCCAGGAATAACTTTTCGACCTGGAAATGTTTCTTCGACCTTGGCTTTAAATTCGACTTCAGCACAGGTGAGTTCATGCGGCGGTTGGAAAACGCCGTCGGGTAGAATGTCCAAGCCTTCCATGGATCCACTGATACCTGCGAAATACTCGACCTTATCATACCAAGGCTCGATATCTGCGTAGCGCACAGGCCAATCCACACCGTGGCCGTCCTTCTTATTTGCCTCAAAATCGATTTCTGACATGCGGTAGCTTTGACGCCCCCACATGATGGACCGCCCACCTGTTTGGTAGCCTCTGAGCCATCCGTATTTTGTACCTTCTGCAACTTCATAAGGGTTCTTATTGTCATCAACCCAATATTGCTTCGTGTTTTGGTTAAAGGCGTAAACCGTGTGTTGAACGGGATGCTTTGCCTTATCCTCATCGGAGGTTCGGTCTAGGTTCGGCGTATCCCAAGGGTCCACCATATCCGTATAATCTTTTTCGGGTGTGATCTGCCGACCACGTTCGATGACGGCGACCTTAAATCCGCGTTCACAAAGTTCTTTTGCGACCCAGCCGCCCGACATTCCGGACCCAACTACAATTACGTCAAAATCCGCCATGACTATGTCGCCCAAGTTTTAGGTTGATCAGAGAGCGGCACGCAGCCTTTGAACTCTCCCGGTACAGGTTCATATGCGAGCTCTTCCGTCGCGCCAGGTTCGGACATGTAATAGGCCGTTGCGATGGTCGACTTCATATTTTTATAGAAATCGTCGAACCCTGCCTCAGCGTACGCCTTTGCATCATACTTCCCGAGTAAATTAGCCTGTTGTGACGGCACCATTTTCGCGAAATTTTGCCCACCAGCTTGGAGGAAGTGCTGCTCCAAACCATTTAATCCAGCACGCCAATAGTTACGATAATTGTCATCACCCCATTCCGTGAAGAGCGTTTGAATAACAGCAGGCACACCCGCTTCAACGGCGCCAGCCGTCTCCGTTTTAGGGATAATCGTCTGGGCCAAAGCGGCGACCAGCGCCATTTCGGCCGTCGTTAGTTTTGGTCCGCCTGAGAGAACCTTAGGCTTTGAGGCGTCTCCCGCCTCGCCGCTTGCTTTACACGCGGCCAGTGCGCCAGCAGCAGAAATCGCTAACAAGCCTTTAAGCGCATCGCGCCGATTTGACATAAATGAATTAGTCATTTGCAGCCTCCAAAATGAAGCGTTTACGGAGAAGGAATAGAACTACGAACGCAATCGTCAGAACAATTGGAAAAATCAGAATTTTACTCAACGTGTCCTGCCCTGCCATAAGCGTGACAGCATTACCTTCGAGACCAGCCGCCTCGGCACTCGCAGTTGCAGTATCGATCCAGCCGCCGATAACAGGCGTCCAAGCAAACAAACCCATCATACCTGCACCGCCAACAATCGACATCCCGAGTGCACCTGTCTTCGGTAGATATTCAGAGACGAAACCGATCATCGTTGGCCAGAAGTAACAGACGCCAATCGCGAAGACTAAGGCCGCCAGATAAATCATGCCACCGCTCGCAACGCTCATAAAGAATAGGCCAAGACTTGTGACGACCGCAGACATGAGCAGCACGCCGACGGGATTAAGGGCGTGAATGACCGGCCCTGCAAAGAAACGGCCAACGGCCATAACGCCTGTGACCATGGCGAGCACGATCATAGAATTCGCGCCCGTGCTTCCCAGGATCCGTTCAACCCATTGCTGCGTTCCCAGTTCTGATGTGGTGGTGAGCGTCATGATTGCCATCATGATGAAGAGCAAAATCACGTCGCGCCAATTGCTCCCGCGCTTGCGCAGCAAGACAGCGAGAAGAACAAATACGCCCGCCAAGACAAGAAGCTTACCCGCAACCGTCTTAAAGAACGCCAGCGTCGTGGATAGATCAACAAGCCCGAGCAAAGAGAGCAATGCCATAACGGCCACAAGCATGATTAATGTAAATGAATTCACCGGAGCGCTTTTAACTTTCTCAGGGAACTTTGTTGTGAAAATCAAAAAGCCATAAATCGCGGTCGGGATGAGCATAATCCCAATCTGTGACTGCCAGCTCATACTCAGCTGCGTTCCCATAATATAGGCCGCAACAGCGCCAATAACGATGCCGCCCGGGAACCACACATGGAAGCGGTTGAGCATTGTCGTCTTATTATCCTTATACATATCGGCAATCATGGGGTTACAGGCGGCCTCGACAGCGCCATTTGCAAAACCGAT